>JAJYFF010000069.1 GCA_021785405.1 Pseudomonadota bacterium | reverse complement strand
GCGGTGCGCGAGGCGGGGGCCGCGGTGCGCGAGGCCATGGACGATGCGCGGCCACCGGACGGCACGGGTGCTGCCAATGCCCCGGACGACGCGCCGCTCGGCCATGCCATCGCGCAGCTGCACGGCGCGTACGTGCTCGCCGAGACCGCGCAAGGCCTCGTGCTCGTCGACATGCACGCCGCGCACGAGCGCATCCTCTACGAACGCTTGAAGAAGCTCCTGCGGGGCGAGCGCCACAGCCAGCAGTTGCTCGTGCCCGAGACGCTGCGCGTCGGCCCGGCGCGCGCCGAGGCGGCCGAAGCGCACCACGCGGAGTTCGCCGCGCTCGGCTTCGATCTCGATCGCCTGGGGCCGGGGGAACTCGCGCTGCGGGCCGTGCCGGCGCTGCTCGCGGGCTACGAGCCCGCCGCGCTCGTCGTCGACGTGCTCGGTGATCTCGTCGAGCAGGGGCTGTCGCGCCGGGTCGAGGAAGCGATCGACCGGCGTCTCGCGACCGCCGCCTGTCACGCCGCGGTCCGGGTCCATCGCAAGCTCAGCGTGGCGGAGATGGACGCGCTGCTGCGCGAGATGGAGCGCACCGAGCGTGCGGATCAATGCAACCATGGTCGGCCGACCTGGGTGCGGTTGTCGCTCGCCGACCTCGATCGGCTGTTCCTTCGCGGTCGCTGATGCCGCGCACCGTGGTCCTGCTGATGGGTCCGACCGGCGCGGGCAAGACCGACCTCGCGCTGCGCCTGGTCGACCGCCTGCCGCTCGAGATCGTCAGCGTGGATTCGGCGCTCGTGTACCGCGGGATGGACATCGGCACCGCGAAGCCGAGCGCGGCGGTGCGTGCGCGCGTCGTGCATCACCTCGTCGACATCCGTGATCCGGCGGAGCGCTATTCGGCCGGGGATTTCGTGCGCGATGCCGAACGGGTGATCGGCGAGATCTGGTCGCGCGGGCGGATCCCGTTGCTGGTCGGGGGCACGATGCTCTACTTCCACGCGCTGACCGAGGGCATCGCGGAGCTTCCCGAGGGCGATCCCGACGTGCGCGCGGCGATCGACGCGCAGGCGGCGCGCGAGGGTTGGGCGGCGCTGCACGCGGAGCTTCGCCGGATCGATCCGGCGGCCGCGACGCGCATTCATGCGAACGATCCCCAGCGCATCCAGCGCGCGCTCGAAGTGTTCCGTTTGACGGGCACGACGATCAGCGCGTTGCAGTCGCGGCGCAGGCCAGCGCTCGCGGACGTGCGTTACCTCGAATTCGTGATTGCGCCGGCGCGACGCGGCGAACTGCACGCCGCGCTCGCGACGCGATTCGCCGCGATGATGCGCGCCGGCTTCCTGGAGGAAGTCCGCGATTTTTATCAGCGCGGCGACTTGACGCGGGAACATCCGTCGATGCGCGCGGTCGGATACCGGCAGTTGTGGCAGCATTTGGCCGGCCTCTGGCCGCTGGACGTTGCGGTGGAGGCCGGTATTGCGGCGTCGCGTCAACTCGCCAAGCGCCAGTTGACCTGGCTCCGGCGGCGCGTCGCCGCCCGATGGTTCGATGCCGTGCGCGCGGACGCGGCGCGGGCGCTCGAGGCGGCGCTCGCCGACGAGATCGCGGCGCGCGAGTGAGGCGACCTGCATGCGGATTCGGCGCCGCGGGTCGCAGCGGATCGGCGGCGTGCGCGGCGACCTCTCCGAGTGACCGCTGTGTTAGCATTCAGCGGCATTTGCCGCGCGTTCTTGGGTTTGCTGCCACGACCGGACAAATGATATCGAACAACAAGGAGCTCCACCCATGGCCCGTGGTCAGTCGCTGCAAGACCCCTTTTTGAACGCACTGCGCAAGGAGCGGGTGCCCGTGTCGATCTATTTGGTGAACGGCATCAAGCTGCAAGGACAGATCGACTCGTTCGACCAGTTCGTGGTCTTGCTGCGCAATAGCGTCAGCCAGATGGTCTACAAGCACGCGATTTCCACGGTCGTGCCGGCACGCAACGTGCGCCTGCCGACCGGCGAGGATGGCGAGATCGCCGAGCCCGTGATCGCCGAATGACGCGCGGGCGTCCGACCGTTGTTTGATCGTCCGCGGCGCGGCGAGCGCGCGGTCCTGGTCGGGGTCGGCATCGGCCGGCCGGTCGATCCCGCCGACGTCGAGGAGTTCCGCGCGCTCGCCGCGTCCGCCGGCACCGATTGCGTCGGCGTCGTGCTCGCGACCCGGCCGCGCCCCGATCCGAAGTACTTCGTCGGCTCCGGCAAGGCGGAGGAGATCAAGGTCTGTGCCGATGCGGCCGAGGCCGACGTGGTCCTGGTCGACCGGACGCTGTCGCCGAGCCAGGAGCGCAACCTGGAAAAGCTCGTCGGCCGCCGGGTGCTCGACCGCAACGGCTTGATCCTCGACATCTTCGCGCAGCGCGCGCGCAGCTTCGAAGGCAAGCTGCAGGTCGAGCTCGCGCAGTTGGTTCACCTGTCGACGCGCCTGATCCGCGGTTGGACCCACCTCGAGCGGCAAAAGGGCGGCATCGGCCTGCGCGGTCCGGGCGAGACCCAGCTCGAGACGGATCGGCGCTTGATCGGCAAGCGGATCCGGACGTTGCGCACGCGCCTCGAGAAGCTCGCGCTCCAGCGCGATACCGGACGGCGGGTGCGGCGCGACGTGCCGGTGCCGACGGTGGCGTTGGTCGGCTACACGAACGCCGGCAAGTCGACGCTGTTCAACGCGCTCACCGGATCCTCGACCTACGTGGCGGACCAGTTGTTCGCGACCCTCGATCCGACGGTGCGGCGGCTGCGCCTCGACGGCGTCGGCGAGACCGTGCTCGCGGATACCGTCGGATTCGTGCGTGAACTGCCCCACGAACTCGTCGCGGCGTTCCGTTCGACCTTGCTCGAGGCTCGTGAGAGCGACTTGCTGCTCCACGTGGTCGACTCCGCGGATCCGTCCCGCAACGAGCGCATCGCGCAGGTCCGCGAGGTGCTGCGCGGGATCGGCGCCGGCGAGGTCCCCGAGTTGCTGGTCTTCAACAAGATCGATCGCAGCGGCGAGGCGGCGCGGATCGAGCGCGACGCCGAGGGGCGGCCGACCCAGGTGTGGTGCTCGGCAATCAGCGGCGCCGGGCTCGAGGGGCTGCGGGAGGCGATCGCCGCGTCGGTGAAGCCGCATCGGCTCGAACGAACGCTGCGATTGCCGCTGTCGGCGGCGGCGCTGCGTTCCGAGCTGTATCGGCGCGACGCGGTGCGCGCGGAGCGGCAGCGCGACGACGGGGGCTGGGACGTCGATGTCGAACTCGACGCCAACGACCTCGCCGCACTCACCGGCCGCCACGGCGTCACGGTCGAGGCCGTCCCGGAGCCGCGCGCCGGCGAAAAAAAGCGAGTTGCGTGAGCGACTTGTGAGCGGCGGTCCGGCTGCCTAGAATGTCGCGCTCCCCCCGGCCGCTCGAATGGTGCCGCGGTGGGCACCCCGAACGCTATTGTTAAGGTCCACGATGGCTTGGAACGACCCCGGCGAGAAGCGCAATCCCTGGAATCGCCAGCGTCCGCAGAGCGACTTGGACGAGATCCTGCGCAAGGCGCGGCGCTGGATCGGCGGGCTGTTCGGTCACAAGGCCGCCAGCGCGTCCGCGAAGCCACCGATCGACTGGCGGCGAGGCCTGGCGGTGCTCGCCGTCGTGGTCGGCGCGGTGTGGCTGGGCAGCGGCTTCTACCGGGTGGATGCGCAGCAGCGGGCGGTGATCCTGCGGTTCGGCAAGTACGTCGCGACGATGGGGCCGGGCTACAACTGGCACTGGCCGTGGCCGATCGAGCGCAAGATCGTCGTCAACGTCTCGCGGGTCTATAGCATCACCGACGACGAGAGCGTGCTCACCGCGGACACGAATCTGGTCGAGGTGAAGTCCGCGGTCCAGTACACCCAGCCCAATCCCTTGGATCTGCTGTTCCAGGTGCGCGACGTCGACGAGACGCTGGTGCAGGTGTGCGAGAGCGCGATGCGCGAAGTGATCGGTCAGGCAACGCTGAATCAGGCGCTCGCGATGGACCCGACGATTCCGCAGCGAGCCCGCGTGGTGATCCAGCGCACGCTCGACGGCTACCGGATGGGGATCCACATCGTCAGCGTGAACCTCACCGACATCAACGTGCCGGAGCCGGTCCAGGCCGCCCAGCGCGACGCGATCAAGGCGGACAAGGACCGCCAGCGGTACGAGCAAGAGGCCCAGGCCTACCGCAACGACCTGTTGCCGCGCGCGCGCGGCGACGCCGCGAAGACGATCCAGGATGCGGAGGCGTACAAGGCCCGGGTCGTCGCGCGCGCGCAAGGGGATGCCGCGCGCTTCGACGACGTGCTCGCGCAATACCGCCGCTCGCCGGCGGTCACGCGCGAACGGATCTACCTGCAAACGATGCAGGAGGTGTACGCGCGCGCCCGCAAGGTCGTCGTCGCGACCTCGCATGGCGGGAACGTGATGTATCTGCCGCTCGACAAGCTCCTGGCCGTGCCGCCGGGCGCGGCGTCCTCGCCCGGGGGGAGCGCATCGGTGCGGGTGCAGCCCGTGCTGCCCGCGCCGCCGGACGCGGCCGCGCCCGCGGACGACGCGAACCATGGCGGTGGAGGGCAGCACTGATGCACAACCGCGTACTCATGGCGCTGATCGCCGCGGCCGTCCTCGCGCTGCTGGTGCGCGCGAGCGTGTTCACGGTCAGCGAGGGTCAAGGAGCGATCGAGTCCGTCGGCGGCCAGATCGTCGGCACGCATTTCGCGCCCGGCCTGCATTTCAAGATCCCGCTGGTCGATCAAGTGTCGAAGTTCGACGAGCGCGTGCTCACCCAGTTCTATCCCGACGAGCGGTTCCTGACCCACGAGCAGGAACAACTGAACGTCGACTTCTACGTGAAGTGGCGCATCGCCCACCTGCGCCGCTATTACGAGGCGACCGGCGGATCCGAGGACGTCGCGAACGCGCGCCTCGGCGAGACGATCGAGGACGCGATCAAGAGCGTCGTGACCCAGCGCACCCTGCAGCAGGTGATCACCGCCGACCGGACGGAGTTCACCCGCGCGATGTTGTTGACCGCCGCGCCGGCCGCGCGCGGGCTCGGCGTGCGGATCGTCGACGTGCGCATCACGAAGATCGATCTGCCGTCGCAGGTGCGCGATTCGGTGTTCGACCGGATGCGTGCGACGTTCAAGGCCCAGGCGGCGAAGCTGCGCGCGCAGGGGCTCGAGTCGGCCGAGACGACGCGCGCCGAGGCGAGCAAGGAACAGACGGAGATCCTCGCCGCCGCGGGTGCGAAGGCGCAGGAGATCCGCGGCGCCGGCGACGCGCAGGCCAGCCAGATCTACGCGCAGGCGTACTCGCAGGATCCGTCGTTCTATGCGTTCTACCGCAGCATGCAAGCGTACCGTCACGCGATCGGCACGTCGGGCGACGTGCTCGTCGTCTCGCCGAAGGGCGAGTTCTTCAAGTATTTCTCTCACCCCGGCACCGGGCGCTGAGCGGTCGCGGGGTCGATCGTGGACGTCGGCTGGGGTGAACTCTTGCGCACGCTGGGCGGCGCATTCGCGCTCTACCTCGTGCTCGAGGGACTGCTGCCCTTCTTCGACCCCGTGGCGGCGCAACGCCTGATGGCGCGCCTCGCGCAGACCGATGCGGACCGGTTGCGGTGGGGCGGTTTGGTGAGCATCGTCGCCGGTCTCGGTCTACTGTGGGTCTCTCGTCATGGGTAAGAACGTCGTCGTGATCGGTTTGCAGTGGGGCGACGAGGGCAAGGGCAAGGTCGTCGATCTACTGACCGATGCGGCCCACGCGGTCGTGCGCTTCCAGGGCGGCCACAATGCCGGCCATACGCTCGTGATCGGCGGCAAGAAGACGATCCTGTCGCTGATCCCGTCCGGGATCTTGCACGACCACGTGCAGTGCCTGATCGGCAACGGCGTCGTGCTGTCGCTGGAAGCGCTGTTCCGCGAAGCCGAGGGGCTGATCGCCGAGGGCGTCCCGGTCTTCGACCGGCTGCGCGTGAGCCCGTCCTGCCCGCTGATCCTCTCGTCGCACGTCGCGCTCGACCGCGCGCGCGAGCAGGCGCAGGGCGCGAATGCGATCGGCACCACCGGGCGGGGGATCGGACCGGCCTACGAGGACAAGGTCGCGCGCCGCGCGGTGCGCGTCGCGGACCTGTTCCACCGCGAGCGATTCGCCGCGCGGCTCGGCGAGATCCTCGATTTCCACAACTTCGTGCTGCAGCATTACTTCCACGTGCCGCCGGTCGATTTCCAGCAGGTGCTGGAGTCGAACCTCGCGCTCGGCGAGCGGCTGAAGCCGTACGTCGCCGACGTGACCGGGATCCTCGATCGTCTCGGCGCGGAAGGCCGGAACGTGCTGTTCGAGGGGGCGCAGGGGGCGATGCTCGACGTCGATCTCGGCACCTATCCGTTCGTGACCTCGTCGACGACGACGGCCGGCGGCGCGGCCTCCGGCACCGGCATCGGGCCGCGGCGACTGCACGAGGTCCTCGGAATCGTGAAGGCGTACGCGACCCGCGTCGGCGCGGGTCCGTTCCCGACCGAGCTCTTCGACGCCTACGGCGAACACCTGTCGAGGGTCGGTCACGAGTTCGGCTCGGTGACCGGGCGGCGCCGGCGCTGTGGGTGGTTCGATGCGGTCGCGTTGCGCCGCTCGGTCGTGCACAGCAGCTGCTCGTCGCTGTGCGTGACCAAGCTCGACGTGCTCGACGGCCTCGATTCGGTGCGCGTCTGCGTCGGTTACCGGATCGACGGCCGCATCGTCGACGCGCCGCCGATGTCGTCGACGAGCTTCGGCGAGTGCGCCGCGGTCTACGAGGAACTGCCCGGCTGGAACGAGAGCACCGCGGGCCTGTCGAGCTACGACGCCCTGCCGCGCAACGCGAAGGCGTACCTCGCGCGCCTGGAGGCGCTGGTCGGCATTCCGATCACGATGATCTCGACCGGACCGGATCGCGATCAGACGATCGTCCTCGAGAGTCCGTTCGCGTAGCGCACTTGCACCCGTAGGCCGCGCGGGTGTGCTCGGGGATTTCCACGAGTGCCGCGCGGCGTCGCGACGCGGACAATCACCGCATGCGGGAGTACGAGCGCTTGCAGGTGTTCCACGATCGGGCCGACGCCGGGCGAGCGCTCGCGCCGCGGCTCGCCGAGTATGCGCGGCGCCCCGCGACGATCGTGCTCGGCCTGCCGCGCGGCGGCGTGCCGGTCGCGCACGCGATCGCCGCCGCGCTCGAGCTGCCGCTCGACGTGCTGATCGTGCGCAAGCTCGGCGCGCCGGCACAGCCCGAACTCGCGGTCGGTGCGATCGCGGCCGGCGTCGTCGTGCGCAACCCGGAGGTCGCCCGTTGGTTCGCGGCCGACCCGCGCGCGATCGACGCGATCGTCGCGCGCGAACGCGCCGAGCTGGAACGGCGCGAACGGCTCTATCGCGCGGGGTCGCCGCCGCTCGCGGTCGAGGGCAAGACGGTGCTGCTGGTGGACGACGGCGCCGCGACCGGTGCGTCGATGCGGGCGGCGGTCGCCGCGCTGCGCGCGCTGCACGCGGCGCGGATCGTGGTCGCGTTGCCGACCGCGTCGGTCGAGGCCTGCGAGGTCTTGCGACGCGAAGCCGACCAGGTGGTTTGTCTGCAGACGCCGCCGTCGTTCAACGCGGTCGGCGAATGGTACGAGCGATTCGACCAGACGACCGATCGCGAGGTGATCGAGTCGCTGCGCGCGCACCGCGTGGCGGCGCCGGCGGCGCCCTGAGCGCGCACCGCGGCGCGTGCGGGTGGGGCGTCAGCCCTCGAGTCGATGGTCCTGGGCGTGGCGCTTCTGCGCGTGCTCGTCGAGGATCCGGCGGGCGGTGTCGAACGCATGGCGAAGCGCGGCGTAGGCGTCCGCGTCCTCCGGATGCCGGCTCTTGGTGCTGTCGACGTGCACGGTGCGGCCCGGCACCTCGATGTCGATCTTGATCACGAACGGCGCGCCCTTGTGTTGGTGCGCATCCGGCGTGTCGACGGTCACGTGGCAACCGATGATCTGCGAGTGCACCCGCTCGAGGCGCCCGAGGAGTTCACGGGCCGTGGTCTCGACCGCGGTCGACGGGGGCATGTGACGAAAGGTGATTTGCAGCGATTTTTGCATCCGATACCCCAGTGCGGCAGCGCGGGTCGATGTGGATCGCCTCAATGATCGCCGAATTTCCCCGCACTGTCATGCGGGTTTTCCAGGGCGCAGGTTCGGACAAGCCAGATGATCGAACCCCGTGAGGGTCGTATGCTTCGGGCATGAACCGCAGATCGATCGGCAACCTCGAAGTCGCGAACGCCGCGCCGGAGCGGCGCCCATGAGCCTGCGCGTCGTCGTCGCGGATCGTGCGCAGGCCCGCATTTTCGCGGCGCCGCCCGTGCGGGGACCGCTGCGGCTCGTCGAGCGACTCGAGGACCCGCAAGCGCATTGGCACGACCGGGACTTCAAGTCCGACCGCCCAGGCCGCGTGTTCGACCACGCGCCCGGCCCGGGTCGGCGCGGCGCAGTGGCGCATCATGGAACGCAGGGCGAACGCTCGCCGTCGAAGCACGAGGCCGAGGTGTTCGCCCACCGCATCGTGGCGGCGCTGGAGCAGTCCCGGGCGGACTTCACGCGGCTCGTATTGGTGGCCGAGCCCGGCTTCCTCGGTCGGTTGCGCACGGTCCTGCCGAAGTCGCTCGCGTCGATGGTCGTGCTCGAGATTCCGAAGGATCTGGTGCACCTCGACGAGCACGCGATCGGCGAGGCGCTACCCGCCGAGATCTACGCGACCCCCGCGTGAGCGGGGCGCAACGCGCCGCGCGAGCGCCGTGTTTGCTGTTAGACTGGCCGGGTGACCGGTCGCCGGCGCCCGCCGGCCCGCGCCATCCGCCTGGGTGGTCGCCGACGCCGAAGCGCATCGGTCCGCGAACGGTCAGCCAAGAACCAAGTATCTGATAACTAACGGGTTCTCGAGGAGTGGTGCCCAGGAGAGGACTCGAACCTCCACGAATTTCTCCACTGGTACCTGAAACCAGCGCGTCTACCAGTTCCGCCACCTGGGCAAGAGGGGGCGCGCCAACGGCGCAGGCGGCGAAATTTACGCACCGCCCCGTGCCTTGTCAATCGAATCGAATCCGGCCGGCCGGGAGGCCGACCGCGGGAGTATTGAAGCCATGACGAATCAGACGGGTGATCACGGGCCGCGCAACGGCCGCCGTGCGGGCGCGGCGGCGCGGACCGACGGCCGACGGGGCGAGGCCGGCGCGGCGGATCCGCCGGCCGGCGACTGGCGGGCGCAAGACCCGAAGCTGGAACTCGAGCAGTCGCGCTACGCGGCGCCGATCGCGAGCCGCGAACTGTTGCTCGCGCATCTCGCGCAGGCGCCGGAGCCGCTCACCGCCGACCGTATCGCCCAGCGTCTCGGGATCACCCGGGAATCGGAGCGCGCCGCGCTCGACAAGCGGCTCGCGGCGATGGTGCGCGACGGACAAGCGGTGCTCACGGCGGGCCGGTACGCGAGTGTCGCGACCGCGGAGCGGATCGCCGGTCGGGTGCGGGGCCGCTCGAGCGGCGAAGTCACGATCGTCCCGGACGACGGCGGCCCGTGGATCGCGCTCGCGCGCGCCGATGCGGCGACGCTGATGCACAACGACCGCGTCGAGGTCCGGGTCGTCGGCGTCAACGAACGTGGCCGTCCGCTCGCGCGCTTGCTTCGCCGCATCGCCGACGCACCGGCGCGGATCGGCGGCATCTGGCACACCGGACCCGCCCACGGCCGGGTCGCGCCCGAGGATCCCGGCCATTGGTACGCGGTCGAAGTGCCGTTCGCGGATCGCGGCGGCGCGGCCGACGACGACTACGTCATCGTCGAGGTCACCAAGCGGCCGGTCGGCGAGATCGCAGCCCGTGGCCGGGTCGTCGAGGTGCTGCGTGATCTTCGGCCGGCGGATCTCGCCGCCCGTCTCGCGCTGCTGCGCCACGATTTGCCGGAGCGATTTCCGGAGGCGGTCAACGCCGCCGCGAACCGCTTCGCGCCGCAGGTCACGCCCGCCGATTGCGCCGGGCGCGAGGACCTGCGCGCCCTGCCGTTGATCACGATCGACGGCGAGGATGCCCGCGACTTCGACGACGCGGTCTACGCCGAGCCGCTGCGCGGCGGCGGCTGGCGCCTCGTCGTCGCGATCGCCGACGTATCCCACTACGTGCGCGTCGGCGACCCGATCGATCTCGAGGCGCGCGCGCGCGCAACGTCGGTGTACTTCCCGGACCGCGTGTTCCCGATGTTGCCGGAACACCTGTCGAATCACCTGTGCTCGCTGATGCCGCGGGTCGATCGGCTCGCCTATGTCTGCGACATGCGCGTCGGCAAGACCGGCACGCTCGGCAAGGCGCGGTTCTACGAGGCGGTGATCCGGTCGCACGAGCGCTTGACCTACGAGAGCGCGTGGGCGTTCCTCGAGGACCCGCGCGCGCCGGCCGCACCGCGGCTCGGCGACGACGTCGCCGCGTCGCTGCGCGCGCTGCACGAGCTGTTCGGCGCGCTGAAGACGGCGCGCGACGCGCGGGGCGCACTCGATTTCCGCAGCGGTGAAGTCAAGGCGCGGATCGGCGCCGACGGCGCGATCGAGGGCTTCCACTCGGTCGTGCGCACCGACGCGCACCGGCTGATCGAGGAATGCATGATCGCGGCGAACGTCCAGGCCGCGACCGCGCTGCGCCTCACGCAGACCCGCAGCCTGTACCGCGTGCACGGTCGACCCGAGGACAAACGCGTCGATGAGCTGCGCCGGGTCATGAATGCGCTGAAGATCGGTGCGCCGTTCTCCGAGGAGCCGACCGCGAGCGAGTTCCGGCTGTTGATCGAACGGCTCGTCGACCGGCCGGACGGCGCGCTGCTCGAGGGTCTCGTGATCCGCGCGCTCGCGCAGGCGGTCTATCAGCAAACCAACATCGGCCATTTCGGCCTCGCGCTCGCCGAGTACGCGCACTTCACCTCGCCGATCCGCCGGTATCCGGACCTGCTGGTGCATCGCGCGCTGAAGGCGTCGACCACGCCTTCGAGCCCGTCCGGTCACCGTTACGGGGCCGACGATCTGCAGGCGCTCGGCCGCGAGAGTTCGCAACGCGAGCGGCGAGCCGACGAAGCCTCGCGCGAGGTGCTCGGGTACCTGAAGTGCCTGTACCTGCGGCCGCGCGTCGGCGAGACCTTCGACGCGACGATCACCAGCGCGCTCGAGTTCGGCCTGTTCGTGCAGCTGAAGGAGATGCCGATCGACGGTCTGGTCCACGTGTCGGCGATCCCGGGCGACTTCTGGGAGCTCGATGACGGCGGTCTCGGACTCGTCGGGCGTTCGACCGGGCGGCGCTTGCGGATGGGGGATCCGGTGCAGGTGCGGTTGTGCGTCGTCGACCTCGCGCAGCGCCAGGTCGACTTCGAATTGGTGGATCACGCCGAACCGAACCGCGCGGGGCGCGGCCCGCGACGCCCGGAGGGGCGCCGCCGCGGCGGCGGCGGCGGTGGTGGTGGGGGCCGCGGAGGCGGCGGGGGCGGGCGCCGGCGAGGCGGGCGTGGTTGACGGCGGCCGTGAGTACGTCCACGGACTGCACGCGGTCGAAGCGCTGCTCGACCGGGCGCCGGAGCGGGTGCTCGAGATCTGGGTCGC
>JAJYFF010000014.1 GCA_021785405.1 Pseudomonadota bacterium | reverse complement strand
GCGGCGGCGTTCGCGCACCGGACGCGGCTCGACGTCGGGGTGCTCGGGCGGCAGTCGCGCGACTTCCTGCTGCGCGGCCGCTGGGTTCCTGATTATCTGGCACCGAAGTACGAGCAGCTGACCGAGACGCTGCTCGAGGCGGTCGAAGCGTGTGCGAGCGGCTGGCGTGGCGCCCGGGTGCTGCGGATCCACGGCGATTGCCACCGCGGCAACGTGCTGTGGACCGAGGCCGGTCCGCACTTCGTCGACCTCGACGATTGCACGACCGGCCCGGCGGTGCAGGACCTGTGGATGCTGCTCGCGGGGGATGCGGGCGAGATGCGGGTCGCGCTCACGGACCTGCTCGAGGGCTACGAGCAATTCCTGCCGTTCGACCGGCGCGAGATCGCGCTGATCGAGCCGTTGCGCGCGTTGCGGATGATCCACTACGGGGCCTGGATCGCGCGGCGCTGGGCGGATCCGGCATTCCCGCGGGCGTTCCCGTGGTTCGCGGAGCCGCGCTACTGGGAGGAGCACTACCGGGCGCTCGAGGAGCAGCTCGCCGCGGTCGAGGCCCCGCCGCTCGAGTTGTGATCGCCCCGGGTTTCGGTATTCTTGGGGCCATGCGAAGCCTTCGGTCGCTCGCGCTCGGCGTGGCAGTCACGATGCTCGCGGCCTGTCACCGCGGGCCGCAGGCGCAGTCCGTTGCGCGCGCCACGCGGTCCGCCGAACAGGCCAAGGCCCGGCGCCGGGCGGCCGCGAACGACACCGCGGGACTCGTCGAGGCGCCGCGCATCGGCAAGGGCACGCTGGCGCTGAAACTGAAGTTCGCGCCCGAGACCCGCCCGGTCGCGGGTGCGCCCGTCGCGATCGATCTGGCGCTGATTCCGACGAACTCGGCGAATACCGGCACGCTCACGATCGTCGACGACCCGGCGTTCTCGGTCGCCGCCGCGGAGCGCTCGCGAGCGCTGCCCGCGCTCGACGGCAGGGTGGCCTATCGCACCCGCGTGGTCGTGATCCCGACCGCGCCGGGCGTGCAGACCCTCGATCTCGATCTCACGCTGAGCGACGCCCTGGGCAGCACGCAGGGTCGCTACGCGCTCCCGCTGATCGTCGGCGCCGCGGCGGCGGGCGCGCCCGCCTCGACCGCGGGCCGCTGATCGGCCCCGCGGTCCGACGGCCCGGCGAGGAGGTCCATCGATTCCCCGGTGGGGCGCATTTTCGGTTATAATATTCGGCTACCCCCGCACCTCCCCGAGCCCGCCGTGACCGAACGCCTCCGCAACATCGCGATCATCGCCCACGTCGACCACGGCAAGACCACGCTCGTCGATCAATTGCTGCGCCAATCCGGAACGCTGGATGCGCGCAAGGACGTCGAGGAGCGCATGATGGACTCGAACGCGATCGAGAAGGAACGGGGGATCACGATCCTCGCGAAGAACACCGCGATCGTCTGGAACGACTACCGGATCAACATCGTCGACACGCCGGGCCACGCGGACTTCGGCGGCGAGGTCGAGCGGGTGCTGGCGATGGTCGACGGCGTGCTGCTGCTGGTCGATGCGGTCGATGGGCCGATGCCGCAGACGCGGTTCGTGACCCAGAAGGCGTTCGCGCACGGGCTGCGCCCGATCGTCGTGATCAACAAGATCGACCGCGAGGAGGCACGCCCCGGCTGGGTGCTCGACCAGACCTTCGACTTGTTCGATCGACTCGGCGCAACCGACGCGCAGCTCGACTTCCCGGTCGTGTACGCCTCGGCGCTGCGCGGTTTCGCGGGGCTCGACCCGCAGGTCCGCGGCGGCGACATGCGCGCGTTGTTCGAGACGATCGTCACGCACTGTCCGCCGCCGGCGGTCGATGCGGCGGGGTCGTTGCAGCTGCAGGTCGCGCTGCTGGATTACTCGAGCTACGTCGGCGCGATCGGGATCGGCCGGATCCAGCGGGGGACGCTGCGGCGCGGGATGGCGGTCACGGTCGTCGGCCGCGACGGCCGCGTGCGCGGCGAGCGGATCACGCAGATCCAGGGCTTCCACGGGCTCACCCGGGTCGAGATCGACAGCGCGACCGCGGGCGACATCGTCGCGTTCGCCGGTATCCCGGAACCGAAGGTCTCCGAGACGATCTGCGATCCGGCGTGCGTCGAGGCGCTGCCGCCGCTCACGGTGGATGAGCCGACGATCAGCATGACCTTCGAGGTCAACACCTCGCCGTTCCTCGGCCGCGAGGGCAAGTTCGTGACCAGCCGCCAGATCCGCGAGCGGCTGGATCGAGAGGCGATCCACAACGTTGCGCTGCGGGTCGAGCCGACCGCGGACCCGGACAAGTTCATCGTGTACGGCCGCGGCGAGCTGCATCTCGGGGTGCTGATCGAGAACATGCGCCGCGAGGGTTACGAACTCGCGGTGTCCCGGCCGCGCGTCGTCGTGCGCGAGATCGACGGGGTCGCGCACGAGCCCTACGAGCAGGTCGCGGTCGACGTCGAGGCGAGCGTCCAGGGCGACGTGATGACCGCGCTCGGCGGCCGCGGTGGCGCGCTGCTCGACATGCAATCGGACGGGCGCGGCCGCGTGCGGCTCGACTACCGCGTCCCGTCCCGGGGGCTGATCGGCTTCCAGACGGAATTTCGCACCATGACCCGCGGCACCGGGCTCCTGTATCACGTGTTCGAACGCTACGGGCCGCTGGTGCAGCGCGCGCTCGGCCAGCGCCCGCAGGGCGTGCTGGTCGCGAACGGCCAGGGGACCGCGCTCGCGTACTCGCTGTTTGCGCTGCAGGAGCGGGGACGGCTGTGCATCGGCCCGGGCGAGGAAGTCTACGAGGGCATGATCATCGGGATCCACAGCCGCGAGAACGACCTCGTCGTGAACCCGCTGAAGGGCAAGAAGCTCACCAACATCCGCGCCGCGGGCAAGGACGAGAACGTGGTGCTCACGCCGCCGATCCGGTTCACGCTCGAACAGGCGATGGAATTCATCGACGACGACGAGCTGATCGAGATCACGCCGCGCACGATCCGGCTGCGGAAGCGGTATTTGCGCGAAGTCGACCGCCGCCGTACCCGAAACGAGAATCAGGTCACGCCGGTCTACGGCGAGATGTCGCAGATTTCCGGATAACGGAGACGGCCGGGACGCCGTCGATTTGTCCGGGAGTTCGAACGAGTTGGCACGTGACACCGCCACAGTCCTGCGCCTGCAAGGAACGCTGCCGCCGGCGACGGATTTCAACCGTCTGCTCGAACGACAGCTGAGCGACGCGCGCGCGCGCGGCGGCGAGCTCGATCTCATGGCGCTGCTCCGCAGCGTGAGCCAGCAGTACGACCGGATCGAGGAGGAGCGGCGCGGGATCGTCCGTTCGATGCAGATCCTGTCGGACGAGGCGCAAGCGCTCACGCGGGAGATCCGCGAGGAGACCGCCTCCCACCTGCAGGCGATCCTCGACAACGTCAAGGATGCGATCCTCACCGTCGACGCCGACGGTCACATCGAAAGCTGCAACCCGACCGGCGAGCGGATCTTCGGGTACTCGCCGGCCGAGATCCTCGGTCGCTCGCTCGACTTCCTGCTGCCCGACCTCGCGACCCGCGGCGCGCGCGCCTGCCTCGAGGCCTGGGCGACCCGGATCGACGACACGCACATCGACCTGGCGGCGCAATCGGTCTGGGGCCACGCCAAGGACGGCGCGACGGTCGCGGTCGAGGTCGCGGTCAGCAAGGCGGCGCTCGCGCGCCGCGACGGCTACATCGTGTGCATCCGCGACATCAGCGAGCGGCAGGCGGCCGAGCAGATGATCCGCGACAGCGAGGCGCGTTACCGCGTGCTGGTCGAGCATGCCCCGGAGGCGATCGTCCTGTTCGACGTCGACGCGGATCACTTCGTCGACGTGAACGACAACGCGTGCCGCTTCTTCAAGATGACCCGCGTCGAGCTCCTCGCCTGCGGTCCCGCGCGGATCAGTCCGCCGATGCAGATGGACGGAACGCCGTCGTTCGGCATCGTGCGCGGTCACGTCGACGCGGCGCTCGCGGGTGGCACGCCGGTGTTCGAATGGACGCATTGCGACGCCGAAGGCCGCACGATCCCGTGCGAGGTGCGCTTCGTGCGGCTGCCGAACTCGCGACGGCGGCTGTTGCGCGCGAGCATCACCGACATCACCGAGCGCAAGCGCGCCGAGGCGATCGCCGCGGGCGAGCGCCGGGTGTTCGAGAAGATCGCGGCGAACGCGCCGCTGGACGCGGTGTTCGAGGCGATCGGCGATCTGCTCGAAAACGCGCTGCCGGCGAGCCGCTGCGCGCTGAATCGCCTCGATGCGGCGGCCGGGGTGCTGCGCTTCGCGGTCGTGCCGCGTCTGCCGCGGGAGTTCGTCGTCGCGATGGACTGCGTGCCGACGATCCCGGGTTACGGGAGCTGCGCGGCCGCGGCGGCGCGCGGCGAGGCGGTGATCGCGGCCGACATCGCCACGGATCCGGTCTGGGAGCGCTGCCGCGAGATCGCCGTGCAGGGCGGCTTGCGCGCGTGCTGGTCGATGCCGATCCTTGCGTCCGACGATCGCGTGGTCGGTACCTGCGCGGTGTACCAGGGCGAGGCCGGCGCGCCGTCCCCGCGCGACGTGGAACTCCTCGCGCGGATCGCGCAGATCGCCGGAATCGCCATAGAGCGGCGCGCCGCGGAGGAGGCGCTGCGGGAAAGCGAGGCGAAGTTCCGGGGGCTCTTCGACAACGTGATCGAGGGCGTGTACCGGTCGACCCCGGACGGCCGGATCCTCGCGGCGAACCGGGCGCTCGCGAAGATGCTGGGCTACGAGACGGCCGAGGAGCTCTGCGCGCTGCCGGTGTCGGGGCTCTACTGGCACCCGGACGACCGTGATACCTGGGTCCGGCAGATGGAGAACGACGGCGAACTGCGCAACGTCGAGTTCACGCTGCGCCGCAAGGACGGGCGCATGCTGATCGTCGCGGACAACGCCCGCGCGATGCGCGACGCGCAGGGCCATGTGATCGGCTACGAGGGCACGCTCACCGACATCACCGAGCGCAAGCGGGCCGAGACCGCGGTGTTCCAGGCGAAGGAGCGGGCACAGGTCACGCTGCAGTCGATCGGCGATGCGGTGATCACGACCGACTCGACCGGCCGGATCGACTACATGAACCCGGTGGCGGAGAGCCTGACCGGCTGGGAGAGCCGCGAGGCGCAAGGCCGGCTGATCGGCGAGGTGCTCACCGTCGTCGACGAAGCGACGCACGCGGCGACCGAGTGCCCGGTGATGTGCTGCCTGCGCGAGGGGCGCGTGCTCGGGCTCGCCGATCACACCGTGCTCGTGACCCGGTTGAACCGCGAGATCGCGATCCAGGACTCGGCGGCGCCGATCCGCAACCGCAATGGCGAGACGGTCGGCGCGGTCCTGGTGTTCCACGACGCCAGCAAGGAACGACGGCTCCACCGCGCGCTGCGCTACCAGGCGAGCCACGACGCGCTCACCGGGCTCATCAACCGCCGTGAGTTCGAGAACCGGCTGGCGGCCGCGGTCGAGGGGGTGCGCCGGGAGCCGAGCCTGCGGCGCGCGCTCCTGTACCTCGATCTCGATCAGTTCAAGCTGGTCAACGACACCTGCGGGCACCCGGCGGGGGATCAGCTCCTGAAGCAGATCACCGGCGTGCTGCAGACCCGGGTGCGCACCGGCGATACGCTGGCGCGCCTCGGCGGCGACGAGTTCGGGATCCTGCTGCAGGATTGCGCGCTCGACCAGGCGGTCCGCGTCGCCGAGTCGCTGCGCCAGGCGATCCGCGATTTTCGCTTCGTGTGGCAGGACGGCACGTTCACGATCGGCGTGAGCATCGGGATCGTCGAGATCACCGAGGAGATGCCGACGATCGCGAGCGTGCTGAGCGCCGCGGACGTTGCGTGCTACTCGGCGAAGGAGTCGGGCCGCAACCGTGTCGAGATCTACACCGCGGACAACGTCCCGGAGCGGCACCGCGAGATGCACTGGGTGTCGCGGCTCGCCCGCGCCTGCGAGGAGAGCCGCTTCGAGCTCGCGTTCCAGCCGATCGTGCCGACGAGCCCGGGCGTCGCCGCGCGCGCGCACTTCGAGCTGCTCCTGCGGCTGCGCGACGAGCCGGGCCGGCTCGTGTCGCCGGCCGAGTTCATCCCGGCGGCCGAGCGCTACAGCCTGATGCCGTCGATCGACCGCTGGGTCGTGAAGACGGCGCTCGAGCGGGTCGCGTACCGTGGCGCGCCCGGCGTCGAGCCGTACACGATCGCGGTGAACCTCTCGGGGAGCTCGCTGAACGACGAGCGCTTCCTCGAGGACCTGATCGGGCTGCTCGGCACGACGCACCTCGCGCCCGGCTCGCTGTGCTTCGAGATCACCGAGACCGCGGCGATCGCGAACCTCGGCAACGTCGTGCATTTCATGCGCGAGCTGAAGGCGCGCGGCTGCCACTTCGCGCTCGACGACTTCGGCAGCGGCTTGTCCTCGTTCCTGTACCTGAAGACGCTGCCGGTCGACTACCTGAAGATCGACGGGCAGTTCATCGAGAACGTCACCCGGGATCCGGTCGATCGCAGCATGGTCGAGGCGATCAGCCAGGTCGGCCGCGCGATGGGGATCCGCACGATCGCCGAGCGGGTCGAGTCGGCCGAGGTGTTCGCGGAGCTCGCGCGCCTCGGGATCGGGTTCGCGCAGGGCTTCCACATCGCCGTTCCGCGCCCGATCGCGGAGTTTCCCTACCCCGGCGGGCGGTGAGCGCGCCGACGAAGAGCGGCGGAACGCGCTCCATCGCCGCAACGCCCGCCGGCTGAGCCGCCGGCGCTCACGGACGGCCGTGAGTCCGGTACGTCTCCCCGGCAAACGATAGACTACCCGCGATGCCCAGGAACCCCGCAGCCGCACCGCCAGTGGAAGACGCCATAAAAACCAGCATTTCCCTCGGGAAAAGCACCGGTCCGCCCGACCGCCGGCTCTCGGTCGCCCCGATGATGGACTGGACCGACCGGCACTGCCGGTACGTGCACCGGCTGTTCTCGCCGCACGCGCTGCTCTACACCGAGATGATCAACGCGAAGGCGATCCTGCGCGGCGACCGCGCGCGGCTGCTTGCGCACGACCCGGCCGAGCACCCGGTCGCGCTGCAGCTCGGCGGGAGCGATCCGGGCGAGCTCGCCGAGGCGGCCGCGATCGGCGCGGCCGCGGGCTATGCCGAGATCAACTTGAACTGCGGCTGCCCGAGCGACCGGGTGCGCGAGGGCGCATTCGGCGCATGCCTGATGCTCGAGCCGGCGACCGTCGCCGCGTGCGTCGAGCGGATGCGCGCGGCGGTGCGCGTCCCGGTCACGGTGAAGTGCCGGATCGGCGTCGATCGGCACGACGACTACCGGTTCTTCGAGACCTTCGCCGCCGCGCAGGCCGACGCGGGCGTCGCCGCGCTGATCGTGCACGCGCGCTCGGCGATCCTCGGCGGGCTCTCCCCGAAGGAGAACCGGGAGGTCCCGCCGCTGCGCTACGAGGTCGCGTACCGGCTGAAGCGCGAGCGCCCTTCGCTCGTGGTGGTGTTGAACGGCGGGATCGGCACGACCGCGGCGGTGCGCGAGCACCTGCGTCACGGGATCGACGGGGTGATGCTCGGGCGGGCGGCGTATCACCGCCCGGCGCTGCTCGCGGAGCTGGAAACCGCGATCCTCGACGCCGGCTTCCGGGCGCCCGCTGCGGAGGAGATCCTCGCGGCGATCGTCGTGTACGCGCGGCGGGAGATCGCCGCCGGGACGCGGCTGCACTCGATCACCCGCCACCTTCACGGCCTGGTCACCGGCACCGGGGGGGCGCGTGCATGGCGGCGTTTCCTCGGGGGGCTCGCGCAACGCCCCGATGCCGATGCCGACACGCTCACCGCGGCGCTGCCGCTGATTCGCGGCCGGATCGCGGCCTGATCGCGGGCGCCGGGGGGCGCTCGTCGCGGCAGTGCGGAGCTTTCAGGGACGGATTAAGTATAATCGGGCCTCGACCATGGGAAACGAAGTCGAAGTTGCGATCCTGTTCGCCGACGTCGTCGGCAGCACCAAGCTCTACGAACAGCTCGGCGACTTGCGCGCGCGCGACATGGTCGGGATCTGCATCGACGTGATGCGCGGGGCGACCGAGCAGCACCACGGTACCGTGATCAAGACGATGGGCGACGAGGTGATGGCGACCTTCCCGACCGCGGACGACGCGTTGAACGCCGCGGCCCAGATGCAGCGGGAGATCACCACGCACCCGGGCCTGAAAATCGGCGAGCACGCGGTCGCGATCCGGATCGGCTGCAACTACGGCCCGGTCGTCGCCGAGCAGCGCGACATCTTCGGCGCGGCGGTCCACACCGCGAACCGGATGACGAGCCAGGCGAAGGCCGGCCAGATCATGACGACGGCGACGACCGTCGAGCACCTCGCCTCGGAATGGCGTGCGGCGGTGCGCCAGATCGACGTCGCGACGCTGAAGGGCCGCAGCAGCGAGGTCGCGCTCTACGAAGTGCTCTGGCAGCCGGAGGACGTGACCAGCATGGTGCCCCAGATCGCCGCGCGCGAGCACGCGCCGCGGCCGCTGCGGCTGCGGCTGCGCTACCAGGGCCAGGAGGTCGTGGTCGACGAGGCGCGCGCGAACGTGAGCATCGGCCGCGCCGAGGAGAACGACCTCGTCGTGAAGGGCAACCTGATCTCGCGGCTGCACGCGCGCGTCGAGATCAGCCGCAACAAGTTCCTGCTCGTCGATCAGAGCACGAACGGCACGTTCGTCGTCGGCAACGACGGCGAGGAGGCGTTCGTGCGGCGCGATTCGATGCAGATCCGCGGCGAGGGACTGATCGGCCTCGGCCGCGCGCCGGACAGCAACTCCTCGCAGGTGATCCGCTATCGTTGCGAGGAGTGAGCGGACCGCGCGCTCAGCGCGCGTGCAGGCGTTGCATCGATTCGTGCAGCTCTCTGGCGAGCGCTTGCGGGAGCCGCTCGCCGTACTCGCCGAGGTAGGCGCCGATCGCGTCGAACTCGCCGCGCCACGCGTCCCGGTCCACCGCGAGTAGCTCCTCGATCGTCGATTCATGCAGGTCGAGCCCGTGCACGTCGAGGTCGGTCGGCCCGGGCAGGTGCCCGATCGGCGTGTCGACCGCGCCCGCGCTGCCGTCGCAGCGATCGAGCATCCAGCGCAGCACGCGCAGGTTCTCGCCGAACCCCGGCCACAGGTACTTCCCGTCCGCGCCCTGGCGGAACCAGTTCACGTGGAAGATCTGCGGCGGGTGCTCGAGGCGCGCCCCGACCTTGATCCAATGATCCCAGTAGTCGCCGAAGTTGTAGCCGGCGAACGGCTTCATCGCCATCGGGTCGCGGCGCACCACGCCGACTTCGCCGGTCGCGGCGGCGGTGGTCTCGGAGGCGACCGAGGCGCCGACCAGCACGCCGTGGTTCCAGCTGCGCGCCTGATAGACGAGCGGCGCGAGCGTGCGGCGCCGGCCGCCGAACACGATCGCCGAGATCGGCACGCCGTCCGGGTCCTCGGCCGTGCGCGTGTAGCTCGGATTGCGTTTCGCGGCGACCGTGAAGCGCGAGTTCGGGTGCGCGGCCGGACCGTTTGCCGGGTCGTACGGCTGCCCGCGCCAGTCGAACGCGGGCTGGCCCTCGTGCAGGCCCTCCCACCACGGCTCCCCGCCCGCGGTCAGCGCGACGTTCGTGAAGATCGTGTCGCGGCGGATCGTCTCGTACGCATTGCGGTTGGTCTTCGGGTTCGTGCCCGGCACGACGCCGAAGTAGCCGGATTCCGGGTTGATCGCGTAGAGCCGCCCGTCGCGCCCCGGGTGCAGCCACGCGATGTCGTCGCCGACGGTCCAGATCTTCCAGCCCGGGTAGCTCGCCGGCGGGATCAGCATCGCGAGGTTCGTCTTGCCGCAGGCCGACGGGAACGCGCAGGCGACGTAGCGGGTCCGTCCGTCCGGGCTCTCGATCCCGGCGATCAGCATGTGCTCGGCGAGCCAACCCTCGCGGCGCGCCTGCCAGCTCGCGATCCGCAGCGCGTGGCACTTCTTGCCGAGCAGCGCGTTGCCGCCGTAGCCCGACCCGAAGCTCTTGATCGTCGACTCCTCGGGAAAGTGCATGATGAAGCGCCGCGCCGGATCCAGCTCGCCGGTCGAGTGCAGCCCTTTGACGAACGAGCCCTCGCGGCCGATGCGCTCGAGCGCCGCGCGCCCCATCCGGGTCATCAAGTGCATGTTGAGCACGACGTAGGGGCTGTCGGTGATCTCCACGCCGCAGCGTGCGAGCGGCGAGTCGAGCGGGCCCATGCAGTACGCGATCACGTACATCGTGCGCCCGCGCATGCAGCCGCGGAACAGGTCGTCGAGCTTGCGGTGCGCCTCGGCGGGCGCCATCCACAGGTTGTTCGGACCCGCGTCGTCGCGGCTGCGGGTGCACACGAAGGTCAGGTGTTCGACGCGCGCGACGTCGGTCGGGTCGGAGCGATACAGGAAACAGCCCGGATAAGCGCTCTCGTTGAGCGGGATGAGCTCGCCCGACGACACGAGCCCACGCTGCAGCATTCGGAACTCGGCATCGCTCCCGTCGCACCAATGCACGGCCGACGGCACGGTCAGCTGCGCGACCTCGGCGACCCAGGCGGCGACTTCGTGGCTGATCGATGACAGGTGCTCGAGCGAATGCGGAGCGATCGCCATGGGTGTCCTTCAGCGCCGACTGTAAAGCAATTATACTAACATACGTATAAAATCCTCTTAGATCATGGATTTACACCGAAAATCGGCTCGACGACCGGCGGTCGCGCTCGCGGCGGCGGGGGCCTGCGTGCTCGCCCGCGCGGCGCTCGCGCAGGCCTCGCCCCCGCCGGGGCCCGCGCCGACGACGATCCCGAGCGGCACGATCGGGGTCGCGACCACCGCCGCGGTCGAGCGCCACGTCGTCGTCGACGGTCACGCCCGGATCCAACTCGTTCCGGCGAACCGCGTCGTCGCGGGCGATCCGGTGATCTATACCTTGCGCGTGACCAATCTCGGTCAGTTGCCGGTGACCGGGGTCGTGGTGACCACGCCGATCCCGGACCGGATGCGCTACGTCGTGGACACCGCGGTCGGCCCCGGCGCGAGGATCACTTTCTCGGTCGACGGCGGGCGCACGTACGCCGCGCCGGGCCGCTTGCGCGTGGCCGGGGCGGACGGCCGGCCGCGACCGGCGACGGCGGCCGATTACACCAACCTGTGCTGGGTGCTCGAGGATCCGCTGCAGTCCGGATCGGTCGCGTACCTGCGCTACACCGCGGTGCTGCGCTGAGGCCGCGCCGATGCTGAACGACGTCGCGGAGTGCTTCGCCCCGTCCGGCCCGCTCGCGCACGCGTGGCCGGGCTATCGGGTCCGGCCGGAGCAGTCCGCCATGGCGGCGGCGGTCGCGCGCGCGCTCGCGCTCGCCGAGCCCTTGATCGTCGAGGCGGGCACCGGGACCGGCAAGACCTTCGCCTACCTCGTCCCGGCGCTGCTGTCCGGGCGGCGGGTGATCCTGTCGACCGGGACGCGCACGCTCCAGGACCAGCTCTATCACCGCGACCTGCCGCTGCTCGCGCGCGCGCTCGGCAGCCCGGCGCAGGTCGCGCTGCTGAAAGGCCGTGCGAACTACCTGTGCCGCCACCGGCTGGAGCTCGCGACCCGCGAGCGCGCGCTGCCGGGCTTCGAGCGTGCGACCGCGCGCGCGCTCGTGCGCGTCGAGCGCTGGGCGGCGTCGACGAAGACCGGCGATCTCGCCGAGCTCGCGGATTTGCCGGAGCGCTCGCCGCTGTGGCCGCGGATCACCTCGACGCGCGACAACTGTCTCGGCGCGGAGTGCGCGCACGCGCACCACTGCCACGTGCTCGAGGCGCGCCGCGCGGCCCAGGCCGCCGACGTCGTCGTCGTGAACCATCACCTGTTGCTCGCGGATCTGGCGTTGAAGGAGGAGGGTTTCGGCGACCTCTTGCCCGGCGCCGACGCGGTGATCCTCGACGAGGCCCATCAAGTGCCGGAGATCGCGACGCAGTTCTTCGGCCGCGCGTGGCACGCCCGGCAGCTCGACGCGATCCGCCGCGACGCGCTCGCCGAGTTGGGCGCGGCCGGCGCGGACGCGGCGCCGCTCATCCAGGAGTTCGACCGGCTGGAGGCGCGCGCCGCGGAGCTGGGCCGCGATCTCGCCGGGCGCGCGCCGCGGGTCGACTGGTCGCAGCTCCCGGCGGGGTTCCTCGACGGGATCGAGGATCTCGGCGCGGACCTCGGCGCGCTCGCGACCGAACTCGAAGCGCTCGGCGCCGGCGCCGGCGTCGCGAACTGCGTGCGCCGCGCGCGGGCGAGCGCGGCGGCGCTCGCGGAGCTGGTCGCGACCGAGGACACGAACGGGCTGCGCTGGGCCGAGGCGGCCCACGGCGGCTTCGCGCTGCAGTTCACGCCGTTCGAGGTCGCTGCGCGGTTGCGCGCGGCGGTCGATGATGGCGGCGCGACCTGGATCTTCACCTCGGCGACGCTCGCGATCGCGGGCGACTTCTCGCATTTCGCGGCGCGGATCGGGTTCGAGGACGCCCGCACGCTCGCGATCGCGAGCCCGTTCGACTTTCGCGAGCAGGCACGGCTGTTCCTGCCGCCCGGGATGCCCGAGCCCGCCTCGCCGGGCTATCCGGCCGCGTTCATCGACGCCTGCGCGCCCCTGCTCGAGGCGAGCGGCGGCCGCGCGTTCCTGCTGTACACCAGCCATCGCGCGCTCGCCGAGGGGATCCTGTGTCTCAAGCGGCGCTTCCCGGCGCCGCCGTTCCCGCTGCTCGTGCAGGGCGAGGCGCCGCGCGAGGCGCTGCTCGCGCGCTTTCGGGAGCTCGGCAACGCGGTGCTGCTCGCGACCGGGAGCTTCTGGGAAGGCGTCGACGTGAAGGGCGAGGCGCTCGCGATCGTCGCGATCGACAAGCTGCCGTTCGCCGCGCCGGACGACCCGCTGCTCGCCGCGCGGCTCGAGGGCATCCGCCGGCGCGGCGGGAACCCGTTCACCGAGCACCAGCTGCCGCAGGCGGTGCTCGCGCTGAAGCAGGGCGTCGGCCGCCTGATCCGCGACGTCGAGGACTTCGGCGTGATCGTGATCGGCGATCCGCGGATCACGCGCAAGTCCTACGGCCGGGCGTTCCTCGAAGCGCTGCCGCCGATCCCGGTGGTCACCGTGGCGGCGGATGCGGCGCGCTTCCTCGTCGAGCGCCTGCACGGCGCGGCCGCGCCGGGCTCGGCCGCGGCGCGGGCGCACTGAGCCGATGCGCCTGCTCGCGCTCGATGCCTCGACCGAAGCGTGCTCCGCGGCGCTGCTGGTCGATGACCATTTGATCCACCGCTACGAGGAGCCCGCCGGCGGCCAGGCCGAACGGCTCCTCGAGCTCATCGACGCGGTGCTCGCCGAGGCGGGCCTGCGGCCCGCGGCGCTCGATGCGATCGCCGCGGGCGTCGGGCCCGGCGCGTTCACCGGCGTGCGGCTCGGCGTCGCGGTCGCACAGGGCCTCGCGTTCGGCGCGACGCTCCCGGTCGTGCCGATCGCGACCCTCGAGGCGCTCGCGTGGCGCGCGATCGCGACCGGCCCGGTGCTCGCGTGTCTCGATGCGCGGATGGCGGAGGTGTACTGGGGGTGCTACCGCCCCGATCCGCGACGCGGCGTCGCGTCGCTGATCGCGCCGCGCGTCGGTCCGGTCGGATCGGTGCGCCCGGAGGCGCCCGCGCCGCGCCGCGGGATCGGGCGCGGCTTCTCGGCCTATCCGCGCCTCGCGGCGCTCGCCGGCGTCGAGGTGACCGAGCCCGACGCGCGCGCGCTTCCGGATGCGCGCGATCTCGCGCGCCTCGGCGCACTGCGCGTCGCCGCGGGCGAGGCGATCGATCCGGCGGCGCTCGCGCCGCTGTACGTGCGCGACAAGGTCGCCGCGACCGAGGCGGAGCGGGGCGTTTGAGGCCGGGTGGCAGGCTGTCCGGGGCAGGGTCCGTCACCGTTCTGTCACATCCGGGCGCTGTAATGCGCGTGTAAGAAATCCGCCATACGGGAATCGATGATGACCGCGAAGCGCATCCTGATCGTCGAGGACGAAAAACCGATCCGCGACCTGGTCGCGTTCGGACTGCGCCGCGCCGGCTACGAGGTCAGCGAGGCCGAGGACTGCCGTTCGGCCCGCGCGAGCCTCGTCGACCAGCGCCCCGACCTGATGCTGGTCGACTGGATGCTGCCCGACATGAGCGGCCTCGAGCTCACCCGGTCGCTGAAGCGCGACAAGGAGACCGAGGACATTCCGGTGATCATGCTGACCGCGCGCGCCGAGGAGCAGGACAAGGTCGGCGGCCTCGAGGGCGGCGCCGACGACTACGTGACGAAGCCGTTCTCGCCGCGCGAGCTGCTCGCGCGGATCCAGGCGGTGATGCGCCGCGCATCGCCCGCGGGCGGTGAGGACGTGCTGGAGTTCGAAGGCCTGCGGCTCGACGACTCGAGCCACCGGGTGAGCGCCGGCGACGCCGAGGTCGCGCTCGGCCCGACCGAGTACCGCCTGCTGCATTTCTTCATGACCCATCCCGAGCGCGTGTTCGGCCGCGGCCAGCTGCTCGACCGGGTCTGGGGCGGCAACACCTACGTCGAGGAGCGCACCGTCGACGTGCACATCCGGCGGCTGCGCCGGGCGCTCGAGCCGTTCGCGCTCGATCGGCTGGTCCAGACGGTGCGCGGCTCCGGGTACCGGTTCTCCGCGCGCGAGGGCTGAGGCGCGCGCCCGGATCGACGCACGCCGCGCGAAAATTTGATAAAAGCCTAGCGGATGAAGGCCGTCTGGACGTTCGCGCTCGCCCGCCTCGCGCTCGTCGTCGGGCTGGGGTTGATCCTCGGGCTGTTCGTCGGGCCGCCGTGGCTCGGCGTCGTGATCGCGTTCGGGCTGTACCTCGGGTGGCAGCTGCGCAATCTGTACCTCCTCGAGCGGTGGCTGCGGCTGCGCTCGCAGCTCGATCCACCGGCGATCGGCGGGATCTGGGGCGACGTCGTGACCCAGATCGTGCGCCTGTACCGGCGCAAGCAATACCACAAGCAACGCCTCGCGCAGCTGTTCCGGGAGCTGCGCCGCTCGACCGCGGCGCTGCCGGACGGGGTGATCGTGCTCGGCGGGCAGCACGAGATCGTCTGGTTCAACCGCCGGGCGGCGAGCCTGCTCGGGCTGAAGCGCCCGGTCGACGTCGGCCTGCGGATCGACAACCTGATCCGCGCGCCGGAGTTCATCCGCTACCTGCACTCGAACGACTATGCCGCGCCGCTCGTGATGCGTCCGCCGACCGACACCGAGTCCTATCTCGCGCTGCAGATCGTCCCGTACGGGGCCGGCCAGTCGCTGCTGCTCGCGCGCGACGTGACCGAGCAGCGCCGCCTCGAGGCGATGCGCAAGGATTTCGTCGCGAACGCCTCGCACGAGCTGCGCACGCCGCTGACGGTGATCGCCGGCTACCTCGACACGCTCGCCGAGGACCCCGCGATCGACCCGGTGTGGCGCTCGCCGATCCGCGACATGCGCGCGCAGGCGCAGCGCATGAACGCGATCATCGCGGACCTGCTCGAGCTCTCGCGCCTCGAGGCGAACGACGCCGAGGCGCCGCAGGCACCGATCGACGTGCCGGCGCTGCTCGAGCGGCTCGCGCGCGATGCGCTCGCGCGCGCCGAGCGGCCGGGCGAGGTGCGCCTCGAGCTGGAGGCGCGCGCGGGGCTGCTCGGCGATGCGCGGGAGATCGAGTCCGCGTTCACGAACCTCGTCGACAACGCGATCAAGTACACCCCGCCGACCGGCCGGATCGAGCTGCGCTGGCGGGTCGACGACTCCGGCGCGCACTTCGCGGTCGTGGACACGGGGATCGGGATCCCGTCGCAGCACCTGCCGCGGCTCACCGAACGCTTCTACCGCGTCGACGCGGGGCGCTCGCGCAGCCAGGGCGGCTCAGGCCTGGGGCTCGCGATCGTGAAGCACGCGCTGCAGCGTCACGGCGGCCGGCTCACCGTCGAGAGCGTCGAGGGCACGGGCAGCACTTTCACCGCGCACTTCCCGCCGGCGCGCGTCGTGCGTGAGCCGACGGTTGACGGCGGCGGGGATCGGCGGTAAATGGACGCCGGGGAACCAACGCCACGCACCTTGCCAGGAACGAGACCACCGATGGAAACCGCCGATCTGATGCATCACACCTCGCGACGCTTCAACGAGGACCTCGAGAAGGTACGCAACCAGGTCCTGCAGATGGGCGGGTTCGTCGAGCAGCAGCTGCACCGGGCGATCGGCGCGCTGGTCGAGGGCGACAGCCGCCTGGGCGAGGCGGTCGCGACCGAGGACTACCGCGTGAACGCGATGGAGGTCGCGATCGACGAGGAGTGCAGCCGCATCCTCGCGCTGCGGGCGCCGGCGGCCGGCGACCTGCGGGTGATCGTCGCGATCATCAAGACGATCACCGATCTCGAGCGGATCGGCGACGAGGTCGAGAAGATCGCCTACATCGGTTCGCGGCTCGCGACGATGGAGCGTCCGGCGGACAAGTACCGCGAGGTCAAGCACCTCGGCCGGCACGTCGAGCAGATGGTCCACGACGCGCTCGACGCGTTCGCGCGGATGGATTCGCGCGCCGCCTTGCTGACCGCGCAGGAGGACCGGATGGTCGACGAGGAGTATGAGGCGATCCAGCGCCAGTGCATGACGTTCATGATGGAGGACCCGCGGTCGATCCGCCGGGCGCTCGAGCTGATGTGGGTCGTGCGGGCGCTCGAGCGCATCGGCGACCACGCGAAGAACATCGGGGAGTACGTGATCTACATGGTGCACGGCAAGGACATCCGCCACACCGCGCTGGAAGACGTCGCGCGGCACATCGACGCGGGCCCGGGAGCGCGTCCGTGAGCGCGCGCACCGCGAATTTCCTCGGCTTCCTCGCGTGCGTGGCGCTGTTGGGGTACGCGTACTTCGCACAGTTCGTGATGCACCTCGATCCGTGCCCGCTGTGCATCTTCCAGCGCGTCGGCGTGTTCGCGACCGGCGTCGTGTTCCTGCTCGCCGCGGCGCAGGGCCCGAAGGGCTGGGGGCGCCGCGTGTATGCGGCGCTGATCGCGCTCGCGTCCGCCGCGACGATCGGCGTCGCGGTCCGGCAGCTGTACATCCAGAGTCTCCCGCCCGACGCGGTCCCGACCTGCGGCGCTTCGCTGCACTTCATGCTGAAGGTGCTGCCGCTGAAGGACGTGCTGGTGAAGGTGCTGTCGGGCTCCGGCGAGTGCGCGAAGATCGACTGGCGCTTCCTCGGTCTCGCGATGCCCGCGTGGGTGCTGATCGCCGCGGTCGCGCTCGGCGTGTTCGGCCTCTGGGCGAACCTGCGCCGGCCGCCGGCCGGGCGCGCGTGACCGGACCCGACCCGCGCTCGCCGACGCTCGCTCTCACCGAGGCGCTGATCGAACGCCCGTCGGTGAGCCCCGAGGACCGCGGCTGCCAGGCGCTGATGATCGAACGGCTGGTCGAGATCGGCTTCCACGTGGAGCGCCTGCCGTTCGGCGCGGTCGAGAACTTCTGGGCGACGCGCGGCCGGGACGCGCCGGTATTCTGCTTCGCCGGGCACACCGACGTCGTGCCGCCGGGACCGCTCGAGGGCTGGCGCCGCGACCCGTTTCGTCCGGTGATCGAGGACGGGATGCTCTACGGCCGCGGCGCCGCCGACATGAAGAGCGGGCTCGCGGCGATGGTGACCGCGTGCGAGGCGTTCGTGCGGGCGCATCCCGACCACCGCGGCACGATCGCGTTCCTGATCACGAGCGACGAGGAGGGTCCGTCGGTCGACGGGACCCGTCGCGTCGTCGAGTGGCTGGCCGCGCACGGCCGGCGGATCGACTGGTGCCTCGTCGGTGAGCCCTCGAGCGAGACCGTGCTCGGCGACGTGGTGAAGATCGGCCGCCGCGGGAGCCTGAGCGGCCGGCTGACCGTGCACGGGGTGCAGGGGCACGTCGCGTATCCCGAACGCGCCGACAACCCGGTGCACCGGTTCGCGCCGGCGCTCGCGGAGCTCGTCGCGCGCCGCTGGGACTTGGGCAACGCACACTTCCAGCCGACGACGTTCCAGGTGTCGAACCTCACGGCCGGGACCGGCGCGCCGAACGTGATCCCCGGCGAGCTCAAGGCCCGGTTCAACCTGCGCTTCTCGACCGAGCAGACGGTCGCCCGGCTGCAGGCCGCGGTCGAGGAGATCCTGCGCCGTCACGGACTGCGCTATTCGCTGGACTGGTTCATCTCGGGGCTGCCGTTCCTGACGCCGCCCGGGGTGCTGGCGGACGCCGTGGCCGGCGCGATCCACGACGAGCTCGGGATCAGGCCACAGATGACCACCGGCGGCGGGACCTCGGACGGACGCTTCATCGCGCCGCTCGGCGCGCAGGTGATCGAGCTCGGCGTCGTGAACGCGACGATCCACAAGGTCGACGAATGCGTGCGCGTCGCCGACGTCGACCGGCTGCACGCGCTCTACCGGCGCACGCTCGAGCGGTTGCTCGCGGCGTAGCGGCGCGACTCGCGCGGCCGCGGCCGTCGGGGCCGCGACCCGGGGTTGTCATCAGCCTGTCACAATCAGGCCGTTAAATACCGCCCGAACCGTAGCGGGCGCCGAGAGGCTCGGCCCGCGACGACCCTTTCTCGACACCCGCAACGACCAGCGAGGAGATACCGTGGTTACGACGATGAAAATGCGATTGGCGGCCGTGGCCGTCGCCGCGACGATCGGGATGAGCGCTCAGGCCGCGCAGTCGATCACCGGTGCGGGCAGCACCTGGGTGTATCCGCTCGTCGCCAAGTGGGCGACGATCTATGCGAAGCAGACCGGCATCCAGGTGAACTATCAGGCGATCGGCTCCGGCGGCGGAATCGCCCAGATTCAGGCCGGTACGGTCGCGTTCGGCGCGAGCGACAAGCCGCTCCTGCCGGCGGATCTCGCGAAGCACGGCTTGATCCAGTTCCCGACCGCGATCGCGGGCGAGGACATCGTGTACAACGTGCCCGGCCTGCGGCCCGGCGAGCTCATCCTGAGCGGGCCGGTCATCGCCGACATCTTCATGGGCAAGGTCGCGAAGTGGAACGACGCCGAGATCGCGCGGCTGAACCCCGGCGTGAAGCTGCCGAACATGGCGATCACCGTGGTGCACCGCTCGGACGGATCGGGCACGACCTTCACGTTCGCGAACTACCTGTCGAAGGTGAGCCCGGTGTGGAAGGCGAAGATCGGCGCGGACACCTCGATCGCGTGGCCGGTCGGCGTCGGCGGCAAGGGCAACGCGGGTGTCGCGTCGTATGTGCAGCGCATCAAGGGTGCGATCGGCTACGTCGAGTACGCGTACATCCTCGAGAACCACATGGCCTACGCCCGGATGATCAACAGCGCCGGCAAGGTGCTGAGCCCGAGCCTGCAGGGCTTCCAGGCCGCGGCCGCGAACGTCGACTTCACCAAGGCGCGGGACTTCTACGTGATCCTCACGGACCAGCCGGGCGCCGCGTCGTGGCCGATCTCGGGCTGCACCTGGCAGATCCTGCGCAAGAGCGCGCCGCGTGCGACCAATGCGGCGGTGATCCGGTTCTTCGACTGGGGCTTCGAGCACGGCCAGTCCGTCGCCCGCTCGATCGCGTTCGGCCCGCTGCCGCCGAGCACGGTGAATGCGATCAAGGTGTACTGGAAGAAGAACCTCGGGATTTGATGAACCGTCGCTCCTGGGCGAGAATATCGCGATGGAGCGAACCCGGGCGGCGGCTGACCGTGATTTGAAGCCAGCGGCCGAGGAAAACCGATCCGCCGGCGGGGCGCGAGCCCTGTCGGCGGATTTTTTGTTCCGGTACGTCGCGCTCGCGATGGCGCTGCTGGTCGGCGCGACGCTGGTCGCGGTCGTGGTCGCGATCGCCTACGACAGCTGGCCCGCGATCAAGGTGTTCGGCGTCTGGGGCTTCCTGAAGGGCCGCACCTGGGATCCGGTCTCGGAGCATTTCGGCGCGTTCCCGTTCATCGTCGGCACGCTCGTGAGCTCGACGATCGCGATGGTGCTCGCGGTGCCCCTGAGCTTCGGAATCGCGGTGTTCATCTCCGAGCTCGCGCCGAGCTGGATGCGCCAGCCGGTCTCCTCCGCGATCGAGATGCTCGCGTCGGTGCCGAGCATCGTCTACGGCCTGTGGGGCCTGCTGGTGTTCGCGCCGCAGTTCGCGAACGTCGAGCCGTGGATCAACGATCACCTCGGCGCGATCCCCGGGATCGGCGTGCTGTTCCAGGGCCCGCCGATGGGCATCGGGATGCTCGCGGCCGGGATCGTGCTCGCGATCATGATCCTGCCGTACATCACCGCGATCATGCGCGACGTGTTCGTCGCGACCCCGGTGCGGCTGAAGGAATCCGCCTACGCGATGGGCGCGACGACCTGGGAGGTCGCGCGCAAGATCCTGCTGCCCTACACCCGCACCGCGGTGACTGGCGGGATCTTCCTCGGTCTCGGCCGCGCGCTCGGCGAGACGATGGCGGTCACCTTCGTGATCGGCAACAGCGACAACCTGTCGGCCAGCCTGCTGATGCCCGGCGCGTCGATCCCCTCGGTGATCGCGAACGAGTTCACCGAGGCGACGACCAAGCTCTACGTGTCCTCGTTGATCTACCTCGGGCTCGTGCTGATCGGGATCACGCTGATCGTGCAGGGCCTGGCGGTGCTGCTGCTCGGCACGGTGGGCCGCGGCGCGAGGGCCCCGTCGTGATCTCGCTGTACGCGCGCCGCCGCGCGGTGAACGTGCTCGCCTCGTCGCTGATGTTCCTCGCGACCGCGATCGGCCTGTTCTTCCTCGCGTGGATCCTGTGGACGACGCTGCGGCTCGGGATCCACGCGATGCACTGGGACCTGTTCGTGAAGGACACCCCGGCGCCGGGCGCCGACGGCTACGGGCTGCGCAACGCGTTCGTCGGCAGCCTGATCCTGATGGTGATCGCGCTCGTGATCGGCGTGCCGGTCGGGCTGATGGCCGGGACCTGGCTCGCCGAGTACGGCGGGCGCAGCCGCTCGGCGGCGCTGGTGCGTTTCGTGAACGACATCATGCTGAGCGCGCCGTCGATCGAGATCGGCCTGTTCACCTACGCGATCCTGGTCGCGCCGATGGGGCACTTCTCCGCGCTGTCCGGCGGCGTCGCGCTCGCGATCCTGATGATCCCGATCATCGTGCGCACGACCGACGAGATGCTGCGGCTCGTCGCCGGCGAGATGCGCGAGGCGGCGATCGCGCTCGGCGCGCCGATGTGGCAGGTCGTGACCCGGATCACCTGGAAGGCGGCGCGCGCCGGGATCCTGACCGGAATCCTGATCGCGCTCGCGCGGATCAGCGGCGAGACCGCGCCGCTGCTGTTCACCGCGCTGAACAACCAGTTCTACAGCACCGATTTGAAGCACCCGATCGCGAACCTCCCGGTCGTGATCTTCCAGTTCGCGATGAGCCCGTACGATAATTGGCAGCAGATGGCCTGGGCCGCCGCGTTCATCGCGATCACGTTCATCTTGGTGCTCAACGTGTGTTCGCGACTGCTGCTGAAGGGTACTGTGAAACGATCATGATGCCAGCCGATGCGATGCCGCCCGTCCCGGGCGTGGCGACTACCGCCGATTCGTCGACGAAGCGGGGCGGCGCGGCGATCGCGGCCGATCCGCCGGAACCGTTCGTCGCGAAGATCGCGGTGCGGAACCTGAACTTCTATTACGGCAAGACCCGCGCGCTGAAGGACATCTCGCTCGAGGTGCCGGAGCGGCGCGTGACCGCGTTCATCGGCCCCTCGGGCTGCGGCAAGTCGACGCTGCTGCGCACCTTCAACCGGATGTTCGAGCTCTACCACGACCAGCGCGCCGAGGGCGAGGTGCTGCTGGACGGGGAGAACATCCTGCACTCGAAGACCAATGTCGCGCGGATCCGCTCGAAGATCGGCATGGTGTTCCAGAAGCCGACCCCGTTCCCGATGACGATCTACGACAACATCGCGTTCGGCATCCGCTTGTACGAGAGGCTCTCGCGCGGCGAGCTCGATGCGCGGGTCGAGGGATGCCTGCGGCAGGCGGCGCTGTGGGACGAGGTCAAGGACAAGCTGAGCGCGCTCGGGACCTCGCTCTCCGGCGGCCAGCAGCAGCGCTTGTGCATCGCGCGCACGATCGCGGTGCGCCCCGAGGTGCTGCTGCTCGACGAGCCGTGCTCGGCGCTCGACCCGATCTCGACCGCGAAGATCGAGGAATTGATCTACCAGCTGAAATCCGAGTACACGGTCGTGATCGTGACCCACAACATGCAGCAGGCCGCGCGCGCGTCCGACTATACCGCGTTCATGTATCTCGGCGAACTCGTCGAGTTCGACCAGACGCGCAAGATCTTCACCGCGCCGCGTGAGTCGCGGACCGAGGACTACATCACGGGGCGCTTCGGATGAGCACGCCGCACACCTTGAGCGCGCTCGATCGGGAGCTCGGCGAGCTCGCCGCGGCGGTCGCGGCGATGGGCGGGCTGGTGGTCGATCAGCTCGGCCGCCTGCTCGACGCGCTGAACCACGGCGACGCGGCCGCGCTCGCGCCGATCGCCGCGCGCGACGCCGAGGTCGACGCGAGCCAGGCGGGGATCGAGGAGCGGGTCGTGAGCCTGCTCGCCCGGCTGCAGCCGATGGCGCGCGACCTGCGCACCGTGCTCGCGAGCCAGCTGGTCGCACTGGAATTGGAACGCAGCGGCGATCATGTGAAGCGGATCGCGAAGGAACTCGGCCGGATCCCGGGCGAGCTGCCGACCGAGGTCCGCGGGCGGCTGTCGTGGATCGGCAATCAGGCGCGCGGGATCCTGCAGCGCGCGCTCGATGCGTACGCGCGCGCGGACGCGAGCCAGGCGCCGCAGGCCTGGGCCGACGACGCCGAGCTCGACCGCTTCTACAAGGAATTCCTGTCGGACCTGCTCGCGCGGATGCGCGGGGAGACCAGCTGGGTCGACAACGGGGTGCGCTTGATCAGCATCGCGAAGAGCCTCGAGCGGATCGCGGATCACGCGACCAACGTCGCCGAGGAAGCGCGGTTCGTCGCGAGCGGCGAGCTCGCCGCGGCGCACCGCAGCGGGCCTTGAGCAACCCGCGGCGCGGGGTGCCGCGCCGCGCCGCCGCACGCCTCAGTCGACGTTGCGCAGCAGCTCGTTGATCGAGGTCTTCGCCCGGGTCTGCGCGTCGACGCGCTTTACGATCACCGCGCAGGCGAGGGCATAGCGGCCGTCCGGCGACGGCAGCGATCCGGGCACGACGACCGATCCGGCCGGCACGCGGCCATGGTGGATCTGGCCGGTCTCGCGGTCGTAGATCCGGGTGCTCGCGCCGATGAACACGCCCATCGAGATCACCGAGCCCGCCTCGACGCGGACGCCCTCGACGATCTCCGAGCGCGCGCCGATGAAGCAGTCGTCCTCGATGATCGTCGGGCTCGCCTGCAACGGCTCCAGTACGCCGCCGATGCCGACGCCGCCCGACAGGTGCACGTTGCGGCCGATCTGGGCGCAGGATCCGACCGTCGCCCAGGTGTCGACCATCGTGCCGGTGTCGACGTACGCGCCGACGTTCACGTAGCTCGGCATCAGCACGACGTTCGGTGCGACGTAGGCGCCGCGCCGCACCGTCGCCGGCGGCACGACGCGCACGCCCGCGGCCGCGAAGCGCGCCTCGTCCCAGCCGCCGAACTTCAGCGGCACCTTGTCGTAGAAGCGCAGCGCGCCGGCCTCGATCGGCGCGTTGTCGGCGAGCCGGAACGACAGCAGGACTGCCTTCTTGAGCCATTCGTGGACCTGCCAGCCGCTCGCGCCGCGCTCGGCGACGCGCAGCGCGCCGCAGTCCAGCAACTCGAGCGCGGTCTGCACCGCCGCGCGCGTCTCGGCCGGTGCCTCGCCCGGGCGCAGGGTCGCGCGCGCGTCGAAGGCGTGCTCGATCGCCGCACGCAGCGACGCGTGCGGATCATCGCCGGGGGCCGGCGGGTTCGGTGGGGTCGCTAAGTCAGACACGGGCGCCCTCCCGGCGATCGAGTGCGCTCGCGAGCGCCTCCCGGACGCGCTCGCGGCTCGCCGCCGCGAGCGGCTGCCCGGCGGCGTCGGTGATGTAGAACACGTCCTCGGCCCGCTCGCCGACCGTCATGATCTTCGCGCCGTCGATCGCGATGCCTTCGGCCTTGAACACCTTGCCGACGTCGGACAGCAGCCCCGGGCGGTCGGCGGCGACGAGATCGAGGATCGTGCGGCCGTTGCGCTCGTCGAGACTGAAGTTGACCTGGGTCGGCGTCGTGAACATGCGCACCTGGCGCGGCGCCCGCCGGGTCACGGTCACCGTCGCGTCCTGCGCGTCGCGCAGGCTCCGCCACAGCCCCCGCTCGATGTCCTGGATGCGCTCCGGATCGGTGATCCGCGCGCCGCTGTCCTCGAGCACGACGTAGGTCTCGAGGCTGAAGCCGTTCGCGCTCAGGATCAGCCGCGCGTCGACGACGTTCAGTCCCATCTGATCGAGCACCGCGGTCGTGCGCGCGAAGCTGTACAGGCGCCGCGGCGCGTAGGTGAGCACCGCGGTGCCGCCGTGCTCGGTGAGCTGGCGGATCGCGACCAGCGGCGCCTCCTCCTGCGGGTGGCGCTCGGCGAGGAGCGCGGTGTGCCAGGCGATCTCCTCGGGCGTGAAGCGCAGGTAGTATGCGTCGTTCCACTGCGACCAGACGCGCTCGATCCGCTCCGCGTCGAGCGCCTCGAGCCGCGCGCGCGCCGCGGCCTGGATCTCCCGGATGAGCTCCTCCTGGTCGATCGGCTTCTCGAGCCCGCGCCGCAGCGCCTCCTTGGTGCGCTCGTAGATCTCCTCGAACAGCCGCGCCTTCCACGCATTCCAGGCCTTCGGGTTCGTGCCGCGCACGTCGGCGACGGTGAGCACGTACAGGTAGTCGAGGTGCGTCTGGTCGCCGACCCGGCCCGCGAATTCGCGGATCACCTCGGGGTCGCCGATGTCCTTCTTCTGGGCGGTGATCGACAGCATCAGGTGGTGCTTCACGAGCCATGCGACCAGCCGGGCCTCGTAGCGCCCGAGGCCCTGCTCGAGGCAGAACGCTTCGGCGTCGACCGCGCCGAGTTCGGAGTGATCGCCGCCGCGGCCCTTCGCGATGTCGTGGAACAGCGCGGCGAGGTACGCGAGCTCCGGCCGCGGCAGCGCCTGCATGATCTGGCTCAAGTTGGGGAATTCGTGGTTGTACTTCGGCATCGCGAGACGCCGCAGGTTGCTCACGACGAACAGCGTGTGCGCGTCGACCGTGTACGCATGGAACAGGTCGTACTGCATCCGCCCGACGATGCGGCCGAACGCGGGGATGTAGCGGCCGAGGACCCCGTACAGGTTCATCCGCCGCAGCTCGTGGGTCACGCCGGCCGGCGCGGTCAGGATCTCCATGAACAAGCGGTGGTGACGCGGGTTCTGCCGGAACTCCTCGTCGATCAGGTTCGCGTGCATCCCGACCAGCCGGATCGTCTCGGCGCGAACCCCGCGCACCTGCGGGTTGCGCTCGAGCAGCGCGAACATCTCGAGCAGCGCGGACGGGTAGCGGGTGAACACGTCCGGCCGCGTGGCCTCGAGATAGTCGTTGCGGACCTGGAAGCGCGCGTTGATCGGCACCGGCGAGGCGCTGCGGGTGAGGATCGCCTCGCGAAACAGCTGCAGCAGCATCTCGTTCAACAGGCTGAGGTCCATCACCGTGCGGTAGTACTTCTGCATCAGCTGCTCGACCGCGAGCGTGAACGTCGCGTCCTCGTAGCCGAACAGCTTCGCGAGCTTGATCTGGTAGTCGAACAGCAGCCGGTCCTCGCGCCGGCCGGTCAGCAGGTGCAGCCCGAAGCGCACCTTCCACAGGAAGTTCTGGCCCGCGAGCAGCTTGTCGAGCTCGGCGCGGGTGAGGAAGCCGTGCGCGACCAGTTCGTCGAGCGTGTCGGTGCCGAAGTGCCGCTTCGCGACCCAGCCGATCGTCTGCACGTCGCGCAGCCCCCCGGGGCTCGACTTCACATTCGGCTCGAGGTTGTACGCGGTGTCGAAGTAGCGGTGGTGCCGCTCGGTCTGCTCGCGCACCTTCGCCTCGAAGAACTCCGCGGACGACCACAGCCGGTCCGGCGCGAGCGCGCGCCGCATCCCCGCGAACAGCGGCTCCGGCCCCGCGAGCAGCCGCGCCTCGAACAGCGTGGTCGCGACGCTGATGTCCGCGAGGCTCTCGCGCTGGCAGTCGTCGATCGTGCGCACGCTGTGCCCGACCTCGAGCCCCATGTCCCACAGCGCGGCGAGGAAGCTCTCGATCCGCGGCTGCCAGTCGCTCGAGCCGCCCTTCGGCAGCAGCACCATCACGTCGATGTCGGAGCAGGGATGCAGCTCGCCCCGCCCATAGCCGCCGACCGCGACCAGCGCGAGCTCGGCGGCGTAGCGGTCGGCGTGGCGCGTCCACGCGGCGCGCAGCGCGATGTCGACCAGCCGCGCGCGGTCGCACACCAGCAGCGCGACGTCCTCGTCGGCCGCGAACCGCTCGCGCAGCAGCTCGCCGCCGCGCTCGAGCACCTCGCGGAACGCGGCGGCGGAGAATCGTTCGTGCTCCAGGGTGTCGGCGGCGATTCGCAGGTAGGGCCAGTCGCCGCTGGCCGCGGATCGGTCGGGTGCGCTCACGTGGCCGCGGCCGCCGCCGTCGCGGTCGCCGCGGCGGCCGCGAGCGCCGCGGCGCCGAGCGTGAGGACTTCGACGCCGGACTCGGTCACGAGCACCGTGTGCTCCCATTGCGCCGACAGCGACCGGTCCTTGGTGACGACGGTCCAGCCGTCGGGGAGCACGCGCACCTCGCGGCGCCCCGCATTGATCATCGGTTCGATCGTGAAGATCATCCCGGGCTCGAGCGTGAGCCCGGTGCCCGGCTGCCCGTAGTGCAGCACCTGGGGATCCTCGTGGTACACGCGGCCGATCCCGTGACCGCAGTACTCGCGCACGACCGAGAAACGGTTCGCCTCGACGTAGCTCTGGATCGCATGGCCGATGTCGCCGAGGCGGACGCCGGGCCGCACCGTGCGGATCCCGCGCCACATCGCCTCGTGGCACACCGCGCTCAGGCGGCGTGCGAGGATCGAGGGCTCGCCGGCGAAGTACATCCGGCTGGTGTCGCCGTGGAAGCCCTCGTGGATCACGGCGACGTCGATGTTCACGATGTCGCCGCTCTTCAGCGGCTTTTCGGCCGGGATCCCGTGGCAGACGACGTGGTTCACCGACGCGCAGATCGTCTTCGGGAAGCCGCGGTAGTTCACGTTCGCCGGGATCGAACCGAGTTCCCCGACGATGAAGTCGTGGCAGCGGCGGTCGAGTTCCTCGGTCGTGACCCCGGGACGCACGTACGGCTCGATCATGTCGAGCACGCGCGCGGTGAGGCGGCCCGCCTCGCGCATCTTTGCCTGCTCCGCCGGGGTCTTGATCGAGACGTTCATCGCTCGCCGCGCACCGCTTGGTCTGAATCCGAGGTCATGGTATAAAGAGCGGCTTTTTTTAACAACCCCACACGCGCGTCGACACCATCGGCCGGGTGCCCGGGGCGGATCCCGTCAGTCGCCGAGCGCCCGCGAGGGTGCCGGACCTCGATGGGCCGCGCTGGGTTGCCGACGGGGATGCGCGGAGGCTAAACCCGACAAAGGAGATGACGATGACCAGCGTGTCCATGCGACAGATGCTGGAGGCGGGGGTGCATTTCGGGCACCAAACCCGCTTCTGGAACCCGAAGATGGCTCCCTATATCTTCGGCGAGCGCAACAAGATCCACATCATCAACCTCGAGAAGACCCAGCCGCTCTACGCCGCTGCGGCCGCGTTCATCAAGAGCGTCGCCGCCGGTGGCGGCAAGGTGCTGTTCGTCGGCACCAAGCGCTCCGCGCGCGACTCGATGCAAAAAGAGGCGCTGCGCTGCGGCCAGCCGTACGTGAACCAGCGCTGGCTCGGCGGCATGCTGACCAACTTCAAGACGATCCGCCAGTCGATCAAGCGGCTCAACGAGCTCGACGAGATGGCGCAGAGCGGCGCCCTCGATCGGCGCGGCAAGAAGGAAGCGCAGATGCTGCGGCGGGAGATGGACAAGCTCCTGCGCAGCCTCGGCGGGATCCGCGACATGACCTCGCTCCCGGACGCGCTGTTCGTGATCGACGTCGGCCACGAGGAAATCGCGGTCAGCGAAGCGAAGAAGCTCGGCATCCCGGTGGTCGCGATCGTCGACACGAACTGCTCGCCCGAAGGGATCGACTACGTGATCCCGGGCAACGACGACGCGATGCGCGCGATCACGCTGTATACCGCGGGGATCGCCGAGGCGGTGCTCGAAGGGAAGGCGTCGCTGCCGGAGGTCCCGACCGGCGAGGACGAATTCGTCGAACTCGACGAAGAAGGCAACCCGAAGAAGCGTGCCGCACCGCGTCGCGGTGGCGGTGGTGGCGGCGGCGGCCACGGCCGCGGCGGCCGCAAGCCCCCGCCCCGACGCAAGGTCCCGGTCACGGTCGTGCCGAGCGCCACCGCCGTCGTGACGGCGGCCGCGGACGAGGAGGTCGAGGCCGACGAGGTCGAGGCGGTCGAGACGCCGACCACCGAGAGCCGTCCGGCGAGCGCGCCGCGCCGCCGTACGCCCACCCGCCGGCCGCCGGCGCGCAACCCCTGACCGGGCACCGGAGGCTCATCGATGAACGTGACAGCGGAAGCCGTCAAGCAGCTGCGTGAACGCACCGGCGCCGGGATGATGGAGTGCAAGAAGGCGCTCGTCGAGACCGGCGGCGACCTCGACGCGGCCGCGGAGCTGATGCGCAAATCCGGTCTCGCGAAGGCCGACAAGAAGGCGCAGCGCGTCGCCGCCGAGGGCACCGTCGCGATCGCGCGCGAGGGCCTCGAGGCATTGCTCCTCGAGGTCAATTCGGAGACCGACTTCGTCGCCCGCGGCGACGAGTTCCAGGGGTTCGCGCGCGAGCTCGCGCGCGTCGCGCTCGCGCACGCGCCGGCGGATCTCGCGGCGCTGCTCGCGCTGCCGCTCGACGGCACGACCGTCGAGGAGCGGCGGCGCGCGCTGGTCGCGAAGATCGGCGAGAACCTCACCGTCCGCCGGTTCGCGCGCCTCACCGCGCCGACCGCGCTCGGCGCGTACCAGCACGGCACGCGGATCGGCGCGCTCGTGAGCCTGCGCGGCGGGTCGGAGGAGCTCGCGAAGGATCTCGCGATGCACGTCGCGGCGATCAACCCGGCGTATCTCGACGCCTCGAGCGTCCCGGCCGAGGTGCTCGACAAGGAGCGCGCGATCCTGGTCGAACAGACCAAGGGCGAGAAGAAGCCGCCGGAGATCATCGCGAAGATGGTCGAGGGGCGGCTGCGCAAGTACCTCGCGGAGATCACGCTGCTCGGCCAGCCGTTCGTGAAGGACCCGGACGTGACCGTCGAGTCGCTGCTGAAGAAGGCCGGTGCGACCGTGGTGGAGTTCCGCCGCTTCGAGGTCGGGGCCGGCATCGAGAAGAAGCAGGATGATTTCGTCGGCGAGGTCATGGCGCAGGTCGCGGCCCAGTCGAAGTAGTTCCCCTGGGCGGCCGGGCTCGCCGCCCCGGGCGGGCGGCGGGCCGTCGGTCGGACCCGACGGCGCGGCGCCCGCGTTCGGCGCCGCGCTTCTCGGTATAGTAGGCCCTGACATGAATACCCAGACCGCTTCGGCGCGCTACCGCAGGATCCTCGTGAAGCTCTCCGGCGAGGCGTTGCTCGGCCGGGAGGACTACGGCATCGATCCCGCGATGTTGAAGCGCATCGCCGGGGAGGTCCGCGATCTGGGCCAGATGGGCGTCCAGGTGGCGGTCGTGATCGGTGGCGGCAACATCTTCCGCGGCGCCGGGCTCGCGCGCTCGGGGATGGACCGCGTGACCGGCGACCACATGGGCATGCTCGCGACCGTGATCAACGCGCTCGCGATGCAGGACGCGCTCGAGAGTCTCGGCGTGTACGCACGGGTGATGTCCGCGATCCGGATCAACGAGGTCTGCGAGGACTACATCCGCCGGCGCGCGGTGCGCCACCTCGAGAAGGGGCGCGTGGTGATCTTCGCCGCGGGGACCGGCAACCCGTTCTTCACGACCGACACCGCGGCGAGTCTGCGCGCGATCGAGATCGACGCGGACGTGCTGCTCAAGGCGACCAAGGTGAACGGCGTCTACGATTCCGATCCGATGACGAACCCGAATGCGCGGCGCTATTCCCGGCTCACCTACGACCAGGTGCTCAACGACCGGCTGAACGTGATGGACGCGACCGCGATCGTGATGTGCCGGGAGAACGATTTGCCGCTGCGGATCTTCAACCTGTTCGAGCCCGGCGATCTGGTGCGTATCGTGCAGGGCGAGGACGTCGGCACCGTCGTGTGCGCGCACCTTGGAGGAGACAAGAGCGATGTTGGATGACGTCAAGAAGGACGCGACGCAACGGATGCAGAAGTGCGTCGTCGCGTTCCGGGATCAATTGAAGAAATTGCGCACCGGTCGCGCTCACACGAGCCTGATCGAGCACATCAAGGTCGACTACTACGGCTCGGAGATGCCGCTGAACCAGGTCGCGAACGTCGCGACCGAGGATGCGCGCACGCTGACCGTGACGCCGTGGGAGAAGTCGATGGTGCAGGTGATCGAGAAGGCGATCTACAAGGCGGATCTCGGGCTCACGCCGAACACCGCCGGCCAGACGATCCGGATCGCGATGCCGGCGCTCACCGAGGAGCGACGCCGCGACGTGACCAAGGTCGTGCGCGCCGAGGCGGAGAACGCGCGCGTCGCGGTCCGCAACGTGCGCCGCGAGGTGAACAACGAGATCAAGGAGATGCTGAAGGAGAAGCTGATCGCGCAGGACGACGAGCGCCGCGCGCAGGAAGACGTGCAGAAGCTCACCGACAAGTTCGTCGCCGAGATCGATCAGGCGATGAGCGAGAAAGAGAAGGAGTTGATGCAGGTCTGAGCCCGCGTTGCGCAGGCTCCCGACCGCTCGATCCGTCATGCCCGACACGCCGCAACACGTCGCGATCATCATGGACGGCAACGGCCGCTGGGCGCGCGCCCGCGGCCTGCCGCGGCCCGCGGGTCATCGCGCGAGCCTCAAGGTCGTGCGTCGCGTGGTCGAGGAGTGCGGCGCGCGCGGCGTGCGACACCTGACCTTGTTCGCGTTCAGCAGCGAGAACTGGCGGCGCCCGCCCGAGGAGGTCGGGATGCTGATGAAGCTGTTCCTCGACGCGCTGGACCAGGAGATCGAGTCGCTGCATCGAAATCGCGTGCGGGTGCGCTTCATCGGCGAGCGCGGGCGGCTCGGCGCGGAGCTGCGCGAACGGATGCGCGCGGGCGAAGCGCTCACCGAGGGCAACCCCGGGCTCGACCTGATCGTCGCGGTCGCGTATGGCGGCCGCTGGGACCTCGCGCAGGCCTGCCGCGCGATCGCGGCCGAGGTCGCCGCGGGAACGCGCCGGCCGGAGGCGATCGACGACGCCGTGATCGGCGCGCACCTCGCGCTCGCGGGCGTGCCGGATCCGGAACTGCTGATCCGCACCGGCGGGGAGCGGCGGATCAGCAATTTCCTGCTGTGGAATCTCGCGTACACGGAGCTCTATTTCAGCGACCTGCTGTGGCCCGAGTTCTCGACCGAGGAGCTCGCGGCGGCGTTCGAGTTCTACGCGCGGCGCGAGCGGCGCTTCGGCCGCACCTCCGCGCAAGTTGCCGCGAACGACGATGCTTAAGGTGCGCATCGTGACCGCGCTGATCCTCGGCGGCCTGCTGCTCGTCGTGCTGTTCGCGTTGCCGCCGGCGGCGACGCGCGCGGCGTTCGGGCTCGTGTTCGTCGGCGGCGCGTGGGAATGGGCGGGGTTCGGCGATTGGCGCGCGCCGGCGGCGCGCGCGGCCTATGCGCTCGCGATCGGCGCGCTGCTCGCGCTCGGCTGGCGCTACAGCGAGGCGCCCGCGCAGCTGCGCGCGCTCCTGCTGGCCGCGTGCGCGTGGTGGATCGTCGCGTTCGGCTGGCTCACGCTCGCGCCGGACCGGCAGAGACCGGCGCTCGCGCTGCTCTGCGGCGTCCCGGTGCTGGTGCCGGCCTTCGTCGCCCTCGCGCGCCTCGCGGCGGCGCGGGGCGCGGTCTCCGGCCCCGCCGCGGTGCTGTGGCTGCTGTTCCTGGTGTTCGGCGCCGACATCGGCGCGTTCTTCGCGGGCCGGCGTTTCGGCCGGCTGAAGCTCGCGCCGCGCGTGAGCCCGAACAAGACCTGGGAAGGCTTCGTCGGCGCGATGCTCGCGGTCGCGGTGGTCGCGGGCTGCGCGGCCGTGGCCTTCCGGGAACCGCTGGTCGCCGCGGTCGGTTTCGGCTGCGCGGTCGGGCTGTTCTCGATCGTCGGCGACCTGACCGAAAGCATGTTCAAGCGCGCCGCGGGCCTCAAGGACAGCAGTGCCCTGCTGCCGGGCCACGGCGGAATCCTCGATCGCATCGACAGCGTCACCGCGGCGGCCCCGCTGTTCGCGCTCGGGTTGTTCGGCACGAGGTTGCTCGCGTGAGCGCGCCGCACGGCATAGCGATCCTCGGGTCGACCGGGAGCATCGGCGCGAGCACGCTCGACGTGATCGCGCGCCATCCGGACCGCTACCGCGTGCGCGCGCTGGTCGCCCGGGCCAGCTGGCGCAAGATCGTCGAGCAGGCGCTCGCGTGCCGCCCGGACGTCGTGATCCTGACCGAACCCGCGGCGGCCGCGCAGGCGCGCGAGGCCTTGCGCGCGGCCGGCGCGCCGACCCGCGTCGAGAGCGGCGCGGCCGCGGTCGAGGCCGCGGTCGCCGCCGCCGACGTCGACACGGTGATGGCCGCGATCGTCGGCGCCGCGGGGCTCATGCCGACGCTCGCCGCCGTGCGCGCCGGCAAGCGCGTGCTGCTCGCGAACAAGGAGTCGCTGGTGATGGCGGGGCGGCTGTTGATCGACGAGGTACGCGCCGCGGGCGCCGTACTGATCCCGATCGACAGCGAGCACAACGCGATCTTCCAGTGCATGCCGGCACGCTACCTGCCGGGCGAGCCCGCGCCGGGCGTGACCCACGTGATCCTGACCGCCTCGGGCGGGCCGTTCCGTACGACCGATCCCGCGCGGCTCGCGCGGGTGACCCCCGACGAGGCTTGCGCGCATCCGAAGTGGAAGATGGGCCGCAAGATCTCGGTGGACTCGGCGACGCTGATGAACAAGGGGCTCGAGGTGATCGAGGCGACCTGGCTGTTCGGCCTGCCGGAGGCCGAGGTCGAGGTCGTCGTGCACCCGCAGAGCGTCGTGCATTCGCTGGTGCGCTACGTCGACGGGTCGGTGCTCGCGCAGCTCGGTGCGCCGGACATGCGCACGCCGATCGCACAGGCGCTCGCGTGGCCGGAGCGGATCGAGTCCGGCGTCGCCGCCCTCGACCTCGCCGCGGTCGCACGGCTGGATTTCGCGGCGCCGGACCACGCGCGCTTCCCGAGCCTCGGGCTCGCGCGGGCAGCGGCGCGTGCCGGCGGCACCGCGCCCGCGGTGCTGAACGCCGCGAACGAGGTCGCGGTGCAGTCGTTTCTCGACGGCCGCTTGAACTTTACCGCGATCACGACGGTCATTGACGAGGTATTGCAGCGCCTCGAATCCCGCGCCGTCCGCACGCTCGATGAGGTGCTGGACGCCGACGCGGCTGCGCGCCGGCTCGCGGCCGCGACGATCGAGACCGCGCGGGGAGCCTTCGCATGACGTTCTTGGTGTTCTTGGGCGCGTTCCTGGTCGCGATCGGCCTCCTGGTCAGCGTTCACGAGTTCGGCCATTACTGGGTCGCGAAGCGCCTTGGATTCAAGGTGCTGCGGTTCAGCATCGGCTTCGGCAAGCCGCTCCTCACGCGCGTCGGCGCCGGGCCGGATCACACCGAGTACTGCATTGCCGCGATCCCGCTCGGCGGTTACGTGAAGCTGCTCGACGAGCGCGAGGGCGAGGTGCCGACGGCGGAGTTGCCGCGGTCGTTCACCCGACGGCCGATCTGGCAGCGGATCGCGGTGCTGATCGCGGGGCCGACGATGAATCTGCTGTTCGCGGTGCTGCTGTATGCGGTGATCGCGATGATCGGCACCCGGGCGATCAAGCCCGTCGTCGGCGACGTGCGCCCGGGATCGCCTGCGGCGATCGCCGGCCTCGTGCCGGGCGATGAGATCCTCGAGGTCGGCGATCACCGCACGCCCGACACCGGCGAATTCCAGATCGCGCTGCTCGACCGGTTCGCCGGCGGCGGCGCGGTGCCGCTGCTCGTGCGCCACCGCGGAACCCCCCACTGGATCGAGGTGCAGTACCCGGGCCAGCGGGTCGCGCTGACCGTGCCGGGCAAGCTGCTGCCGGGGCTCGGCTTCGATCTCGCGAGCGGCACCGCGACGACGGTCGTGCGCACCGTGCCGCCGGGCAGCGCGGGCGCGCGCGCGGGCTTGCGGCCCGGCGATCGGTTGATCGCGGTCGACGGACACCCACTCGCGAACGGCAACCAGTTCGTCGCCGCGATCGCCGCGGCCGCGGGCCGGCCGACGACGATCGAGGTCGAGCGCCACGGAGCGCCGCGTCAGGTCGCGGTCACGGTGCCGGCGGTGCGGGTGAACGGCACGACGATCGGCCGGCTCGGGATCACGATCGCGGAGGGACCCATGCACTGGCCGCCGGCGCTGGTCGTGCGCCGCCGGTCGGGGCCGATCGCGGCGCTCGCGGTCGGCGCCGAGCGGACCTGGGAGATGTCCGCGGTCACCGTGCAGATGCTCTGGCGGATCGTCACCGGCGAGGTGTCGGCGCGCAACATCAGCGGGCCGATCAGCATCGCCGAGTTCGCCGGCATCAGCCTGTACCTCGGTTTCACCGCATTCCTCTCGTTCCTCGCGGTGATCAGCGTGAGCCTCGGGGTGCTGAACCTCGTGCCGGTGCCGTTGCTCGACGGCGGCCAGGTGCTCTATCAGGTGATCGAGGGGATCAAGGGGAGCCCGCTTTCGGAGAGAATGCAGATCCTGGGGCAACAGCTCGGGATCGCGTTGCTGGTTCTGTTGATGAGCCTCGCGTTCTACAACGATCTTTCGAGACATTGGAACTGACGGGAAACCATGCGAAATCCTGATATCGAGGCTCGTTCGACGCCGCCGGCCGGCGGCGCCGCTCTCCACCGATGCGATTGGTTCGACTCGCGTGCGGTTTGAACTCGCGCTGCTAGGGGCGGCGGCGCTCGCCGCCCAACCGGTCACGGTCGTGCACGCGCAGGCCGACGGCGGCCCGTCGCCGTCGGCGCCGGCCAAGACCGCCGCGCCGGCCAAGACCGCCGCGCCCACCACCGCGACCGCGCCTACCACCGCGACCGAGGCGCCCGCCGCGCCGGCGGCCGCGCCCGCCAGCAGCCCGGCGGATTTCGTCGTCGGCGACATCCGCGTGATCGGCCTGCAGCGCATCTCCGAAGGCACGGTGTTCAACTACCTGCCGGTGAACATCGGCGATCGGCTGAACCCGCATCGGATCCGCGAGGCGATGCGGGCGCTGTACGCGACCGGCTTCTTCCGCGACGTCGAGATGCGCCGCGAGGGCAACACGCTCCTCGTCGTCGTGATCGAGCGGCCGTCGATCGAGAAGTTCACGATCAAGGGCAACAAGGACATCAAGACCCCGGAGCTCAAGCGGAGCCTGCGCGACGTCGGTCTCGCCGAAGGCAAGATCTTCGACCGCTCGATCCTCGACGAGGTCAAGCAGTACCTGACCGATCAGTACTTCAGCCGCGGCAAGTACGCGGTGCAGATCCAGACGACGGTGACCCCGCGGCCCGGCAACAAGGTCGACATCGCGATCCACATCGTCGAGGGCAAGCGGGCGGTGATCCGCGAGATCAACATCGTCGGCAACACCGCGTTCAAGGAGAAGGCGGTCCTCGCGGACTTGCACCTGAAGACGCCGAACTGGCTGTCCTGGTACAAGCAGGACGACCGCTACTCGCGCGAGACGCTGCAGGGCGACCTCGAGCGGATTCGCTCGTACTTCATGGACCGCGGCTACGCGAACTTCCAGATCGAGTCGACCCAGGTCCAGATCTCGCCCGCGAAGCACAACATGTACATCACGGTGAACATTCACCAAGGTGACGTGTTCCGGGTCTCGAAGGTCAAGCTCGCCGGCACGATGGTCGTGCCGGAGGCGGACCTCCAGCGGCTGCTGCAGATCAAGCCGGGCGACGTGTTCGATCGCAAGCTGATCACGAACTCGCAGGAGGCGATCCGCTATCGTCTCGGCGCCGACGGCTATGCGTTCTCGAAGGTCGAGCCGGTGCCGACCGCCGACGAGAAGACCAAGACCGTGTCGCTCACGTTCTACGTCGAACCGGGCAACCGCGTGTACGTTCGCCACGTGAACTTCACGAACGAGTCCTCGATCAACGACGAGGTGCTGCGCCGCGAGATGCGCCAGCTCGAGGGCGGTTGGGTGTCGAACTCGGCGCTCGAGCGTTCGAAGCAGCGCATCCAGCGGCTGCCGTACGTGAAGAAGGTGAGCTACAAGATGGTCCCCGTGCCGGGTAGCGCCGACATGGTGGACGTGAACTACAAGATCAAGCAGGGCCTCCCCGGCCAGTTCGGCGGCGGCATCGGCTACTCCGGCGCGTACGGGGTCAGCCTGAACGTGAACTTCGCGCACAGCAACTTCATGGGCACCGGCGATCGGATCGCGCTCGACGTGAACGCGGGCAAGTACGCGAAGACCTACACGTTCTCGGAGACGAACCCCTACACGACGATCGACGGGGTGTCGCGGACCGCGTCGTTCACCTACCGGGACGTCACCCAGTTCGTGTCCTCCTCGTCGGTGTTCGGTACGAAGCAGCTGACCGCGGCGCTCACCTACGCGTATCCGATCTCCGAGTTCCAGTACGTCGAACTCGGCCTGTCGGCGAACAAGAACTCGTTGGTGGTCTCGCAGGGCTACAGCGCGCAGCAGGCGGTCGACTGGGTGCGCTCGAACGGCAGCACCTTCTCGCGCGTGGTCGCGGACACGAACGGCGACGGCGTCGTGAACTCGCTCGACAGCCCCTACACGGTGTACGGCTCGAATTTCTACACCTACGAGCTCACCGCGGGCTGGTCGATGGACTCGCGGAACAGGGCGCTGTTCGCGACCAAGGGCATGCGCAACGCGCTGACCGGGCGGTTCGCGATCCCGCCGAGCGGCGTGCGCTACTACGCGCTCTCCTACGCGTTCAAGAAGTACCAGCCGCTGTGGGCCCGGTTCCTGCTGACCGACAACCTGCAGATCGACTATGCGTCGTCCCTCGGCCACACCCAGGGGCTGCCGCCGTTCCTCAACTACTACGCCGGCGGCCCCGACAGCGTCCGGGGCTTCCGCGAGGCGACCCTCGGGCCGCGCGACAACATCGGGATCGGCAACCCCTACGGCGGTAACCTGTTGACGGTGAACCGTTTGGAGCTCGTGCTGCCGGTCCCGGAGAAGTGGGAGAGCGCGGCCCGGGTGAGCATCTTCTACGACATCGGCAACGTGTTCCAGACCGGCAACAAGATCCGCTTCCTCGGTGTCGACGATTCGACGCCGGTGACCTATCATTTCAGTTATGCTAACTTAAAACGATCGACCGGCATCGCGGTGGAGTGGCTCGCGCCGCTCGGATTATTCCGATTCTCGTACGCCATTCCGTTGAACCCGTTCCCGGGGAATACCGTCCAGTTCGGCGACCAGACGGAACGGTTTCAGTTTTCCATTGGACAAGCGTTTTGACCCCATCCAGCCTGCGAGGTTTCTAAAGTCATTATGTCGACCCTGACCCGCCGTCTTCCGCTGCTCGGCCTGTGCCTGTGCGCGATCGCCGTTGCCCAGGCCGCGAGCGCGGAGACCAAAATCGCCGTCGTGAATTTCCAACAGCTCCTGCAACAGGCGCCCCAGACCAAACACGCGATGCAGGTGCTGCAGAACGAGTTCTCGGTGCGCCGTCGCAAGCTCCTCGAGATGCAGAACGATCTCAAGTCGAAGGACGAGAACCTGCAAAAGAACGGCCCGATGATGGCCGATGCGGAGCGGGTCAAGGCCGAGGACGCGCTGCGCGACGAGCAGCGCGACTTCCAGGCGAAGGCGAGCGCGTTCCAGGACGACGTGTCCGCGCAGCGCAACGAGGAGCTCGGCCGCGTGCAGCGCTTCCTGCTGCAGGAGATCCAGGACTACGCGCGCTCGAAGGGTTACGACCTGGTGCTCGGCGATGGCGTGTTCTTCGCGAAGCCCAGCTACGACATCACGCCGGGCGTGCTCGCGCTGCTGATGACGAAGCCGGCGACCGTGCCGCCCGCGAAGCAGCCCAGCGGTTCGAAGTAACCGCCGCCGAGACCGATTCGACCGCGGCTCGAGCGCGCGCGTGCAGACCGGCGACTTCCCGCTAGGCGAGCTCGCGGTGCGCTTCGGGCTCGGCGTGCGCGGCGATCCGGACCTCGTGGTCTCGCACGTCGCGACGCTCGCCGGGGCGACCGCGGGCGCGGTCAGCTTCCTCGCGAACCGCCGCTACCGGCGGCTGCTCGAGGGAACGCGCGCGACCGCGGTCGTGCTCACCGCGGAGGACGCGGCCGACTGTCCGGTCGCGGCGCTGATCGGCCCGAACCCTTATCTCGCGTATGCGCGGATCGCGACGCTGTTGCATCCGCCGCCCGCGGCGCCGCCCGGCGTGCATCCGAGCGCGGTCGTCGCGCCCGACGCCCGCGTGCCGCGCTCGGCCGCGGTCGCGCCGCACGCGCTGATCGAGCCGGGCGCCGAGCTCGGCGAGCGGGTCAGCATCGGGCCCGGAGCGGTCGTCGAACGCGGGGCGCGGATCGGCGACGATACCCGGGTGCTCGCCCGCGCGGTCCTGTGCGCCGGGGTGATCGTCGGTGCGCGCTGCCTGATCCATCCCGGCGCGGTGATCGGCGCCGACGGGTTCGGCTTCGCGCGCGACGGCGACGCCTGGGCGAAGGTGCCGCAGCTCGGCACGGTGCGCATCGGCGACGACGTCGAGATCGGGGCGAACACGACGATCGACCGCGGCGCGATCGACGACACGGTGATCGAGGACGGCGTGAAGCTCGACAACCAGATCCAGGTGGCCCATAACGTGCGGATCGGCGCGCATACCGCGATCGCGGCGTGCACCGGGATCTCCGGCAGCACGACCATCGGCAAGCGCTGCATGATCGGCGGGATGGTGGGTTTCGCGGGACACCTGGCGATCGCCGACGACGTCGCGATCACGGGGTTCTCGCTGGTCAGCGCGTCGATCCGCACACCGGGGAGCTACTCCTCCGGGATCCCGGTCGTCGAGACCCGCGAGTGGCGCCGCGCGGTCGCGCGCTTGCGCCGGCTCGACCGCCCGGCACGAATCGGGCGCGAGGCTGCGGCCGACGAGGACGCCAACACGAGGGACGATGGATGAGCGACGCGATCACCATGGACATCGAAGCGATCATGCGGCAGTTGCCGCACCGCTATCCGTTCCTGCTCGTCGACCGGGTGCGCGAGTGCGTGCCGGGCGAGCGCATCGTCGCGTTGAAGAACGTGACCTACAACGAGCCGTTCTTCACCGGCCACTTTCCGACCCGGCCGGTGATGCCGGGCGTGATGTTGATCGAGGCGCTCGCGCAGACCTGCGGGCTGCTCGCGTTCAAGACCGCCGGCGTCGTGCCGAACGACCACTCGCGCTTCTATTTCGTCGCGATCGACAAGGCGCGCTTCCGCAAGCCGGTCGAACCCGGCGACCAGGTCGTGCTGAAGGCGACGCTGGTGCGCGCGTTCAAGGGCATCTGGAAGTTCGATTGCGTCGCCGAGGTCGACGGCGCCGAAGTGGCCGCGGCCGAGATCATGGTCGCCCCGGAGACGCGCGGACCGGAGACTTCCGGAGACGCGAAGTGATCGATCCGCGGGCGATCGTGTCCGCGCAGGCCGAGATCGACGCCGACGTCGAGATCGGTCCGTACTCGGTGATCGGCCCGGGCGTGTCGATCGGCAAGGGGACCTGGGTCGGACCGCACGCGGTGATCAACGGGCCGACCCGGATCGGTCGCGACAACAAGGTCTTCCAGTTCGCCTCGATCGGCGATGCACCGCAGGACAAGAAGTATCGCGGCGAGCCGACGCGGCTCGAGATCGGCGACCGCAACGTGTTCCGCGAGTTCGTGACCGTGAACCGCGGCACCACCCACGACCGCGGCGTGACCCGGATCGGCAACGACAACCTGATGATGTCCTACGCGCACGTCGCGCACGACTGCCAGCTCGGCGACCAGATCGTGATGGCGAACTGCGCGACGCTCGGCGGCCACGTCGAGGTCGGCGACTGGGTGATCTTCGGCGGCCTGTCGGCGGTGCACCAGTTCACCAAGATCGGGGCCCACTGCTTCATCGGCAACAACGCCGCGGTCACCCGCGACGTCCCGCCGTACGTGATGGCGATCGGCCAGCCGGCGGTGCCGCACAGCGTGAACAGCGAAGGCTTGAAGCGCCGCGGGTTCACGCCGGCGCAGATCCTGAACATCCGCCGCGCGTACCGGACGCTGTACCGCTCCGGCCTGAAGCTCGCCGAAGCGCTCGAGCGGCTCGACGCGGTCGCGCGCGAGCAACCGGAAATCGCTCCGTTCGTCTCCTTCATCAGGCGAAGTTCGCGCAGCATCGTACGGTAGACGCATGCCGGATCCATTGCGGGTCGGGTTGGTCGCGGGCGAGGCCTCCGGGGATACGCTCGGCGCCGGGCTGATCGAGGCGCTGCGGCGCACGGCGCCCGACACCCGCTGCTTCGGTGTCGCCGGACCGAAGATGCGCGCGGCGGGCTGCGAGGTCTGGGAGCCGTCGGAGTCGCTCGCGGTGATGGGCCTGTTCGAGATCTTGGGCGAGCTGCCGCGCCTGCTGCGGCTGCGCGCGCGGGTGCGGCGGCGGTTCCTCGCCGAACGGCCGGACGTGTTCGTCGGCATCGACTCCCCGGAGTTCAACCTGCGTCTCGCGCGCGATCTGCGCGCCGCGGGGATCCGGACGGTGCAGTACGTGAGCCCGCAGGTGTGGGCCTGGCGGCCGAAGCGGGTGCGCCGGATGCGCGAGGCGGTCGACCGGGTGCTGTGCCTGCTGCCCTTCGAGAAGCGCTTCTACGACGGGCAGGGCTTGCACGCCGACTTCGTCGGCCACCCGCTCGCCGACCAGATCCCGCTCGAGACCGATCGAGCCGCGGCGCGCGCGCGCCTCGGCCTGCCGGCGGACGCGCCGATCGTCGCGTTGCTGCCCGGGAGCCGGCGCGGCGAGGTGCGCCGCCTCGGCGCGGACTTCGCGGCGACGGTGCGCGTGCTCGCGGCGCGGCGGCCGGCGCTCGTGTTCGTCGCGCCGATGGCGAGCGCCGCGGCGCGGCCGTTGTTCGCGGCGGCACTCGCGGCCGGCGCGCCGGGGGTCGAGGTGCGGCTGATCGACGGGCAGGCGCAGGCCGCGCTGATCGCCGCCGACGTCGCGCTGGTCGCCTCCGGGACCGCGAGCCTCGAGGCGGCGCTGTGCCGCCGGCCGATGGTCGTCGTGTATCGCCTCGGGCGGGCGACCGCGTGGGCGATCCGGCGGCTGCGGCTCGTCAAATCGCCGTTTTTCGCCCAACCGAATCTGCTTGCGGGTCGACGCCTCGTCGGCGAGTATTTCCAGGACGACATAGTCCCCGAGTCGATCGGAGCGGAACTCTTGATGTGGCTGGACGACGCGGCGCGGCGAGCGGAGCTGGTCGACCAGTTCGCGAGCATCCACGCGAGCCTGCGGCGCGATGCGAGCGAGAGCGCGGCGCGCGCGATCCTGGCGCTCGCCGGTCGGGGAGTCTCCGCATGAACGAGCTCGTCGCGGGCGTCGACGAAGCCGGCCGCGGCCCGCTCGCGGGACCGGTGGTCGCCGCCGCGGTGATCCTGCCGCCCGGCCGCGGGCCGCGCGGGATCGCCGACTCGAAGACGCTCGCCGAACCCGAACGATGCCGCCTCGCGGCGGCGATCCGCCGCGACGCGCTGGCGTACGGGATCGGCTGGGCGGACGCCGCGGAGATCGACGCCCTCGACATCCTCCAGGCGACCCACCTGGCGATGCGGCGCGCGGTGCTCGCGCTCGCGGTGCCGCCGCGGCGCTTGCTCGTCGACGGCAACCGGCTGCCCGCGCTCGGCGGGCTCGGCGGCCCGATCGAGGCGCGCGCGATCGTTCGCGGCGATGCGACCGAGCGGGCGATCGGCGCGGCGTCGATTCTCGCGAAGACCGCGCGCGACGAGTACATGGCGCGCGCCGACGGGTGGTATCCGCAGTACGGCTTCGCGCAGCACAAGGGCTACCCGACCGCGTCGCACCGCCGGGCGCTCGAGCGCCACGGACCCTGTCCCTTGCACCGCCGCTCGTTCGCGCCGGTCGCGCGCGCCGCGGAGCTCGCACGATGAGCGGCTTCGTGCATTTGCGGGTGCACACCGAGTACTCGCTGGTCGACGGGATCGTGCGCGTGCCCGAGCTGATGGCCGCGGTCGCCGCCGCGGGAATGCCCGCGGTCGCGCTGACCGATCAGAGCAACCTGTTCGCGATGGTGAAGTTCTACAAGGAAGCGCAGCGCGCCGGCGTGAAGCCGCTGATCGGCGTCGACGCGTGGATTCGCGAGCCCGGCGAGCGCGCCGCGCCGTCGCGAGTCACGCTGTTGTGCCAGAACCGCGAGGGGTATCGGCACTTGACCGAGCTCGTGACGCGCTCCTACCTGGAGGGGCGGCGCGGCGGGTTCGCGATGCTCGAGCGGGACTGGCTCGATACCGAACGGCTCGGCGGCTTGATCGTGCTCGGCGGGGGCGCGCAGGGCGACGTCGGACTCGCGCTCGCCCGCGGCCGCCTCGACGAGGCGCGCCGGGCGCTGGATCAGTGGCTCGACCGCTGCGGCGATCGGTTCTATCTCGAAGCGCAGCGCACCGGCCGCGCCGGCGAGCACGCGGTCTCCGAGGCGATCATCGATCTCGCCGCGGAGCGCGGCGTCGCGGCGGTCGCGAGCAACGACGTGCGCTTCCTCGCGCGCGCGGACTTCGAGGCGCACGAGGCGCGGGTGTGCATCCACGACGGGGCGCTGCTCGCCGATGCGGGGCGGCCGCGCCGCTACACCGAGGAGCAATACCTGAAGACGCCGGCCGAGATGGCCGCGCTGTTCGCGGACGTGCCCGAGCTCCTCGCGAACACCGTCGAGGTCGCGAAGCGCTGCTCGCTCGAGATCAAGCTCGGCACGCCGATGCTGCCCGCGTACCCGGTGCCGGCGGGTCAGACGACCGAGGAGTTCCTGCGCGCCGAGGCCGCGCGCGGCCTCGGCGAGCGGCTCGCCGCGCCCGCCGCGGCGGCGCGCGATCCGGCGGCCTACGACCAGCGGCTCGCGCTCGAACTCGACGTGATCTGCCAGATGGGTTTCGCCGGCTACTTCCTGATCGTCGCCGACTTCATCCGCTGGGCGCGCGGCCACGGCGTGCCGGTCGGGCCGGGTCGCGGCTCCGGCGCGGGCTCGCTGGTCGCGTACGCGCTCGGGATCACCGACCTCGACCCGATCGAGCACGACCTGCTGTTCGAGCGCTTCCTGAACCCCGAGCGCGTGTCGATGCCCGACTTCGACGTCGACTTCTGCATGGAGGGCCGGGACCGGGTGATCGACTACGTCGCGCAGAAGTACGGGCGCGACCGGGTCTCGCAGATCATCACCTACGGCACGCTCGCGGCGAAGGCGGTGGTGCGCGACGTCGGCCGCGTGCTCGGCCACAACTACGGCTACGTCGACAAGATCGCGAAGCTGATCCCGTTCGAGATCGGGATCACGCTCGACAAGGCGCTCGAGCAGGAAGAGGAGCTCGCGCGGCTTTATACCGGCGACGGCGAGGTGCGCGAGCTGATCGATCTCGCGCGCGCACTCGAGGGCCTCGTGCGCAACGCCGGCACCCACGCCGGCGGCGTCGTGATCGCGCCGTCGGTGCTCACGGACTTCACGCCCCTCTACTGCGAAGAGGGCGGCGCGACGCCGGTCACGCAGTTCGACAAGGACGACGTCGAGGCGGCGGGCCTGGTGAAGTTCGACTTCCTCGGGCTGCGGACCCTGACGATCATCGACTGGGCGGTGCGCGACGTGAACGCCGCGCGCGCGCGCGCCGGCGAGCCGCCGATCGACGTCGCCTCGCTGCCGATGAACGATCCGGCGACCTATCAGCTGCTGAAGAGCTGCCGGACCACCGCGGTGTTCCAGCTCGAATCGCGCGGCATGAAGGACCTGATCCGGCGGTTGCAGCCGGACTGCTTCGACGACGTCGTCGCGCTGGTCGCGCTGTTCCGCCCGGGACCGCTGCAGTCCGGGATGGTCGACGACTTCATCGCGCGCAAGCACGACACCTCCGGCGCGACGATCGACTACCTGCACCCGGACCTCGAGCCCGCGCTCGCGTCGACCTACGGGGTGATCCTGTACCAGGAACAGGTGATGCAGATCGCGCAGATCCTCGCCGGCTACACGCTCGGCGGCGCGGACCTGCTGCGCCGGGCGATGGGCAAGAAGAAGCCCGAGGAGATGGCGAAGCAGCGCTCGGTGTTCGTGAGCGGCGCGGTCGCGCGCGGCGTCCCGGAAGCGCAGGCCGCGCACATCTTCGACCTGATGGAGAAGTTCGCCGGCTACGGCTTCAACAAGTCGCACTCCGCGGCGTACGCGCTGCTGTCGGTCCAGACCGCGTGGCTGAAGGCGCATCACCCGGCGGCGTTCATGGCCGCGGTGCTGTCGGCCGACATGGACCGGACCGACAAGATCGTCACGTTGATCGACGAGTGCGCGAGCCTCGCGCTCGACGTGCTGCCGCCGGACGTGAACGAGTCGGTGTACAAGTTCACGGTCGCGGGCCCGGCGAGCATTCGCTACGGTCTCGGCGCGGTCAAGGGCGCCGGGGCGTCGGCGGTCGAGGCGATCGTCGAGGAGCGCGAGCGCGGCGGACCGTATCGGGACCTGCCGGATCTGTGCCGGCGCATCGACCTGCAGCGCGTGAACCGGCGCGTGCTCGAGGCCCTGATCCGCTCCGGCAGCCTCGATGCGCTCGGCCCCAACCGGGCGACGCTCGCCGCGCAGCTCGACCAATCCATGCACCTCGGCGAGCAGAATTCGCGCGCCCAGTCGACCGGGCAGGTCGACCTGTTCGGCCTCGCGGCCGCCGCCGACGCGACGCTGCCCGAGTGGAGCGAGGCGGTGCGTCTCGCGGGCGAGCGCGAGACGCTCGGGCTGTTCCTGAGCGGTCACCCGATCGGTGCGTACGAGTCGGATCTCAAGTTCCTGGGATGCGTCCGGCTCGCCGACGTCGGCGGCCCGAAGCCCATGCCGGCGGACGGCGCACGCGCCTGGGGCGCGGCGAAGCCGGTCACGGTCGCCGGGCTCGTGCTCGACATCCGCCGGCGCGCGAACCGGGTCACGTTGATCCTCGACGACCGCACCGGCCGCATCGAAGTGAGCCTGTTCGAGGAGATCTACCAGAAGCACCGCGACGTGATCGTGAAGGACGCGATCCTGATCGTCGAGGGGGGGCTGCGCTACGACGACTTCATCGAAGCCTGGCGCGTGCAGGCCCGGTCGCTCACCGACATCGACCGCGCGCGCGAGCGTCACGCGCGCAAGCTGTGGCTGCGCTGGCCTGCCGAGTTCGACGCGCCGGGCGGCCTCGAGCGCTTCGAGACGCTGCTCGCGCCGTTCCGCCCGGGCCGCTGCAGCGTCGGCCTCGTGATCCAGCGCAGCGGGTATGCGGGGCGGGTGCTGTTGCCGGAGGCCTGCGCGGTGCGACCCTCGCGCGAGCTCCTCGATCGCTTGACCGCACTGGTCGGGCGGGACGGATGGGCGTTGACCTACGGATCCAAGACTGAAATTCGGGATGAGGAAACCTCTACATGGCAATGAATTTCTTGGAATTCGAGCAACCTATCGCCGAGCTCGAGGCGAAGATCGAGGAGCTGAAATTCCTCGGCACGGACTCGAACGTGAACCTGTCGGAGGAGATCAAGCGGCTCCAGGCGAAGAGCCGGGCCATGACGACGACGATCTTCGAGAACCTGACCCCGTGGCAGATCACCCAGCTCGCGCGCCATCCGCAGCGACCATACACGCTGGACTACGTGTCGATGATCTGCACCGACTGGCAGGAGCTGCACGGCGATCGGATGTACGGCGACGACCTGGCGATCGTCGGCGGGCTCGCGCGCATCGACGGCACGCCGGTGATGCTGATCGGCGAGCAGAAGGGCCGCGACACCAAGGAGCGGGTGCGGCGTAACTACGGGATGCCGAAGCCGGAGGGCTATCGCAAGGCGCTGCGGCTGATGCTGCTCGCGGAGCGCTTCCGCCTGCCGATCGTGACCTTGATCGACACGCCGGGCGCGTACCCCGGGATCGGTTCCGAGGAGCGCGGCCAGAGCGAGGCGATCGCGCGGAACCTGTTCGAGATGTCCGCGCTCGCGACGCCGGTGCTGTCGATCGTGATCGGCGAGGGCGGCTCGGGCGGCGCGCTCGCGATCGGCGTGTGCGACCGGCTCGTGATGCTGCAGTACGCGGTGTACTCGGTGATCTCGCCGGAGAGCTGCGCGTCGATCCTGTGGAAGAGCACCGATAAGCGCGAGATCGCGGCCGACGCGATGGGCGGGACCGCGGAGCGGCTGAAGAAGCTCGGCCTCGTCGACGAGGTGCTGAAGGAGCCCTTCGGCGGCGCGCATCGGGGGCCACAAGCGATGGCGGAGACCGTGAAGGCGAGCATCGTGCGCCACCTCGCGGAGCTCAAGGCGGTGCCGATCCCGCAGCTGCTCGACGCCCGCCAGGCGCGCTTGCGCTCGTTCGGCGCGTTCCGGGCCGCCTGAGCGCGGCGCGGAGCGCAACGGATGGAGCCCTCCGCGAGGCTCGCGGCGCTGCTCGAGGCCGAGCTGCCGCGAACCGCGGCCGGGCTCGTCGTCGGCTTGAGCGGCGGGAAGGATTCGGCGTGCCTGCTCGCGCTCGCCGCGCAGCTCGCCGCCGAACGCCGTGCGCCGCCGGTGCGCGCGGTCCACGTCGACCACGGGCTGCAGAGCGCCGCGGCCGAGTTCCGGCGCGTCTGCGCGGCGCTGTGCGCGCGGCAGGGCGTGCCGCTCGCGATCCTCGCGGTGCCGGTCGAGCTCGGGCGCGGCGAGTCGGTCGAGGCGGCCGCGCGCGCGGCGCGCTACGCGGCGCTGGCGCGAGTGATCGGCGCGGACGAGTGCTTGCTGACCGCGCACCAGGCCGAGGATCAAGCCGAGACGCTGCTGTTGCAGGCGCTGCGCGGCACGGGGCTCGCGGGCCTCGCGGGGATGCCGCGGCGCCGCGCGTTCGGCGCCGGCGTGCACCTGCGGCCGTTCCTCGACATCCCGCGGCGCGAGCTCGAGCGTTGCGCGGACGCGTTCGGCCTCGAGACGATCGCCGACCCGATGAACCGCGACGAGCGCTTCGACCGTGCGTACCTGCGCCAGCGCGTGTGGCCGGCGCTCGCGCGGCGCTGGCCGAGCGCCGCGGCCGCGCTCGGGCGGGTCGCGCGCCACGCGGCCGAGGCGCAACGGCTGCTCGAGCGGATCGCGGACGCCGACCTGGCCGGCTTGCGCGACGGCGCGGCGCTGTCGGTCCCGCGCTTGCGCGCGCTCGCACCGGAGCGGCGCGCGAACGCGCTGCGCCGCTGGATCGCCGAGCGGGCGATCCCGCCGAGCGCGGCGCGGCTCGCCGAGGCGCTGCGCCAGTGCCTCGAGGCGCGCGGCGACCAGCAGCCGGCGATCCTCTGGGGCGAGCAGGCGCTGCGGCGCTATCGCGATCGGCTGTACCTGACGCCCGCACGCCTGCCGCGGCTCGGCGCGCCGCTCGCGTGGACGCCCGCGGCCGAGCCCACCCTCGAACTCGGCGCGGGGCTCGGGCGCCTGCGCTGGGTCGCGCGCGCCGGCGGCTTCGCGCTCGATCGGCTGCCGCCGACCTTGCGCGTCGAGCGGCGGCGCGGCGGCGAGCGCCTGAAGATCGCGCCGCGGGCGGCGACGCACACCGTGCAGCATCTGTGCCAGACGGACGGCGTGCCGCCGTGGATGCGCGACGCGCTGCCGTACGTGTATGCCGGCGCGCGCCTGATCGCGGTCGGCGACCGCTGGCGCGATGCGCTCGCGTGCGCCCCCCACGGCGAGCCCGGTGCGGCGATCGTCTGGGACGACGCGCCCGCGCTCGACTGATCGCCAATTGTCGCGATGCGGCCCTTCTGGTAACCTGAATTCCCGTCGAAATTCCTTAGGTTCCCAACTCGAAGGATCCGGCTCGAGCGACCCCTGCGTCGCGATCGGCGGAGCCGGAAGCCTCATGACGGCGGTGACTCGAAAATGACCAGATACGTGTTCGTCACCGGCGGCGTCGTTTCATCGCTCGGCAAGGGCATCGCGGCGGCCTCGCTCGGCGCGATCCTCGAGGCACGCGGCCTCAAGGTGAGCATGGTGAAGCTCGACCCGTACATCAACGTCGATCCGGGCACGATGAGCCCGTTCCAGCACGGCGAGGTGTTCGTGACCGCGGACGGGACCGAAACCGACCTCGATCTCGGCCACTACGAGCGTTTCGTCCGCACGACCACGGGCCGCAACAGCAATTTCACCACCGGGCGCATCTACGAGCAGGTGATCGCGAAGGAGCGGCGCGGCGACTACCTCGGCGCGACCGTGCAGGTGATCCCGCACATCACCGACGAGATCAAGTACCGGGTCCGCACGGGCGCGGGCGACGCCGACGTGTGCATGGTCGAGATCGGCGGCACGGTCGGCGACATCGAGTCGCTGCCGTTCCTCGAGGCGATCCGCCAGATGGGCGTCGAGCTCGGCCGCAACCGCGTGATCTACATGCACCTGACGCTGGTGCCGATCGTCGGCGGCTCGGGGGAGATCAAGACGAAGCCGACCCAGCACTCGGTGAAGGAGCTGCGCGGGATCGGGATCCAGCCGGACGTGCTGCTGTGCCGCTGTCTGCACGCGCTGCCGGACGAGCAGCGCCGCAAGATTGCGCTGTTCACGAACGTCGAGGAGCGCGCGGTGATCTCGGCGGTCGAGGCCGACGACATCTACAAGATCCCGCTGCTGCTGCACGAGCAGCACCTCGACGAGATCGTCGTCGACAAGCTCGGGCTCGAGGCGCCGCCGTCGGACCTCGCGGACTGGCGCGCGGTCGTCGCCGCGAAGCAAAACCCCGAGGCCGTCGTCGACGTCGGCATGGTCGGCAAGTACGTGCAGATCCGCGACTCGTACATCTCGTTGAACGAGGCGCTGATGCACGCCGGGATCAAGACCCGCACCCGGGTGAACATCCATTACTTCGAGTCGCAGGACATCGAGCGCTCGGGCGCCGCGGCGCTCGAGGCGATGGACGCGATCCTGGTCCCCGGCGGCTTCGGCGACCGCGGGATCGAGGGCAAGATCGAGGCGATCCGCTTCGCGCGCGAGCGGCGCGTGCCGTACCTCGGGATCTGTCTCGGGATGCAGCTCGCGATCGTCGAATACGCGCGCAACGTGCTCGGCCTGAAGGGCGCGAACAGCACCGAGTTCGACCGTGCGACCGAGCACCCGGTGATCGCGCTGATCAGCGAGTGGCAGGACCTGGCCCGCGGCCAGCAGCAGCGCGACGAGCGTTCGGCGCTCGGCGGCAGCATGCGCCTCGGCGCGCAGGAAGCCCGGCTCGTGGCCGGGTCGCTCGCCCACGCGATCTACGGCAAGGAGTCGATCTTCGAGCGCCACCGCCACCGCTACGAGTTCAACAACCACTTCCTCGACGCGATGAGCGCCGGCGGCCTGCGCTTCTCCGGGTTCTCGGTCGACGGTCTGGTCGAGTTCATCGAGCTGCCGGCCCACCCGTGGTTCGTCGCGAGCCAGTTCCACCCCGAGTTCACCTCGACGCCGCGCGACGGGCACCCGCTGTTCAGCGGCTTCATCCGCGCCGCGCGCGAGTATCGAGCGAGCCAGCGTCCCGGCCGCGCGACCGCATGAGACTCGCGTCCCACGAGATCGGCGGCGATCGGCCGCTGTTCCTGATCGCGGGGCCCTGCGTGATCGAGAGCGAGCAGCTGGTCATCGACGTCGCCGGCCGCTTGCGCGAGACGACGGCGGCGCTCGGCGTGCCGTTCGTGTTCAAGGCCTCGTTCGACAAGGCGAACCGATCCTCGCGCGCGAGCTTCCGCGGCCCCGGGATCGAGCGCGGGCTGCGGGCGCTCGAGCGGGTGCGCCGCGAGATCGGCGTCCCGGTGCTCACCGACGTGCACGAGGACACGCCGCTCGCGGAGGTCGCGAGCGTCGTCGACGTGCTGCAGACGCCCGCGTTCCTGTGCCGGCAGACGAACTTCATCGTCGCGGTCGCCTCGCAGGGCCGGCCGGTGAACGTGAAGAAGGGCCAGTTCCTCTCGCCGTGGGAGATGCGCAACGTCGTCGACAAGGCGCGCTCGACCGGCAACGAGCAGATCCTGGTCTGCGAGCGCGGCTT
>JAJYFF010000068.1 GCA_021785405.1 Pseudomonadota bacterium | reverse complement strand
CGCGATCGGCGCCAACGCCAACGCACCCGCCGACCACAGATGCTTCAGCACCAGCGACGTCAGCATCTCGACCGACAACCCACTCGCCTCGACCGTCGCCGGCCGAGGCGCGAGCATGGACAACCGCTGCAGCGCGGCGGACGGTGGGTCGGTCGTGACCGACTGGAGGGCTCGGATCATGGGCCGCCCCAGAAGCCGATCGCGCGCGCACCGGTATGCGGCGCGACCCAGAGTGCCGCGAACGCACCGATCGCGATCGGCAGCGCGAACGGCAGGCGTTCGTGGCGTGCTAGGCTCGCCTGCACCCACGCGGCACCGACCGCCAGTGCGACGTCACCCTCACGGACCGCGCCGGCGGCGCCGCGCAGCGCGCGCCAGGCCAGATAGCCCACCGCGACGAGACCGCCGGCGATCAACGCGCAGGCCACCGCCAGTAAGGCCCCCTTGATCCCGAAGAACGTGCCGACCGCCGCCATCCACTTGACGTCCCCCGCGCCCATCGCCCGGCGGACGTAGAACGGCAGGAAACAGGCGAGTCCGACCGCAGCGCCACCGATCCCCGCTGCGATGCCGGCCCCGCCGGCCGTGACGTACTGCCAGCCAAGACCGGCAAGCAGCACCACGACACTCAAGGCGTTCGGAATCCGATGGCTCCGCAGATCGGCGGCGACCGCGGCGAGCAACGCGGCAACCAAGGTCGCGGACTCGGCGAGGGATGGATCGAAGCCAAGCATGTGAGTACCGCTCCAGCCAAATTCGAGTCGCGAACGGACCGGAGACCGATGCGACGAGCGTCGATCAGTCTCCGGTTCATCGTTCCAATTTGCCTCTTAGCCTTAGGTGCCGGTACTGACCCAGTTATATAAGTTCATAATTTGGGCTTTTACCGCTCCACCCAACAAGGAAAATGCGGTTGCAGCCCCAGCCGCCACCAAGGCGCCGGCGATCGCGTACTCCACCATCGTCAAGCCTTCCTCTTCCCTCAGGAACTTCAAGATCTGCTGTTTCATGATGACGACCTCCAAAACACCATTGACCCAAGAGTTCGATGCCACCGCGCCGAGTCTTCGAACGTCGAAACCTGGACCCTGCGATCTTCAGGTAACGCTCGCGACCGTCGACGGTCTGAGGCCTAGTAAGCCATCCATGCGCCGGCACCCGCCATAACGTTTGTGCGGGGTTTCGGTACTTTTGTGTGTGACCCCGTCGAACCCGTTTGCCTCGAACGTGAGCTTCGTCGCAATCTGCCGGTGGTCGCCGGTCGGCGGCTGGCCACGAGGGCCCTGAGCGCATGCGCAAAACCGAGAACCGGGTCGGATTCCTGCCGCTCGCCGCGGCCGGCGTGATGTTGTTCTTCTATGGCCTGCTCGTGCTCGCGACCTTCGACAAGTATTGGGAAACCCGGGCGCTGAACGTGTTCGGCTTGCTGGTCGTGAACACGACGTTCCTGGTGATGTACGCAGCGCGGCGCGACACGGCCGCGGTCTGCCTCCGGGCGACGCCCTGGGCGCTCGCGTTCTGCGGGTCCTTCTTGCCGCTCCTGATGCGACCGACAGGGTCGGGGCCGACGTCCGGGGTCGGTAATGTGGTGCAGTTCCTCGGACTCGCCGCGATTCTCGCGGCGCTCCTGTCGCTGCGCCGCAGCTTCGGGATCGTGCCGGCGCACCGCGGCATCCGGACCACCGGGATGTACCGATTCGTCCGGCATCCGCTGTATGCGGCGGAATTGCTCGCGCTCGCCGGCGTCGCCCTCGCGCACCCGAGCGTCCGCAATACGCTGCTGTGGATCGTGGAGCTGGCGGTCCAACTGGGGCGCACGAGCACCGAGGAGGCGTTCCTCGGCACCGACCCGGATTACGCGAACTACGTCGCGCGCGTCCGCTATCGATTGTTGCCGGGGATCCTCTGAGCGCCGGCGTCGGCCGGCAAGCGCTCACGCAGTTCCTCGATCAACACCCGCGTGTTCTCCGAGTAATCGATCGGCACGGCGATCAGGTGCACGCCGCCGTCGCGGAATGCCCGCTTGAGCGTCGGCGCGAACTCGGCGACCGCGGTGACCCGGGTGCCGCGCGCCCCATACGCCTCGGCATAGCGCACGAAATCCGGATTGCCGAAGGTCATGCCGAAGTCCTCGAACCCGTCGACCGCCTGCTTCCAGCGGATCATCCCGTAAGCACCGTCGTCGATCACGACGACGACGAGGTTCAGCCGCAGCCGGACCGCGGTCTCGAGCTCCTGGCTGTTCATCAGGAACCCGCCGTCGCCGCAGACCGCGAGCACGCGCCGCCCGGGGTGGAGCTGCGCGGCGGCGATCGCGGAGGGCAGACCCGCGCCCATCGTCGCGAGCGCGTTATCCAGCAGCAGCGTGTTCGCGACCCGCGTGCGGTAGTTGCGCGCGAACCAGATCTTGTACATCCCGTTGTCGAGCGCGACGATGCCGTCCGGCGGCATCACTTGCCGGACGTCGTGCACCAGCCGCTGCGGCGTGAAGCGGTCCTCGGTCGCCCGCTCGGCGATGCGCGCGAGGATCCGCTCGCGCAGCGGCAGCAGCGCGCCGGCGTTCGGCAATCGGCCCTCGATGCGGTCCGCGAGCAGGCGCAACGACGGGCCGAGGTCGCCGACGACCTCGGCCTGCGGGAAATAGACTTGCTCGACGCTCGCCGGTTGGTAGCCGACGTGCACGACCTTCGGCCCGTTCGGTCCCATGATGAACGGCGGCTTCTCGACCGTGTCGTGACCGATCGTGACGATGAGGTCCGCCCGCTCGATCGCCTCGTGCACGTAGTCGCGCTCCGACAGCGCGGCGGTGCCGAGGTACAAGTCCGTGCCGCCGGGAACGGTTCCCTTGCCCATCTGCGTCGTGAAGTACGGGATGCGCGTCCGGATCACGAATTGCGCGAGATCGACGCTTGAGCGCGGCCGCGACGCGGCGGCGCCGAGCATCACGAGCGGGCGAGCGGCTTGCTCGATCAAGCGCGCCGCGCGCTCGAGCGCCGCCGCGCTCGCGATCGGCAGTTCGACCGGATGCGGCGGGATCAACGGCGGCGCCTCGCACTCGGCGCCGGCGATGTCCTCGGGGAGTTCCAGGTGCACCGGGCCGGGGCGTTCCTCCTCGGCGACGCGGAACGCTTCGCGCACGAGCGTCGGGATCGTCGCCGGCGCGACGATCTGGCGCGCGAGTTTCGTCAACGGCTTCATCGCGCCGACCACGTCGACGACCTGGAAGCGGGCCTGCCGCGACGAGAGCACCCCTTTTTGCCCGGTGATCATCACCATCGGCATCGCACCGAGCAGCGCGTACGCGGCGCCGGTCGCGAGGTTCAGCGCGCCCGGCCCGAGCGTCGTCAGGCACACGCCGGCCTTGCCGGTCAGCCGGCCTTGGGTCGCCGCCATGAACGCGGCGGCTTGTTCGTGCCGGGTCAACACGAGTTCGATCGGCGAGCGCCGCAGCGCCTCCACCACATCGAGGTTCTCCTCACCGGGCAGTCCGTAGATGCGCTCCACCCCCTCGTTGTGCAGCGCCGCCACCAGCAATTCCGCCCCCTGGGTCATTGTGGTCCCTCGGCATGGTCGTTGGCGGCGCTCGCCGCGACCGCAAGCTCCGCGGCGGCGAGATCGGCGAGCGCCGTGCCGACGCTCTTGAACAAGGTGATCTCCTGCGCACCCCGGCGCGCGGCGACCTGCCCGCGGGCGAGGTCGGCCAGCTCTCCGCACAGATCACCGGGCGCGAGCGCGCCGGCGGCGATCGCATGCACGAGCTCGCCGCTCTCGGCGAGTGCACCCGCCCGCGTATCGACGTAGATCCGCGCGCGTCGCAAGCCCTCGTCGTCGATCTCGCGCATCCGCGGCGTATAGGCACCGATCAGGTCGACGTGTTGCCCGGGGCGCAGCCACGCGCCGCGCACGACGGGCTCGGTCGCGAGCGTCGCGCAGCTGACGATGTCCGCCCACGCGACCGCGGCGGCGAGATCGTCGGCCACGGCGACGTGCAAGCCGCGCCCGGCGACCCGATCCGCGATCGCCGCGGCGCGCTCGCGCCGGCGCCCCCAGATCCGCACCTCGCGAATCGGCCGCACCAGCGCGTGGCTCTCGATCACGTGGGTCGCGAGGCTGCCGGTGCCGACCATCAGCAAGCGCTCGGCGCCGGGCGGCGCCAGGTAGCGGACCGCGAGCGCGGCCACTGCTGCGGTGCGGCGCCGGGTGAGCTCGGTACCGTCGATCAGCGCGCGAGGCGCGCCGCTCGCCGCGTCGAACAGCGCATACACCGCCTGCACCGCCGGCTCGCCACGCGCCGCGTTGTCCGGGTGCACGGTCACGAGCTTCACGCCGATCGACGACGCCGACCACGCCGGCATGATCAGCAGCGCGGCCGGCCGTACGCCCGCGCCGGTGTCGTGGTGGACGCGGGGCGGCACCTCGGCGCCGGCCGCGAACGCCCGGTCGAGCGCCTCGATCAGTGCGCGCCGGTCGAGCAGCGAAGCCAGCGTCGGGGCGTCGATGGCGCGCATGCGGTCGCGGAGCGGCCGCGCTACCGGGTCGCGCGGTCGCCCTCGCCGCGCGCGACCGCGATCACTGGGGCCGGACCGGCTCGCGCCGGTGCGTCATCCACCAAGGCGCGACCCGCCTGTTCACGGCGCGCGATCCGGACCAGGAACACGACGAACGCCGTCAGCACCGACACCATCGCGACCATCAGCCAGACCAGGTTGCCCGCGAGCTGGTACGCCTCGTGAAAGCCCCCGATCAGACCGACCGGCGTCGTGACCATCAGGATGGGTTTGGCGATTCTCATCGGTGCATCTTGCAGCCATGGAAATCGCTCGGCAAGCCATCGTGCGGACGGCGTCCATCCGCCCTCACGACGTCCACCGGGGCTCCCGCCGCTCGAGGAACGCGTCGATGCCTTCCGCGGCGTCGGCTTCCATCATGTTGCGCGCCATGATCTCCCCGGCGAACTCGTAGGCCTCGGGGAGCGGCATCCCGAGCTGCCGATAGAACATCGCCTTGCCGTGGCGAATCGCGGCCGGGCTCTTCGCGGCGATCTCACGCACCTTGCGCTCGACCGCGGCATCGAGATCCCCGGGCGGAACCGACTCGTTGATCAACCCCCACGCGGCCGCGGTCGCCGCGTCGATGAACCGCCCGGTCACCAGCAGGTCGAACGCGCGCTTGGTCGCGACGTTGCGCGACAGCGCGACCGAGGGCGTCGAGCAGAACAAGCCGACGTTGATCCCGGAGACGGCGAAGCGTGCGGTGTCGGACGCGATCGCGAGATCGCAGCTACCGACCAGCTGACAGCCGGCGGCCGTCGCGAGACCTTGCACCCGCGCGATCACCGGTACCGGCAACGCGCGAAGGCTCTGCATCACGCGGCTGCAACGCGTGAACAGCACCCGGCAGTACTCATAGGCCCGTTGGCGGCGCATCTCGCCGAGATCGTGCCCGGCCGAGAACGCGCGGCCGTTCGCCGCGAGCACGACGCAGCGCACCGAGCGGTCCGTGGCGAGCCGGTCGATCTCGCGTTGCAAACCGTCCAGCATCGCCTCGGACAACGCGTTCAATTGCTGCGGCCGGTTCAGCCACAGCGTCGCGACCCCGTCGCGGGTGCTCGCAAGGATCGGTGGATCCTGATCGTGCTCGCTCATCTCGTCCTCCTCAGCCGTCGCGGCGCGCGCGCCGGCTACGTAAACAACAGCCCGCCGTTGACCGGAATGACCTGGCCCGTGATGAACCCGTTGCCGATCGTCGCGAGCACCGCCCACGCCACTTCGTCCGGGGTGCCGATGCGCCCGACCGGGATGCGCGCGAGCAGATCGCTCGCGAGCGCCGCGGACATCTCGGTCTCCACGGGGCCCGGCGCGATCGCGTTCACGGTGACCCCCTCGGCCGCGACGCGCGCCGCGTAGCCGCGCGTGAGTCCTTCGATCGCCGCCTTCGAGGCGTTGTAGTGCACCCCGATCGCGCCGCCGCCGCGCGCGGCGACCGAGGACAAGTTGACGATGCGTCCCCAGCGCCTGGCGCGCATCGCCGGCAGAACGGCCTGGGTGCACAGGAACGCCGACTTGAGGTTCACGCGCAGCGTGTGATCGAACGCCGCCTCGTCGAGATCGTCGAGCCCGCGGACCGTCGCGACGCCGGCGTTGTTCACCAGGATGTCCGGGACGCCGAGGCTCGCGTTCACGCGTTCGACCATCGCGGCGACGTCCTCGCTCCGCGACACGTCGGCGGGGATCGCGAGCGCGCGCCGGCCGAGCCCGCGGATCGCGGCGGCCACCGCCTCGGCCGCGTCGCGTCGCTCGCGGTAGTTGACCGCGACGGACGCGCCCGCGCCGGCGAGCATCAGCGCGACCGCGCGGCCGATTCCGCGCGATGCCCCGGTCACGAGCGCGACGCGCCCCTCGAGATTCACGAAGTCCGCTGCACGCATGTCGGTCGACCTCGATCGGATGACAGTGTCGGTGATCGTCGCATCACGCACCCCCACGTCAGTGCGCGTCGCCGCCGAGCACGGATCGCGCGTGTTGCACCCGGGGCGGCGCGGCGAAGTGCGGGCTCACGAGCGCGCGCCAGCGCGTGAACGCCTCGGAACCGCGAAAGCCGACCGTGTGATCCTCGAGCGTCGCCCAGCGGATGAACAACGTGTAGCGGCTCGGCTGTTCGACGCCTCGCAGCACCTGCACGCCGTGGCAACCCGGCGCCGCGTGGAACAAGGGCAGCGCCCGCTCGACCGCGGACTCGAAATCCGCTTCGTGGCCTGCCTGCACGTCGATCTCGGCGATCTCGACGACCATCGAACGTCCTCCGATGCAACGCCTGCGGCGTTGCGATACCCGAAAAATATCACGGCCGCGGCCCCGCGCGAGCATTCGTCTATCGCGCCGATCGAAACTGCCGATCACCCCGGCCGCCCGGCGAGCGTAGTCTCTGCTTCGACAACCGACGGAGGATACGCCGATGAGCCAAGCGACCGGGTCGAAGTGCCCTTTTCATCACACCGCCGGCGGCGGCACGTCCAATCGCGAGTGGTGGCCGAACCAGTTGCGACTCGACATCCTGCATCAGCATTCCGCGCTGTCGGATCCGATGGACTCGGATTTCGACTATGCGCGTGAGTTTCGGAGCCTCGATCTCGCGGCGGTGAAACGCGACCTGCGCGCGCTGATGACCGATTCGCAGGACTGGTGGCCCGCGGACTTCGGCCACTACGGGCCGCTGTTCGTGCGCATGGCCTGGCACAGCGCGGGCACGTATCGGACCGGTGACGGTCGCGGCGGCGCCGGCCACGGCAACCAGCGCTTCGCGCCGATCAACAGCTGGCCCGACAACGCGAACCTCGACAAGGCGCGCCGCCTGCTGTGGCCGATCAAGCAGAAATATGGCCGGAAGATCTCCTGGGGCGACCTGATGATCCTCGCCGGCAACGTCGCGCTCGACTCGATGGGATTCAAGACCTTCGGCTTCGGCGGTGGGCGCGAGGACATCTGGGAGCCGGAGAAGGACGTCTACTGGGGCGCCGAATCGAAGTGGCTGGACGACCAGCGCCACGCCGGGGACCGGAATCTCGAGAATCCGCTGGCGGCGGTGCAAATGGGCCTGATCTACGTGAATCCGGAAGGCCCGAACGGGACGCCGGACCCCGTCGCCGCCGCGCGCGACATCCGCGAGACCTTCGCGCGGATGGCGATGAACGACGAGGAGACGGTCGCGTTGATCGCGGGCGGTCACACCTTCGGCAAGACCCACGGCGCGGGCGATGCGAAGCACGTCGGTCCCGAGCCGGAAGCCGCGCCGATCGAGGCGCAGGGGCTCGGCTGGAAGAGCGACTTTCGCAGCGGCAAGGACGGCGACGCGATCACGAGCGGCCTCGAGGTCACCTGGAGCGCATCGCCGACGCGCTGGAGCCACGAGTTCTTCCGGAACCTGTTCGGTTACGAATGGGAGCTGACTCGCAGCCCGGCCGGTGCCCATCAATGGCGCCCGAAGAACGGCGCCGGCGCTGGAACGGTTCCGGATGCGCACGATCCCGCGAAACACCATGCCCCGTCGATGCTGACGACGGATCTTGCGTTGCGGTTCGATCCAGCGTACGAAAAGATCTCGCGCCGCTTCCACGAGCATCCGGAGGCGTTCGCCGACGCGTTCGCGCGCGCCTGGTTCAAGCTGACCCACCGCGACATGGGTCCGCGCTCACGCTACCTCGGCCCGGACGTGCCGGCCGAAGACCTGCTGTGGCAAGACCCACTGCCCGCGGTCGATCACCCGCTGATCGACGCGGACGACGCGGAGGTGCTCAAAGCCCGGATCCTCGCGTCGGGGCTGTCGGTGTCGGCGCTCGTCGCGACCGCCTGGGCGTCGGCCTCCACGTTCCGCGGCTCGGACAAGCGCGGCGGTGCGAACGGTGCGCGCCTGCGCCTCGCCCCGCAGAAGGACTGGGAGGTCAACCAGCCGGCGCAGCTCGCGACAGTGCTCGCGGCGCTGACCGCGGTCCAGAGCGCGTTCCATGCCGCGCAAGCCGGCGGTAAACGGGTTTCGCTCGCGGACTTGATCGTGCTCGGCGGCTGCGCCGGGATCGAACAGGCGGCGAAGACCGCGGGTCACCCGGTGAAGTTGTCGTTCACGCCGGGGCGTACGGATGCCACCCAGGCCCAGACCGACGTCGATTCGTTCGCGGTGCTCGAACCGGTCGCCGACGGCTTTCGCAACTACCAGAAATCGCGGTTCGCGGTGCCGGCCGAGGCCTTGCTGGTCGATCGCGCGCAATTGCTCACGCTGACCGCGCCGGAGATGACGGTGCTCGTCGGCGGCCTGCGCGTGCTCGGTGCGAACGTCGCGGAATCCTCGCACGGGGTGTTCACGAAGCGCGCGGGAACGCTGACCAACGACTTCTTCGTGAACCTGCTCGACATGGACACGGTCTGGCAGCCGGTGTCCGAGGCCGCCGAGGTGTTCGAGGGTCGTGATCGGGCGACGGGCGCGTTGCGCTGGACCGGAACCCGCGTCGATCTCGTGTTCGGCTCGAACGCCCAGCTGCGTGCGATCGCGGAGGTCTACGGCAGCGCCGACGCGCAGCCGAAGTTCATCCGGGACTTCGTCGCGGCCTGGACCAAGGTGATGAATCTCGATCGCTTCGACCTCGGTTGACGGTCGCCGTGGGCGCCGCGCGGCCCTCGCGCGGCGCCTCCGCGAGCCCGGGCAGCACGCTCGAGCGCTTGATCGTTCCGTAAGCGAACGCGGTTTCGATCGCCGCGATCCCCGGGATGGTATGGATGTGCTTGCGAATGAAGCGTTCGTACGCCTCGAGGTCGGCGACCAGGATCCGCAGCATGTAGTCGAAATCCCCGGCGAGGACGTGGCACTCGAGCACTTCGTCGATGCCGTTCACGGCCTTCTCGAAGCGCGCGACCCGCTCGTCGGAATGCCGGTCGAGGCGGACCCGGAGGAACGCCGTGATCGACAAGCCGTATTGCCGCTCGTCGATGACCGCGGTGTACCCGCGGATCGTGCCGGCGCGCTCGAGGAGGCGGACGCGGCGCAGGCACGGGGACGGGGACAGACCAACCCGGCGGGCGAGCTCCTGGATCGTGATCCGCCCGTCGTCTTGCAGCGTGCGCAGGATCGCGTAGTCGATTCGGTCCATAAAAGGCCCTCCGGTAGCGGATTCGGCCAATGGTAGTCGATTTTCGGAAAATCATTGGCAGCACCTGCCACCCGACCCGGCGTACCTTGGGTTGACCGACGAGGGACCCACGATGAGCGACACCCAACCGATCGACCCATTGCGCGAGCTCAGCCCGCGCCGCAACTCCACCCATGCCGAGACGGCGCCCGCGCTCGTCGCCGAGCAGCTCGGGCACTTCGGGATCGACGCCGCGAGCGAGCACGGCCGCGCGCTCGGCGCGCTGACCGAGAGCTTGTACGCGGCGAACGTCGCGACGCACGAATTGATCGACATCACCGCGCGCCAGCTCGCGCAGCTCGACCGCAAGGACCGCATCGCGTGGTTCAACGCGAAGCGATTCGCGTGCTTCCAGCTCGCGAAGGTGCTCGACAACCTCCAGTCCCCGATGCGCAAGACCTACCAGTCGCTCGTCGGACATGCGCAGCCGGATGCCGGCCGCGGCCCGTATCCGATCTTCGACAACGTGACCGCGATCTTCTCGGCGACCCCGGTGATCACGCGCACGGCGACGTACATCTACGCGTGCATGGAATGGGTCGAGGACGCGTTCAAGGGCAAGGAGTTCCTGCACGAGATCTACTCGCGCCTGCTGAACCCGACCTCGATTTGCCTCGCGAACCACATCGTGGACGTCGAGGCTGGACCGCGGGCGAACGAGTACCTCGCGTGGAACTTCAACTCGGGGATGGCGGCGATCGACGCGACCCTGTCCCACCTCGTCGGCTACCAGGACGTGATCGTCGCCAGCCGCAACATCTACGGCGGAGCCTATCAGCTGCTCCACGACTGGTACGGCAAGCGGAGCAATCTGGACGTCGCGATCCATTGGTTCGACGGCTACGAAGCTGCGGACGTGCAGCGGGCCCTCGACGAGGTGCGCACGCGCTGCGCGGAGCGGATCGCGGCGGGTCGGCGCATCTACGTGTACCTCGAGAGCCCCTGCAATCCGCACGGCCACGTGCTCGACGTGCCGGGCATCTGCCGGCTCGCGCACGCGCACGGCCTCACGGTGATTTGCGATGCGACCGTGGGCACGCCGTTCCTGCAACCCACCTTGCGGCGCGACGACCCGGCGGAGCGACCCGACTTCGTGATCCATTCGTACACCAAGGACCTCGCGGGCTACGGCGCGACGACCGCCGGCGTGGTGATCGGGCGCAACGAGGACCTGTTCCTGCCGAAGGGCGCGAGCGTGACGGTGCAGCGACCCGGCGGGCGAACCGAGACGGTCAGCTGGGACGAGACGCTGTTCTGGAACGTCTATTACATCAAGGGCGCGTTCCTCGACGCCGACAAGGCGTACGAAGTGATCAACGGGATGCGCACCCTCGAGCTGCGGATGCTGTCGAAGTGCATCACGACGATCGTGCTCGCGACCGCGCTCGCCGCGCATCCGCGGATCCGCGTGAATTGCTCGGCCGTCGAAGGGCACCCGAACGCACGCTTGCGCCGCGAGAACCTGTTCCTCGCACTACCCGCGCCGCTGTTCACGATCGACTTCGAGCCGAAGCACGGCGAGGAGCGGATCCCGATCGACGCGTTCAAGGCGTTCTTCGACCTGCTCGAGCCGGTGTTCGGCCTCCAGGTGAGCCTCGGCCAGACGAACACGGTCGTGCTGTGCCCCGCGCTGACCAGTCACTCGGAGCTCTCCGACGCCGCGCTCGCGGACGCGGGGATCACCCGGACGACGATCCGCATCGCGGTCGGCAACGAGGATCCGCGGGGCTTGCTCGCGCATCTGATGCGCTCGGCGGAACTCGCGTTCGAGTCCGTCGCACCGGGCTTCGCGCGGGGCTTCCTGCCGCCGGAGACGGTCGATGCGCTCTACGAGTCGACCTACGTCGACGTCCACCGGCGCTACGTCGCGGCCAAGCCCAAGATGGCGCAAATGCTGGAATAATGAACACGCGCGCGACCGCCCCCGCCGGGCTCATCGGAGAACCGCCGCCATGAACGAGATCTCGAGTATCGTGTCCTCTTCCGCCCCGCTGCTCGCGGCGGGACGGCGCATGCGGCGCACGCCCTACACTGCGCGCGTGGAAGCGGCGGGATGCCGGGTGTTCTCGATCTACAACCACATGTTGCTGCCGGAAGTGTTTGGCGGCGACGTGGAGGACTACCGGCACTTGAAGACCCACGTCCAGGTCTGGGACGTC
>JAJYFF010000001.1 GCA_021785405.1 Pseudomonadota bacterium | reverse complement strand
GGCGGCAGCTCGACCGCCGGCTCGCGCGCGACCGGCGGCGCTGCCGCCGACCGCGCGGGCGCCGGGGCGATCGCGTCACCGGTCGTCGCGGTCTCGAAGACCACGAGCGGACTGCCGACCGGCACCTTGTCCCCGGGTTCGCCCGTGACTCGCAGCACCCGACCGGCGACCGGCGCCGGCACCTCGACGGTCGCCTTGTCGGTCATCAACTCCACGATCGGCTGATCCTCGGCGACCCGATCGCCCGGTGCGACGAGCCAGCGGACGACTTCCGCCTCGACCGTGCCCTCGCCGAGGTCCGGCAGCTTGAACACGTACTCGCTCACTGGTGTACCTCTCTGACTTGAGAGGTCTGATCGAGAGGTGTAGGTCTCTCTCTTCCGTGCACCTGCCGTGACTGCCCGGGGCGCTCGCTACTCGATAGCCCGCATGAGACCCGCAGCACGGCAGGTGCCGGGAGGTCTCGACGGGCTACAGGAAGTTGCGCCAAGGGTATACCGCCCAGAGCGCCGGTCAGTGAGCAACCCGCAAGACCTCCCGACACGGCCATTGTGTCCCATTGGAGGTCGCCATGAACTATTTCGCAGGTATCGATTGGGGCGGATCGCAGCACGCCATCTGCGTCGTAGATGAGGCGGGCAAGATTGTCCTGGCGCTGCAGGTGGCGCACGACGATGAGGGACTGCGTTCGATGTGCCAGCAGCTCAGCCGAGTCAGCCCGGCCGAGTCGCTGCCCATCGCCATCGAGCGTCCTTCGGGCCTGCTCGTCGATACATTGATGCAGGCCGGTAACCCGGTCGTCCCGATCCATCCCAACGTCGTCAAGGCGTGTCGGCCGCGCTACCGAGCCGCCGGTGGCAAGCACGATCCCGGCGATGCCTACTTGCTTGCCGATGTGCTGCGCACCGATGGTCATCGCTTCCGTCGGTTGTCCCCCAGCAGCGATGCCATCCAGGCGCTGCGCGCAATGGTGCGCACCCGCGATGACCTCGTCGCTGAGCGCATTGGGCTGGCCAACCAGCTGCGCGCCTTGCTCGAGAGCTTCTGGCCCGGCGCCGTCGCCCTCTTCGCCGAGATCGACTCCCCGATCGCTCTGGCTTTCGTCGAGCGCTACCCCACACCACACAGCGCCGCGCGACTCGGCGAGAAGCGCCTGGCCAGCTTCCTCGCCAGTGAGCACTACTGCGGACGCCGCCCCGTGAGCGAACTGCTGCAGCGCCTGCACGAGGCCCCCAAGGGTCGCGTCGGCGCCGCCGAGGAAGAAGCCAAGGGAGAGCTCGCCAAGACCCTGACGCGCATCCTGACACCACTGGTAGGCGAGATCGCCCGCCTTAGCGCCAGGATCGAGCACGAGGTCGCCCAACTCGCCGACGGCACCCTCGTGATGTCCCTGCCCCGCACGGGCCGCCTCAACGCCGCACAGATCCTCGCCGAACTCGGCGACGTCCGAGATCGCTTCGCCACCGATGACCAACTCGCCGCCGAAGCCGGCGTCGCACCGGTCACCTACCAAAGCGGCAAGACCAAAGCCGTGACTTTCCGATGGGCTTGCAATCATCGCTTGCGCCGCGCCATCACCACCTGGGCCGACAATTCGCGCCGTGCCTCGCCTTGGGCCAACGCAATCTACGCCAAGGCTCGCGCCCGAGGATGCGACCATCCTCACGCCGTCCGCGTCCTCGCACGCGCTTGGGTGCGAGTGCTGTGGAAAATATGGACCGATCGAGTCACCTACACGCCCCATGCCCACCGCGGCGCAAAACCTTTCTTGGCCGCCGATTGATCCAGGGCTTGACACAGGAAGTCTCATGCGGGCTCCATCACCACCCGAAATGCCGCGGCGAAGCGCGCCTGGCTCGGGAAATATTCCCATTCGAACGCATGCGGATACGGCGTGTCCCAGCCCGTCACGCGCTGGATCGGGGCCTGCAGATCCCAGAAGCACTCCTCCTGGATGACCGACAGGATCTCCGCGCCGAACCCGGAGAATCGCGTCGCTTCGTGCGCGATCACGCAGCGGCCGGTGTTGCGCACCGAGGCGCAGATCGTGTCGGTGTCGAGCGGCACCAGCGACCGCAGGTCGATGATCTCCGCGTCGAGTCCGTGCGCGCTCGCGGCGGCCGCGGCGACGTGCACCATCGTGCCGTAGCTCACGATCGTGAGGTCGCGGCCCGGACGGACGATCTCGGCCTTGCCCAAGGGCACGCGATAATGACCCTCCGGAACCTCGCCCTTCGGGTGGGTGCTCCACGGCGCGGCGGGTTTGGCCGGATCGCCGTCGAATGGCCCGTTGTAGAGCCGCTTCGGCTCGAAGAAGATCACCGGATCGTCGTCCTCGATCGCGGCGATCAGCAGACCCTTCGCGTCGTACGGATTCGACGGCATGACCACCTTGAGGCCGCAGACGTGCGTGAAGATCGCCTCCGGGCTCTGCGAATGCGTCTGCCCGCCGCGGATGCCGCCGCCGCAAGGCGTACGGATCGTGACCGGCGCGTAGAAGTCGCCGGCGCTGCGATACCGCAGCCGCGCGAGTTCGCTCGTGATCTGGTCGAATCCCGGATAGATGTAGTCGGCGAACTGGATCTCGGCGACGGGCCGCAAGCCGTTCACCGCCATGCCGATCGCGGCGGCGACGATACCGCCCTCGGCGATCGGGGTGTCGAGCACCCGGTGCGCACCGTATTTGCGTTGCAGTCCGTCGGTCACCCGGAACACGCCGCCGAAATAGCCGATGTCTTCGCCCATCAGGACGACGGCGGGATCGCGGCCGAGCATCACGTCCATCGCCGAGTTCAGCGCCTGCGTCATGTTCATTTGCGCCATCGCACGTCGCTCCTCTCGGCGTGCATCGCCGCCCGCTGCCGCTCGAGGTTCGGCGGCATGACCTTGAACACGTCCTCGAACATCAGGTCGGGGTCTAGCCGAGGCCCGTCCGCGAGGGTTCCATGGGTCACCGCCTCCTTCCAGCTCGCGGTGACCTGCGCGTCGAGCTCCTCGACGAGCGCCTGGTGACGCTCCTCGGTCCAGCCCGCATGCTTGATCAGGTGCGCCTTGAGCCGCTCGATCGGATCGCCGAGCGGCCAGTGCGCGTAATCGTCCTTCGCGCGATAGCGCGACGGGTCGTCGCTGGTCGAATGCGCCGCCGCCCGATAGGTGACGAGCTCGATCAGCGTCGGACCGGCGCCGATGCGCGCGCGCTCGGCGGCCCATTGCGTCACCGCGTGCACGGCGAGGAAATCGTTGCCGTCGACGCGGATCCCGGCGATCCCATAGCCCGGCCCGCGCGCGGCGAACGACCGCTGCTCGCCGCCCGCGTACCCCTGGAACGTCGAGATCGCCCACTGGTTGTTCACCAGGTTCAGGATCACCGGCGCCTGGTAGACCGCGGCGAACAGCAAGGCGTGGTGGAAATCCGCCTCGGCACTGCTGCCCTCGCCGATCCAGGCCGCCGCGAGATCGTCCTCGCCCTTGATCGCGGCCGCCATCGCCCAGCCGACCGCTTGCGGGAACTGCGTCGCGAGGTTGCCGGAAATCGAGAACAGGCGCTGCGCGGCCGAGTGGTACATGACCGGCAACTGCCGCCCCTTGCACATGTCGCGCGTGTTCGACAGGAGTTGGCACATCATGTCGACCAGCGGCAGACCGCGCGCGATGTGCAGGCCCTGGGTGCGATACGACGGGAACAGCATGTCGCGCGGGCGCAGCGCCATGCACTGCGCGACCGCCACCGCCTCTTCGCCGAGGCTGCGCATGTAGAACGTGATCTTGCCCGAGCGTTGATTGCGCTGCATGCGATCGTCGTAGATCCGCGTCAGCAGCATGTGCCGCAGCCCGACCTGCAGCTCCGCGGGCTCGAGGTGCGGGTGCCAGGGTCCGACCGCATCGTGCGCGTCGTCGAGTACGCGCACCAGCTCGAGCGACAGGTACCCGATGTCGCGAGCGCGGGCATTCACGTCCGGCCGTGGCACGGCGCCGGCCGGCGAGAGCTGCAGATAGCTGAAATCCGGCGATTCGCCGGGCCGAGCCGGGGTGGGCGGCAGATGCAATCGGGGTGTTCGCGGCATGCCCGTTAATTTACGTCCGTGGTCGCCGGAATGTTGCTTTTCATTGAACCAAACCGAATAATCCGGAACATTCATTCCATTTCTTTCGTATTAATGGAAAATAATCGCCATACCAGTCTCGACGCCTTGGATCTCAAGATCCTGAAGATCCTGCAGCACGAAGGCGCGCTGTCGGTCGCCGAGGTCGCCGCGCGCGTGCATCAGTCGACGACGACCTGCTGGCGGCGCATCCAGCAGCTCGAACAACAGCGCGTGATCAAGGGGCGGGTCGCGCTGCTCGATCGGGCGGCGCTCGGGCTCGACGTCACGATCCTCGCACACGTGAAGCTCGCGACCACCGGGCGTGACGCGATCGCGAAATTCGAGGAAGCGATCCGCGATCGCAGCGAGGTCCTCGAGTGCTACACGCTGACCGGGGAGTGGGATTTCCTGTTGAAGATCGTCACGAAGAACATCAAGTCCTTCGAGGCGTTCTACCTCGACTATCTCTCGCGAATTCCGTTCGTGCAGTCGGTGAACTCCTCGGTCGCGGTCACCGTGATCAAGGAGTCGACCGCGTTGCCGCTCGGCTGAACGCCGCACGCGCACGGCGAACCGCCCGCGCCGCTCAGGCCGGCAACAGCACCGTCGCGCCGATGGTGCGCCGCGCGGCGAGCGCCGCGTGCGCCTCGCGGGCGTCGGCGAGCGCGATCCGCTGGCCGATGGTCGATCGCAGCTCGCCGGCCGCAACGCGCGCGAACAGGTCGGCCGAGCGCGCGAGCAACTCCTCGCGAGCGGCGATGTAATCGAACAGCACCGGGCGGGTCGCGAACAAGGAGCCGCCGGCCGCGAGATCCGCGAGCCGGAAATCCTCGATCATCCCCGAGGATTGGCCGAAATTCACGAACGTACCGCGCCGCTTCAGACACCGCAGCGAGCCGCGCCAGGTGTCCCGGCCGACCGAGTCGTAGACCACGTCGCAGCGCTCGCCGCCGGTGAGCGCCGCGACGCGCTCGGCGAAATCGGCGCTACGGTAGTTGATCACGTGCGCGTAGCCGTTCTCGAGCGCGACCGCGACCTTCTCGTCGGAGCCGACCGTGCCGATCGCGGTCGCGCCGAGCGCCGCGAGCCATTGGCCGAGCAGCAGGCCGACGCCGCCGGCGGCCGCGTGCACCAGCGCGCGTTGGCCGGCCCGCACGGGGAAGCAGGACGTGACCAGGAATTGCGCGGTCAGTCCCTTCAGCATCAGGCTCGCGGCCGTCTCGAACGACACGCCGTCCGGGAGCTTCACCAGACGGTCGGCCGGCACGACGCGCCGCTCGCGGTACGCGCCGAGCGGCATCGTGTACGCGACGCGGTCGCCGGCGACGAACTCCGCGACCCCGGGGCCGACCTGCTCGACGACGCCGGCCGCTTCGCTGCCCGGAATCAGCGGCGTCGTGGGCCACGCGTACAGACCGCTGCGATAATAGGTGTCGAGGAAATTCACGCCGATCGCGCGCTGCGCGACCCGCACCTCGCCCGGCCCCGGCGCGCCGGTGTCGAGCACGGTCCACTCGAGCGCCTCGGGGCCGCCGGGAGCCCGCACGACGATCCCGCGATCCACGGTTCCCTCCCCCACCGCGCTCATCCTGCGCGGCTCTTGACGCCGGCCAGCGAGTTCGCGAACCGCCGAATGCGCGCGCTCGCCTCGCGCAGCACCGGCTCGTCGGTCGCATAGAAGACGCGCACGAACCCGGCCGTCTCCTGGCCGAACGCGCCGCCGTCGAGCACCGCGACGCGTTCGGCCTCGTACAGACCGCGCATGAATTGGTAGCCCGTGAGTCCGGTCGCCCGCACGTCGAGCAGCATGAACATCCCGGTCTCCGGGACCGCGCACGCGAGGTTCTTCGCCCCGCGCAACTCGCCAGCCAGCAGGTCCCGACGGGCGGTGCAGTATGCGCGGGTGCGCGCCTCGGCCTCCGCGGCGATCGCGATCGCGGTCGCGGCCGCCTCCTGCACGAAGCCCGGCAAGCCGAACAGCATGCACATCACCAGCGACTCGACGTGGGCCGCGAACGCGCGCGGGCCGACGACCCAGCCGGCGCGCCACCCCGGCATCGCGTGCGTCTTCGACAGGCTGCAGATCGTGACCACCTGGTCCGGCAAGCGTGTCGCGAGACCCGGCACGCGGCCGCCGGGCGCGATGCCGGCGTACACCTCGTCGGCGACGACCCACAGCGAATGCCGCTCGGCGAGATCGCCGATCACCGCGAGTTCCGCTTCGTTCGTGATCACGCCGGTGGGATTGCTCGGCGTGGCGAGGAAGATCGCACGGGTCTTCGGCGTGATCGCCCGCTCGAGCGCATCCAGGTCGATCCGGAATCCCTTGCGCGCGGGCGCCGGTACGCGCACCAGCCGGGCACCGGAGACTTCGATCGTCGCCGGATAGGTCGTGTACATCGGATCGAACGAGATCACCTCGTCCCCCGGACCCGCGAGGCACAGCGACGTCGCGAACAGCCCGTTCTGCGCGCCCGCGAGCACGACGACCTGGTCGGCGCTCACCCGCTGGCCGGTTCGCGTCGCGTGCAGCGCAGCGATCGCCTCGCGCAAGTGCTGCCGTCCGGTGGTCGGGGTGTAGTGCGTGTCGCCGGCGCGAATGCGCTCGATCGCGCATTCGCGCACCGCGTCGGGCGTATCGAGATCCGGGTCCCCGGCGCTCAACAGGATCACGTCCTCGCCGCGCTCGCGCGCCGCGCGCGCCTCGTAGTGCGTGATCCAGGCGTCGGCGCCGTCGCCGGCGATGCGTTCGACCAGTGTGGAAAACTTCATCGTCTCGATCCTCTCGTCTTGCCTAGCGCATGACCGACTTGCATACTTCCGGCCTCGTAACGCGCACTTCCGCGCGTACTCAAGGTTAAGGGCTCACCGATGTCGATCACTGTCGGGCGGTATCTCGTCGAAACCTTGGCGGTCAATGATATCGACACCGCGTTCGGAATTCCCGGCGTTCACACCCTGGAGCTCTATCGCGGGCTCGCGCACTCGAAGATGCGGCACGTGCTGGTGCGCCACGAGCAAGGCGCCGGGTTCGCGGCCGACGGCTACGCCCGCGCGAGCGGCCGCCCGGCGGCCGCCTTCGTGATCTCCGGGCCCGGACTCACCAACGTGCTCACCGCGGCCGGGCAAGCGTACTCCGATTCGGTTCCGATGCTGGTCGTGGCGAGCACGCCACCGCGGGCGACGCTCGGCAAGGCCTGGGGCGTCCTGCACGAATTGCGCGACCAGCACGCGCTCGCCGACCGCGTCTTCGGCGTCGCCCGCTCGGCCCGATCCGCCGAGGACGTGCGCGACCACCTGCGCACGTGTCTCGCCTCGCTGCGGACCGGCCGGCCCCGCCCCGCGTACCTCGAGGTGCCGCTCGACCTGCTCGGCGAGAACACCGATCTCGTGCCGGAGCGGTTTCCGACGCCACCCGCGCCCGGCGCGGGCGAACCGGCGGCGCTCGAGGAGGCGACGCGGCTCCTGAACGGCGCGGAGCGGCCTCTGATCATCGCCGGCGGCGGCGCGGCGCATGCGGCCGCCGAATTGCGCCTCGTCGCGGAGCGCCTCGACGCGCTGCTGGTCACGACGGCCGCCGGCAAGGGCGTCCTGCCGGACCGCCATGAAGCGCACCTCGGGGCGTCGCTCCCGTATCGCGAGACGCAGGAACTCGCGGCGGCCGCCGACGTCGTGCTCGCGGTCGGGACGGAAATCGCGGAGACCGACCTCTACTGGTCGACCCGGCTCGCGCTCGGCGCCCGGATGATCCGCATCGACGTCGACCCGACGAAGCTCGCCGATCACTACGGCGCCGCGGTACCGATCCTGGGCGATGCGCGGCGCGCGCTCGAGGCGTTGCTGCCCGGGCTCGAACCGCGCAGCGGCTGGCGCAATCGGATCGGCGGCGCCGCGGCCGTGCGCGCCCGGATCGACGCGTCCTGGAACCCGGCGGCGCGCAACCATTCGACGGTGCTCGCCGCGATCCGCGCGGGCCTGCCCGCCGACGGCGTCGTGTTCAGCGACATGACCCAGATCGCCTATCACGGCAACTACGCCTTCCCGGTCGACCGGCCCGGCTGCTGGTTCCATCCGTCCGGCTACGGAACGCTGGGGTTCGCGCTGCCGGCCGCGCTCGGCGCGAAGATCGCGCTGCCCTCGCGCGCGGTGCTCGCGCTCGCCGGGGATTTCGGCCTGCAGTTCACGCTCGGCGAGTTGATGACCGCGGCGGAGAACGCTCTCGCGCTGCCGATCGTCGTGTGGAACAACGCGGCGCTCGGCCAGATTCGCGACGACATGACGGCCGCGGGCATCCCGCCGCTCGGCGTGATCGCGCGCAATCCGGATTTCCAGGCGCTCGCGCGCGCCTGCGGGGTGCGCGCGGTGCGGATTCGCGGCGACGAGGGGCTCACCGCGGCGGTGCGCGAGGCGCTCGCCGCGGGTGGACCGACCCTGATCGAGATCACGGAGGGACCGAAGAATGCTTGACCGACCATTCGCCATTGCGGCGCTCGCCGCGATCCTGCTCGCGCCACCGGCGTTCGCCGCACGCACCCTGCATCTCGTCGAGCGCGCGCGCACCGACCGCGTGCTCGACCTCGGTGCGAAAGGGGATTCGCGCGGCGACCTGCTGACGTTCGCGAACCCGGTGTTCGATGCGGCCAACAAGGTCCAGGTCGGCAGCGACCAGGGCTTCTGCATCCGCGTCGTGAAGGGCAAGAGCTGGGAGTGCTTCTGGACGCTGCTGCTCCACGACGGGCAGATCACGGTCGAAGGACCGTTCCGCGACGACCGCGACTCGACCCTGACCGTGACCGGCGGCACCGGCGCGTACGCCGGCGCGCGGGGTTCGATGACCCTGCATGCGCGCGACGCGAAGTCGACGAGCTACGACTTCATCTACCACCTGTTGTAAGCGAGCGTTCCCGATGAGTTATACCGCAGACGACTGCGCGCGTTGCCGCGCGGATTTCCCGGCCCTGCGCGCGATGCGCGGCGGCGCGCCGATCGCGTTCCTCGACGGTCCTGGCGGCAGCCAGGTCCCGCTCGCGGTGATCCGCGCGATCGAGGACGTGTACACGAACTGCAACGTCAATACCGGTGGCGCGTTCGCCGCGTCGCGCGAAGTCGACCGGCGCCTGCGCGAGGCGCGCAGTGCGGTCGCGACGTTCTTGGGCGCGGCTGGCCCGGAGACGATCTCCTTCGGCCAGAACATGACGACGTTGTGCTTCTCGCTCGCGCACGCGGTCGGCCGCACGCTCGCGGCGGGCGATGCGATCGTGATCACGGAACTCGACCACGAAGCGAACCGCAGCCCGTGGCTGATGCTGCGCGAGCGCGGCGTGGTCGTGCGCGAGGTGCGCCTGCGGCAGGACGGCTGCCTGGACCTCGACGATCTCACGGCGAAGATCGACGCGCGCACCAAGCTGGTCGCGATCGGCGCGTCCTCGAACGCCCTCGGCACGGTGAACGACCTCGCGCGGGTGCGGCGGCTGTCGGCCGCGGTCGGCGCACTGATGGTGGTCGACGCGGTGCACTACGCGCCGCACTTCCCGATCGACGTCGAGGCGCTCGGCACCGATTTCCTGCTGTGCTCGGCGTACAAGTTCTACGGACCCCACGTCGGCATCCTGTACTCGCGTCCGGGAGCGCTCGAGCGCCTGCCGACCGATCGGCTGTCGGCGCAGAATCCGGCGCCGCCGTACCGCGTCGAGACCGGGACCCTGAATGCCGCCGCGATCCACGGCGTGCGCGCGGCGATCGACTACCTCGAGTCGCTCGGGCGCGGCGCGAGCGCACGCGAACGCATCGTCGACGCGATGACCGGGATCGCGGCCTACGAGCACGCGCTCGCGGCCGACTATCATCGTCGCGTCGCCGAGCTGCCGGGCGTGCGCCTCTATGGCCCCGGCTTCGACGATCGAGCCCGCGCACCGACGGTGTCGATCACGCTCGACGGTCGCACCGCCGGCGAGATCGCCGCGAAGCTCGACGAGCGCGGCGTGTGCGTCTGGGACGGCGACTTCTATGCGGTGCGCGCGGTCGAGGTGCTCGGACTCGCCGAGCGTGGCGGCCTGCTGCGCACGGGGTTCTCGCTCTACAACACCCGCGAGGAAGTGGATCGGCTGCTCGCCGCGCTCGCGGAGATCGCGCGCTCGCCACGTTGAACTTGCACGCGGCGCCCGGATCCAAGCGTGCAGACCGGTGGCCACAGGCGAGGACTTCGATGATCAAGCATGGCTTGGCCGCGCTCACGCTCGCGGCCGCGGCGCTCGCCGCGGCGCCGAGCTGGGCCGCGAACGATCCGACCTCTCAACAGATCTACCAAGCCGCCCGCGCGGGTGATCTGACGCGAGCGCAAGCGATGGTCGATCAGGTCTTGAAGGACCATCCGCGCAGCGGCAAGGTGCATTACGTCGCGGCGGAACTCGCCGCGCGCGAAGGCCACCTCGCGGTCGCGCGGGCCGAGCTCGCGCGGGCCGCGACGCTCGCTCCCGGCTTGCCGTTCGCGCAACCGCGATCGGTGAGCGCGCTGCAGGCGCAGCTCGGTCTGGGTGCGACGCCGGTGCGCAGCGCCGGGCGCGCACCCGCGCACCGATTTCCCTGGGGCGGCGTGCTGCTGCTCGTCGCGATCGCCGTGATCGTCCTGTCGCTGCTGCGGCGGCGAACCCCGTATTCCGGGTACGGCGCGGGCACCGCGCCGGCCGGCACGTTCGGCGCAACGCCGCCGGCGGGACCCTATGCGGGACCCTACGGTGGCCCGGGCACCTATGGACCGAGCGTCGGTCCGTACGGCGGCGTCCCGCCCGCGGGCGGCATCGGCGCCGGAATCGTCGGCGGACTCGCCACGGGGCTCGGCATCGGCGCCGGGGTCGTCGCGGGCGAAGAGCTCGCTCAGCACCTGTTCAACGGCGGCCAGAGCGGCGAGCTCGGCGGCATGGGCGCCGCTCCCGGCGGGGCACTCGCGGACCCCGGCCTGTCGAACGCCGACATGGGCGGCAACGACTTCGGGATCACGAGTGACCCGGGTTCCTGGGACGACGGCGGCAGCGCCGACCTTGGCGGAGGCGACGACGGCGGCTGGAACTGAGCGCGCGCTTCAGCGCTCGCGCCCGGCCGCCTCGGCGACCGTGTCGATGAGACGGCGCATCCCCGCCGAGGTGTCCTGGTAGACGCCGCCGAGAAAGAACGCCGGCGCCGCGACGAGATGGCTGCGGCGCGCGCCCTCGATGTGCTCGCGCACCTTCTGTAGATAGATGTGATCGTCCATCTCGACGGTGTAGCGCACCAGATCCAGCCCGATCTCGGCCGCGTAGCGGTGCAGGTCCTTCGGACCGAGCCGCGCGGCATGCCGGAAGAGCGCGTCGTGCATTTCCCAGAACTTGCCCTGCGCCGCGGCCGCCTCCGCAGCCTCCGCCGCGAGCACCGCGTGCGCGTGCTCCAGCTCCGAGGGAAAATGCCGGTAAATGACCTGCAGTTGCCGCGGGTACTGCTCGAGCAACATCCGCACGGTCGGCGCGGCCGAGCGGCACGCCAGCGACTCGAAGTCACCGTATTCGATCAGCGTGAGGCGCGCGTGCGCCGGGCCCTGACGATGGTCCTCGGGCTGCGGCGGCACCGCCAGCACGATCGATGGCGTCTTCATACCCTGGCCCTCCCGGGCTCAACCCACCACGATCCTCGGCTTCTCCTGCACCCCGCCGACGATCAGTTGATTCACGCGCCGCACGAACGCGGCCGGATCCTCCAGCTCACCACCCTCGGCGAGCAGCGCCTGATCGAACAACACGCGCGCGAGCTCCGTGAACGCGGCGTCCTCCGGCGTGTCGCGGAGCCGCTCGATCAACGGGTGCTTCGGGTTGACCTCGAGGATCGGCGGGCTCTCGAACGGATTCTGCTGACCGGCCTGCTTCAGGATCCGCGCCATCCGCAGCGAAACGCCGTGCTCGGCGAACACCAGGCACGCCGGCGATTCGGTGAGTCGCGACGACAAGCGCGCACGGTCGATCCTGCCGTCGAGCACCTTCGCGAGGCGTTCGAGCGGCTCCTTGAAACTCGCTTCCTCGGCGATCCGGTCCGGCGTCTGGATCGTGGGCGCGACGTCCGCCGCCGCGCTCGCGACGCTCGCGAGCGGCTTGCCGTCGAATTCGCGCAGGTGGTTGACGACCCATTCGTCGATCCGGTCGGTCAGCAGGAGCACTTCGATCCCGCTCGCGCGGAAGCCCTCGAGATGCGGGCTGTTGCGCGCGGCGGTCTCGGTGTCCGCGGTGAGGTAGTAAATCGATTTTTGGTCGGACTTCATCCGGGCGACGTAGTCGGCGAGCGTGACCCAGCCGGACTCGGTGGTCGAGTGAAAGCGCAGCAGCTTCGCGATTCGCGGCCGCATCGCCGGATCCTCGATGATCCCCTCCTTCAGCACCGCACCGAACGCCGTCCAGAACTCCGCGTAGCTCGCGGCGTCCGAGGCGGCGAGTTCATCGAGCAGGTCGAGCGTGCGCTTCACGAGCGCCGCGCGGATCTTGTCGACGGTGCGGTTGTTCTGCAGCAGCTCGCGCGAGACGTTCAACGGCAGGTCGGCCGTGTCGACCAGCCCGCGCATGAAGCGCAGCCACGGCGGCAGCAGCTCCGCCGCCTTGTCCATGATGAACACCCGCTTCACGTAGAGCTGGATGCCCGCGCGATGCTCCCGGTCGAACAGCTCGAACGGCGCCTTCTTCGGCAGGTACAGCAGTGAGGTGTACTCCAGCGCGCCCTCGACCTTGTTGTGCGCCCAGGCACGCGCCTCGTCCTCACCGTGCACGAGGTGCTTGAAGAATCCTTGATAATCGTCCGCGGAGAGCTCGGCCTTCGGCCGCGTCCAGAACGCCTTCGCCTGGTTCAGCGTCTCGCGCCGGTCGCCCGACTCGAACACGATCGGCACGCCGAGGTGGTCGGAGTACTTGCGCACCAGTTCCCGCAGACGCCACTCCTCGAGGAACTCCTTGTCGTCGTCGCGCAGGTGCAGGACCACCTCGGTGCCGCGGTCGGCGCGATCGCTCGCACCGATCTCGTAGGCCCCCTCGCCGCTCGACTCCCAGCGCACCGCGTCGGCGTCGGCCCGCTTGGTGACCACGGTCACGCGGTCGGCGACGATGAAGGCCGAGTAGAAGCCGACCCCGAACTGGCCGATCAGTTGCGCGTCCTTCGCCGCATCCCCGCTCAAGGTCTCCAGGAACCGCTTGGTGCCCGACCGGGCGATCGTGCCGAGGTTCTCGATGACTTCCTCGCGGTTCATGCCGACGCCGTTGTCGGCGACCGTGAGCGTGCCCGCGTCGGCGTCGACCTTGAGCCGGATCGTGAGCTCGTCGCCGCCGAGCAGTTCCGGCTTGCCGATCGCCTCGAAGCGCAGCTTCTCGCAGGCGTCGGACGCGTTCGAAATCAGCTCGCGCAGGAAGATCTCCTTGTGCGAGTACAACGAGTGGATCACCAGGCGCAGCACTTGCTGGGTTTCCGCCTGGAATTCCTTGCGTTCGGGGGTCGTGTCGGTCGTCATGGTCTCGCTCGGTGGGATGTCCGGGTTCAACGGGGCCGATGCCCCGCCCGGGTCCACTTGGGGGCGACGACGCGAAGTTCAAGTCCGGCGCGCGTCCGGCGCCGGCCCGAACTTGAAAACCGGCGACCGCGGCCCGACCATGGCGGTTGGCAGGCGGATCCGGTCGACCGCGAGTTCCTGCGAAGAGGCGCCCATGAAACGCATCGTGTTGTTCCTGCTCACGAATATCGCCGTGCTGGCGCTGCTGTCGCTGGTCCTGTTCATCGTCGAGCGGGTGTTCGGCCTGCGGATCAGCGGCGGCGGCTACGGCGCGCTGCTGGTGTTCTCGGCGATCTTCGGCTTCGGCGGCGCGCTGATCTCGCTCGCGATGTCGAAATGGATCGCGAAACGCACGATGGGCGTGCGGGTGATCGAGCAGCCGGCCACCACCACCGAGCACTGGCTGCTCGCGACCGTCGCGCGGCTCGCCGAGTCGGCGCACGTCCGCATGCCCGAGGTCGGTGTCTTCGAGTCCGAGGAGATGAACGCGTTCGCGACCGGCGCGCGCCGCGACGCCGCCTTGGTCGCGGTGAGCACCGGCTTGCTGCGCGGCATGACGCCCGCGCAGATCGAGGCGGTGCTCGGCCACGAACTCAGCCACGTCGCGAACGGCGACATGGTCACGCTCACCTTGCTGCAAGGGGTCGTCAACACCTTCGTGATCTTCCTCGCGCGCGTGATCGGCAGCATCGTCGACCGCACCGTGCTGCGTAACGATCGCGAGGAATCCGGCATCGGCTTCTTCCTGACGACGATGATCGCGCAGGTCGTGCTTGGCGTCTTCGCGAGCATGATCGTCGCGTGGTTCTCGCGCTACCGCGAGTTCCGCGCCGACCGGGGCGGGGCCGAGCTCGCCGGCCGCTCCAACATGATCGGCGCGCTGCAGGCCCTGCAGCACAGCGAGGGCGCACCGATGCCCGAGCCGATGCAGGCCTTCGGGATCAACACCGAGCGAGCGGGCGGCCTGACGCACCTGTTCATGACGCATCCGCCGCTGGAAGCGCGGATCGCGGCGCTGCGCGCCGCCTGACGCCGGACCCGATGCCGCCGCGCCCACCCGCCCCGTCCACGCTCGCGGACCTGCGCGCGGTGGTCGGCGTCGCCGGCGCGCTCGACGCGCCCGCGGACCTCGCGCCGTACGTCGAGGACTTTCGCGGGCTGTACCACGGATCGACCCCGCTCGTGTTGCTGCCGTCGAGCGTCGAGGACGTCGCGCGGATCCTCGCGATCTGCGACCGCGACCGCGTCGCGGTGGTGCCGCAAGGCGGCAACACCAGTTACTGCGGCGGAGCGACCCCCGCCGAGCACGGCGCCGAGATCGTGATCGCGATGCGGCGCATGAATCGGATTCGCGCGGTCGATCCCGCGAACGATTCGATGATCGTCGAGGCGGGTTGCACGCTCGCGGCCGCGCAGGACGCGGCGCGCGCGGCGGGGCGGCTGTTCCCGCTGTCCTTGGGATCCGAAGGCAGCGCGCAAATCGGCGGCAACCTGTCGACGAACGCGGGCGGCACCGCGGTCCTGCGCTACGGGATGATGCGCGACCTGACGCTCGGGCTCGAGGTGGTGCTCGCCGACGGCCGGGTCCTGCGCGCGCTGCAGCCGCTGCGCAAGGACAACACCGGATACGACTGGAAATCGCTGTTCATCGGCGCCGAGGGCACCCTCGGCGTGATCACCGCGGCGGCCCTGAAGTTGTTCGCGCTGCCGGCGGACACGGCCACCGCGCTCGCGGGCGTGCCCTCGCCGGCCGCGGCCCTCGAGCTGCTGCTGCGCTTGCGCGAGCACTTCGGCGAAGCGGTGTCGAGTTTCGAGTTGCTGCCGCGGCGCGCGGTCGAGCTCACCGTGCGCCACGTCGACGGCGTCGCGAATCCGCTCGCGGACGATTCGTCGCCGTGGTTCGTGCTGATCGAGATCGGCGCGAGCCGCGCGATCGCCGATCCGACGACGCGCCTCGGGGAGGCGCTCGCATCGGCCGCCGAGGCCGCGACGGTCGCGGGCGCGGTGCTCGCGACCTCCGCCGCGCAGGCGCAGGCGTTCTGGCGGCTGCGCGAATCGGTGCCGGAAGCGCAGCGGCGCCACGGCGCGAGCCTCAAGCACGATCTGGCGGTGCCGGTGTCCGCGGTGCCGCGCCTGATCGAGCTCGGCACCGCGCTCGTCGAGCGCTCGGTGCCCGACGGCGAGACGATCGCCTACGGCCACGTCGGCGACGGCAATCTGCATTTCAACGTGAGCCAGCGACCCGGCACCGACCGCGCGACGTTCCTCGCGCGACAGGCGCCGCTGCAGGCGGCGATGTTCGATCTGGTGGCGAGCCTCGGCGGCTCGTTCAGCGCCGAGCACGGGATCGGGCGGCTCAAGGTCGAGGAACTCGAACGCCGCACCGATCCGGTCGAGCTCGAGCTGATGCGGACGTTGAAGCGCGCGCTCGATCCGCAGGGCATCATGAATCCCGGCAAGGTGCTGCGGTGAGCGGCGTCGCGCGGCGATGCGGCGCCTGACGCTGCCGCGGCGCACGCCGCGGCTCGTGCTGCGCGACTTCACCCCCGAGGACTTCGACGGGATCCTCGCGTATTCCTCCGATCCGCGGGTCACCCGCCACCTCTTCTTCGGTCCGCGCGATGCCGACAGCACGGCCGACTACCTCGAGTCCCTGCTCGAATCGCAGCGCGAGACCCCGCGGACCCGCTTCGAGCTCGCCGTCGTCGAGCCCGACACGCGGCGCGTGATCGGTGCTTGCGACCTGTCCCGGATCGAGCGCGGGGTGTTCGACCTCGGCTACATGCTGGGCACCGCGCACTGGGGACGGGGCTACGCGACCGAGATCGCGCGGGCGCTCGCCGAGGCGGCGTTCCTCGAACTGCGCGCCGCGCGCGTGATCTCGACCGTCGACGTGAACAACCGCGCATCGATCCACGTGCTGGAGAAGCTCGGGATGCGCTGGGAGGCGGTGTATCGCAAGCACCGGCGCGCGAAGAACCGGTGGTGGGACTGCCACCTGTACGTGCTGCCGCGCGAAGTGTGGGAGGCCGAACGCGCGCGGGGGGCGCCGAGCCCGTACGAGGACTCCTCGCCCGCGGGCTAAGCCTGCTGGTCGTCGTCGTCGGTGCCCGCGCGCGCCCGCCGCTCGGCTTCGCGCCGCTTCGCCCGCTCGATCACGTCCTCGCTCGGCATCCCGAGCCGGGTGCTGGCGCGCAGCGTGAGCAGTCCGCCGACCAGCGCGCCGACGACGCCCAAGATCACGAGGACCGCGCGGATCATGGCGAGATCGGGCGGATCAGGCCCTCCTGACAAGCGCTCGCGACCAGCCGACCGTCGGTCGAGAACACCTGGCCGCGCGCGAAGCCGCGCGCGCCGGAGGCGCTCGGGCTGTCGGTCGCGAACAGCAGCCACTCGTCGACGCGCACCGGACGATGGAACCACATCGCGTGATCCACGCTCGCCATCAAGATGCGATCGGAGACGAACGACACGCCGTGCGGCATCGCCGCCGTGTCGAGCAGATGATAGTCGGAGACATAGGCGAGCAGCGTACGGTGCAGCGACTCGCCGTCCGGAAGCCGGTCGATCGCGCGGAACCACACGTGCCGCCGCGCGGGCCGCTGCGGCGGATCGGGCAGTTCCATCGGCTCGACGAAGCGGAACTCGAACGGCCGCTTCTGCTCGAGCCGCCGGCGTTGATGCGCGGGAAGGCTCGCGAGCAGCGCGCGCAGCTGCGCCTCCGGATTCGGCAACGACTCCGGCGGCGGAACCGACGGCATCGGGCTCTGGTGGTCGAAGCCGCTCTCGACCGACTGGAACGACGCCGACAGGTTGAAGATCTGCTCGCCGTGCTGGATTGCGACGACCCGGCGCGTCGAGAAATGGTTGCCGTCGCGGGCGCGATCCACTTCGTAGACGATCGGTGCGTTGAAGTCGCCCCGTCGCAGGAAATACGCGTGCAGCGAGTGCGCGCAGCGACCGCCGTCGACGGTCGCGGTCGCGGCGGCCAGGGCTTGGCCGAGCACTTGCCCGCCGAACACCTGCGGGCTGCCGATGTCGCGACTCTCGCCGCGGAACAGGTCGAGCTCCAGCCGCTCGAGCGTCATCACCTTCAGCAGATCCTCGAGCAGCCGGTTCATCGCACGCTCAAGCCGCTTCGCCGCCGTCGACGCCGAGCCGCTTCTGCATGATCGGGCTCGTCGTCGTGTACTGCAGGAATTGCCGCTTCTCCGGATACAGGTGATGCTGGATCCCGAACGCGGCGAGCGCCGCCTCGTGGAACCCGCTCAGGATCAGCTTCTTCTTGCCAGGATAGGTATTGATGTCGCCGATCGCGAAGATCCCCGGCACGTTGGTCTCGAATTTCTCCGTATCGACCTTGAGCGCCTTCTTGTCGAGATCGATCCCCCACTCGGCGATCGGGCCGAGCTTCGGGTGGAGGCCGAAGAACACCAGGAGCTGCTCGGCGCGCACCGTGACCACGTGGTCGCCGGGGGTGCGCACGTCGACCGACTCGAGACGCTTCTCGATGCTGCGATGCGCAACCAGGTTGCCCTCGAGCAGTTGCATGCGGTTCGCGGCGACCAGCTCGCGCATCTGCGCGACGGTCGACGGCGCGCCGCGGAACTCCGCGCGGCGGTGCACGAGGGTGAGCGAACGCGCCTTGCCGCACAGCGCGACGGTCCAATCGAGCGCGGAATCGCCGCCGCCGCAGATCACGAGGTCCTTGCCGTGGAAGTCGGTCGCGTTCTTCACGCGATAATGCAGGCTCTCGCCTTCGAGCGCCTCGATCCCCGGGACCGCGAGCCGGCGCGGCTGGAACGAGCCGACGCCCGCGGCGATCACGACGGTGCGCGCATCGAAGCGCGTGCCGGCCGTCGTCTCGAGCCGGAACCGACCGTCCGCCTGGCGCGCGAGTCCGGTCACTTCCTGCCCCAGGTGGAACGTCGGGTTGAACGGCTTGATCTGCTGCAGCAGCCGATCGACGAGCTCCTGCGCACCGCAGACCGGGATCGCGGGGATGTCGTAGATCGGCTTGTCCGGATAGAGCTCGGTGCACTGGCCACCGACGTGCGCGAGCGTATCGACCACGTGCGCATGGATCCCGAGCAGACCGAGTTCGAACACCTGGAACAGGCCCGCGGGTCCCGCCCCGATGATCACGACATCGGCTTCGATCGGAGGGGTGGCGGAGGACTGGTTGTGGTCGGACGTCATGCGCGAAATTCCCTGGCGAGTGTGGCGAAGTGCGGCGAATTGTAGCCGAACGGCGCGCGTTCGGCAGGCGCGACCTGCGCCCGCTCGCGGCCGCTTGCCGGCGCGGCCGCGATCGCGCAGGCTCGCGTCCATGACGACCTTGATGTGGTTTCGGCGGGACCTGCGGCTCGCGGACAATCCGGCGCTCGATGCGGCGGCGCGCGATTCCGCGGTGATACCGGTGTACGTGCACGCGGACGAGCGTGCGGACGGCTGGGCGCCCGGCGCCGCGAGCCGCTGGTGGCTGCACCATAGCCTCGCGGCGCTCGCTGCCGAACTCGGGCGCGTCGGCTCGCGGCTCACGTTGCGCACCGCGGACGAGACGGACGGCGCGCTCCTCGCGCTGGCGCGCGAGACCGGCGCGACGCGCGTCGTCTGGAATCGGCGCTTCGAACCGGCGGCGGCCGCGCACGATCGGCGCATCGAGGCGGCGCTGCGCGGCGCGGGGATCGCGACCGAGAGCTTCAACGCGTCGCTGCTGCACGAACCGGGCAGCGTCGCGAATCAGGCCGGCCGGCCGTTCCAGGTGTTCACGCCGTTCTGGCGGCATTGCCTCGCGCGGCCCGATCCCGCGGCACCGATCGCCGCCCCGGACCGCTTGCCGGCACCGGCGGATTGGCCGCCGTCCGCAGCGCTCGACGCCCTCGCGTTGCAACCGACCCGGCGCTGGGACGAGGGGCTCGAGGCGTGCTGGCAGCCGGGGAGCCGCGGCGCCGCGGAGCGCCTCGCCGCGTTCGTGCGCGAGGCGTTCGATCAGTACACGGTCGATCGCGACCGACCCGACCGCACCGGCACCTCGCGCCTCTCGCCGCATTTGCATTTCGGCGAGATCGGCCCTCGCCAGGTCTGGCACGCGGTCCGCGCGTTCGCGGCGCCGCGCCGCCTGCGCTGGCGTGAGTCGCAGTTTCTCGCCGAGCTCGGTTGGCGCGAATTCGCGCACCACCTGCTGCACCATTTCCCGCAAACCCCGACCGAGCCGCTGCGACCGGCGTTCGCGGAGTTTCCGTGGCGGGACGACCCGGCGGCGCTCGCCGCCTGGCGCCGCGGGCGCACGGGCTACCCGATCGTCGACGCCGGGATGCGGGAACTGTGGCGCACCGGCTGGATGCACAACCGCGTCCGCATGATCGTGGGGTCGTTCCTGGTCAAGGATCTGCTGCTGCCGTGGAACGACGGAGCCCGGTGGTTCTGGGACACCTTGGTCGACGCCGACCTCGCGGCGAATACCCTCGGCTGGCAATGGATCGCGGGCTGCGGCGCGGATGCCGCGCCGTACTTCCGGATCTTCAATCCAACCGCTCAGGGCCGACGCTTCGATCCCGAGGGCGCGTACGTGCGCCGGTACCTACCGGAGCTCGCACGGCTGCCCGCCGAGTGGATCCACGAACCCTGGAAAGCGCCGGCCGCGGTGCTGCACGAGGCCCGCGTGACGCTCGACGTCGATTACCCGCGCCCGATCGTCGATCACGCGGCCGCACGCGGCCGCGCGTTGCTCGCGCTCGCGTCGATCACGCCGCCCGCACGCGCGCCCGGCTGACGCGCGCCGCCGCGCGCGATCCGGGATCCGCACTCAGTCGCGCGGCAGGTGCGCGAGGATCCGGTCCGCGATCGCCGCGTAATGGCCGTCGAAGTGGTGCCCGCCCGGCATCTCGACCGAGATCGCCCAGGGGCTCTGCGAGTGCGCACAAGTCGCCTCGCGATCGCTGCGGCCGTACAGGCACAGGTAGTGCGAACCGCGCCAGCGCGCGAGTTCCGGTGCGGTTGGAATCCCGCCGCGGTTGCTGCCGAGCCAGTTCGCGACGTGGAATTCGAATTGCGCGCTGTCGCTGATGCCGAGCAGCGCGGTCAGGCCGACGACCGCGTGGGTCGCCGACGGCAACCGGTTGATCATGAACGGCAGCGTGTCGGCGCCCTGCGAGTAGCCGACGAGGAGCACTCGCGACTTGCCCCATTGCTGCGCGAAATGCCGCAGCACCCGGTCGAGGTCCTGCGCGGCGCCTTGCGGCGTGCGCGGCGTCCAGAAGTACCGCAAGGAATCCCAGCCGACCATGGGGATGCCGTGCGCCGCGAGCGTTTGCGAGATCTGGCGGTCGATGCCGACCCAGCCGCCGTCACCCGACAGGAACACCCCGAACCACGGGCTGTGGGTACCCGGCGCGGCCGGAATCACCGCGAGCGGCAGATCGTCGACCGGCGGAATCGCCCCGTGCCACGGCAACCCGCCGGGCCCTCGGGCCGCCACGGCCGTCGTGGAGCGTGCCGCGGCCGGGGTCGTGGCCGCGGGCGCGGCAGTCGTCGGTGCCCCGGTCGGCGCGGCGGCGGTCAGGCGCGCGAACGCGGCCTTGAACTGCGGCATCCAGTTGCGTTCGACGCCGTAGCCGTGGCCGACCTTCGGCAGTCGCACGATCTCGGCGCCCGGAACGCGCGCGATGAACCGCTGGGTCGGCGCGATCGGGCAGACCTGGTCGATCTCGCCTTGCAGCGAGATCCAGCGTCCCGGGAGGGTCTTCGCCGGCAGGAAATTCACGCCCCGCAGCGTGCCGTGCCGGTCGCGGCGCGGAACCGCGTGGATGCCGGAGCCGGTGCACACGGGTTTCGTGAGATCGAGGTCCGGACAGAACCCGAGGCTCAGCGCGCCCTTGAACAGCCCGTCCGGCGACTCGACCAGCGTCGCATAGACGAGCGTCGCACCGGAGGAGTAACCGACCAGCGTCGGCTGCAGATAGTGACGCACGCCGAGCTTCGCCTGCAGGTAATGGCTCAGGTTCTCGAAGTCCACCGCGGGCGAGACGCAGCGTCCCGGGGCGCGCCGCAGCGCCTTGAGGTAGTGGCGCACGTCGATGCCGACGACGATCGCGCCCTGGTGCGTGAGCGCGCGCGCCATCGAGACGACCCCGAGGTTCCAGCCGCCATCGCCGGAAACGAACATCACGAACTGCTGCGCGGGGCCGACGCTCGGGTAGACGGTGACCGCGCCGAAGCGCTCATAGTGCAGCACCCGCACCGGTGCGGGCGCGGCCGCGGGCGCGGCCGCGGCCGCGGCGCACGCAGCGAACGACAGCGCGGCGCACACGCCGGCCCAACGACTCGCGGATCTTCGCATCATCCCTCCTTGCGCGGCTCCTCGCTCGTGCTCGGCCCCTTGCCGACCACGCGACGCGGTCCGCCGGAAATCAGGTTGGTCGCATCGAGCAGCGCGCCGGCCATCGACAAGCCGCCCGGCGCCGCGAGGTAGCGCGGTCGCCAGACGGGTTCGAACTTGTCCTTGAACTTGCGCAAGCCCTCGAAGTGGTAGAACTCCTCGCCGTAGCGCTGCACCAGCCGACCGACCTTGTGCCAGGCCGGCGCGAGCGGGTGCACCTCGAGCCCCGACAGCGGCGCCATCCCGAGGTTGAACCGGCGGTAGCCCTCGCGCCGGCCCCAGGCCATGCACTCGATCAAGAGGTAATCGATCACCGATTTCGGCGCGGCGGCGCCGTAGCGCATCAGGTCGACCGACAGCTCTTCCCGCTCGCCGGCGCTCCACAGATTCGCGAACGCGACGAGCACGCCCTCGCGCTCGACGAGCGCGCAATCGAACCGTCGCAGGTACGACTCGTCGAAATAGCCGAGCGAGAAGCCCTTCTCGCCGCTGCGATCGGCGAGCCATTCGTCGGAGATCTCCCGCAACCGCGGCAGCAGCGTCGCGACCGCCGCGCGCGGCACCACGCGGAAACTCGCGCCGTCGCGCTCGGCCCGGCGGTGCGCCTGGCGCAGGTCCGCGCGCGCCGCGCCATCGAGCGAGAAGCCGCCGAGATCGACCAAGGCCTCCTCGCCGAGCTTCGTGAGCCGCAGGCCGAGATCGATGTAGATCGACAGATTCTCGGGAGTGACCTGATAGAACACCGGCGACGCCGCCATGTCGTCGCACAGCTCGACGAACCGCCACGCGAGCGGCTCGCGCTCGGCGACCGGACCGATCGGATCGCCCATCGCGATCCAGCTCCCGCCCGAGACCTGGTACATGAGGTAGGCGCTGTGCGCCTCGTTGAACAGCAGGTTCTTGTCGCCGAGGAGCGCGAGGTTCGCGGTCGTATCGCCGGTCGAGCGCAGGATCGTCTCGACGCGCTCGAGATCCGCCTCGGTCGGCACCGAGACCAGCGGCACCGCCGGGCGCAGCACCCGCCACAAGCCGTACACGGCCGCGAGGATCACCGCGAACAGCAGCGCCCGCAGGCTCCGTGGGGCCTCCGCGCGCAGCGCGAACTCCCACCACAGGTCGTTCGCGTAGGGCACGTGCCGAAACGAGAACGCGACCAACCATGCGGTGGTCGCGAGCACGATCACGAGCGCCGCGACCCAGCGCACCGAGAAGCGCTGGTCGAGGAGCGACGCGCGCCGCGGGAAGCGCGAGCGGGCGAGCAGCAGCACGCCGCCGACCGCGACCATCACGAGCGCGTCCTGGTAGTCGAAGCCCTTCAGCAGCGACAACACCGCGCCCGCCGCGAGCAGCCACATCGTGAGCCACCACGCCCCGCTCAGGCGCCGGTAGAGCCCGTGCGCGATCACCAGCAGCGCGACGCCGACCGCGCTGCCGAGCAGATGCGAGAATTCGAGCACCGGCAACGGCACGAAGTGGCGCAGCAGCGCGAAACGCTGCCCGAGATCCGGCGTCGCGCCGGAGAAGAGCAAGACGGCGCCTGCCCCGAACACCGCGAGCGCGGCCGCGCGCGGCGCGACCGCGACGAGCCAAGCGCGGCCGAAGCGCAGCATCCGTTCCATCGAGCCGCGATGCACCCAGACCTCATGCGCGCCGAGCATCGCGAGGGCGACCGTGAACGGCACCAGATAGTAGAGCGCGCGGTAGGCGAGCAAGGACCCGAGCAGGCGGTCCGGCGGCACCGAGGGCATCAGCAGGAACAGCACCGATTCGAACACCCCGACGCCGCCCGGCACGCTGCTGACGACGCCCGCGGTGATCGCGATCAGATACAGACCCGCGAACGCCGTGAAACCGATCCCGGAGCCCCGCGGCAGCAACAAGTACAGCGCGCCCGCGGTGCACAGCAGATCCCCGCAGGCGACGCCGATCTGCGCGAACGCGACGTGGGGCTTCAGCACCGGCACGACGAACGGACCGAGCTGCAGCGACTCGCGGCGCATGAACGCGAGCACGAAATACACGAACACCGCGGCCAGCAACGCGGCGCCGCCCGCGACCACGAGCTGGGGATCGAGGTGCAGCAACCGGCCGGAGAGCCGGCCGTTCGCGATCAGCGACAGGCCGAGCAGGAACGCCGCGCCGAGCCCGAAGGTGATCGAGCCGAACGCGACGACGGTCGCGATCTGCTTCGGGCGCAGGCCCTGCCCGGAATACGCGCGGAAGCGGATCGCACCGCCGCTGACCGCGTTCAACCCGACGTTGTGTCCGACCGCGTAGGCCATGAACGAGATCAGCGCGATCTTGTAGTACGGCATCCGCGCGCCCGCGAAGCGCACGCCGAGCAGTTCGTAGAGCGTGAGGCACCCGTAGCCGGCGACCGCGAGCATCGCGGCCGCGGCGAGCGCCGTCCCGGGAATCGCGCGCAGCCGCACGACGATGTCCTGCCAGCGGTACTGGCCGAGCACATGGTGCAGCCACCATAGCGCCAGCGCGAACAGCGCGATGCCGAGCAGCGTCGTCCAGGCTGGAACGTGGTGCGCTGACGCCGGTCGTTTCGAGGACCCGTTTGGCAACAGGGAAGGACTCGCAAAAATGCCGTAATATTCTCCTATCGTATCAGTGCCGACGGCGCCGCGCCGCGTCGCGAAGGCGAACGTCGAGTTATTTTTTCTTGCCTTTCAACAGGATGGTGAATGTCATGAGTTCCGCCGCAACCGGTCGCCCGGTCGAAATGGACGCCTCGCAGATGTATCGGGAGGAGATATTCACCGATCGCCGGCTCGGCACCATCCGCAAGCTGATTCCGGTGACGGCCGAGGGGGCCCCGGACCCCGCCCGGCCGGTGTTGTTCAGCGGCCAGGCGCAGGTGATGACGCCGGTCGGCGCGATACCGTTGTCCTTCGACCTCGACGCGACGACGCTCGACGGCGCGATCGCGAAATTCGGCGCCGCCGCCGACGTCGCGATCCAGGAAACGATGCGCGAGCTGCAGGAGATGCGCCGCGAACAGGCCTCCTCGATCGTGCTTCCCGACGCCGGCAGCCCACCGCTCGCCGGGCCGGGCGATCTGCTCGGCCGCGGACGCCCCCGCCGGTGAGCCTCGCGGCCACCACGCCGCCGGGCGCGTGAGTTCGCTCGAGTCATTCGGCTACCGCGAAGAGCTGCGGCGGTCGCTCAGCACCCGCGATCTCGTCGTCTACGGGATGATCTTCATGGTGCCGATCGCGCCGTACGGCGTGTTCGGCTTCGTCTGGCACGACGCGAAGGGCATGGTGCCGCTCGCCTATCTGGTCGGGCTCGCGGGCATGTTCTCGACCGCGGTGAGCTACGCGACGATGTCGAGCGAGTTTCCGGTCGCCGGCTCGGTCTACTCCTACGCCCGGCACGGCTTGCACGAAGTCGCCGGGTTCTTCGCCGGTTGGCTGATCCTGCTGGATTACATCCTGGTCCCGGCGCTGCTCTACTTGATGAGTGCGGCGGCGCTGCAGCCGATCCTGCCGCGCGTCCCCGCGGCGATCTGGCTCGGCGGCTTCATCGCGTTCAATGCGATCGTGAACGTGCTCGGAGTGCACCTGACCGCGCGCGTGAATCGCTACCTGCTGTGGATCGAACTCGCCTCGCTCGCGGCGTTCGTCGGCATCGGTCTCTGGGCGCTGTACGGCACGCGCGTCGGCGGTGGCCTGACCTTGCGGCCGATCTACGACCCGGCGGTGTTTTCCCCATCGCTCGTCGCCGGCGCAACGTCGATCGCGGTGCTCTCGTTCCTCGGCTTCGATGGGATCTCCACCCTCGCCGAGGAGCACCGCGGCGGCGCCGGCGCGGTCGGGCGGGCGACGCTGCTCGCGCTCACGCTGATCGGCGCGCTGTTCGTCGCGCAGACCTGGATCGCGAGCGATCTCGCGCGCGGGATGCACTTCACCTCGCTCGCGACCGCGTTCTACGACGTCGCCGACCGGGCCGGCGGGCGGTGGCTGCGGCTCGCGACGATCCTCGTGTCGGTGCTCGCGACCGGCGTCGCGAACGCGATGGCCGCCCAGGCCGCGGTGTCGCGCATCCTGTTCGCGATGGCGCGCGACGGGCGCCTGCCGCGCGCGCTCGCTCGGGTGCATCCCCGGTTCCGCACCCCCTATTTCAGCACGGGTGTCGTCGCCGTGGTGTCCTTGGTCGTCGGCCTGCTGTTCGGCGGCCGGATCGACGACTTGAGCCGGGTCGTGAATTTCGGAGCGCTGTGCAGCTTCGTGCTGCTGCATCTGTCGGTGATCAACCACTGCCTGCGTCGCCGACACAGCCGCCGGTGGGGGCGTCACCTGGTGCTGCCGGTCCTCGGCCTGGCGGTGATCGGCTACGTGCTGTACGAGATGAGCCCCTCGGCGAAGTGGCTGGGCGCGGCCTGGATCGCGATCGGCGCGGTCTACTATGTCGTGCTCGCGGGTCGGCTGCGCCGACCGGTCGCGCTGGACCTGTGAGTTGAGGCAAAATCACCCGGAACGAACTCGCAGTTGACCGGGAGAACGACGACCATGCGCCACCAGATACTCGCCGCGGTCCTCGCCGCCGCCACGCTGATCGGTACCGGCGTCGCGCCGGCGCGCGCCGAGATGACGCTGCGGCAATACCAGCCGTACTTGCGGCGCGGGCATGCGCTGCCGGTTTCGATTCGCGATTACGTCGAGGGTCTCGGGACGGGTTACGTGTGGGCGAACGCCTATCAGATCGCGCGCAAACGCCCACCGATCTTCTGCTCGTCGCAACTGAAGCCCCGCGGCGGCGACTACGTCGCGCTGCTCGACGAGCAGATCACGCGCCACACCGGTGTGCGGACGCCCTACGCCGCCGATACCGCACTCGCGATGATTCTGCTGGACGCGCTGGTGAAGGAGTACCCGTGCAAGGACGAACCGACGCATTGACGCTTCCGGCCCGCCACGGGCGCTGGGTCGCCGGACTCCTCGCGACCGTCCTCCTCGGGTCGGCGGCATTCGCCCGGTGTTCGCTCGAGCGGATCGCGTCCCTGCCGGTCGACGTCACCGGTAACCGACCCATGATCGCCGGGGAATATGCCGGTCGCCCGGTCAAGCTCGTGATCGATACCGGTGCGACGATGAGCTACGCAACGCAGACCGGGGCGGCCCGGCTCGGGCTCGCGGTCGAGGCGGCGCCGGGATACGAAGTCTACGGGGCCGGCGGCAAGGAACGGATGGGCTCGACCTGGATCGGCTCGCTCGCGTTCGGGCAACTGCGGATCCGCCACGTCCAGATGGCCGTGATCAGGTTACAGCCCGCACCACTCGACGAGACTCCCGATTTCGTGATCGGCCAAGACGTCTTCACCCGATACGCGATGGAACTGGACTTCCCGGACGGCAAGCTGCGGCTGTGGCAGCCGCACGATTGTGCGCCCGCGCAGATCGTCTATTGGACGCAAAACTACTCGATGGCGAAACTGGTCGATGCCCGCAGCGACGCCCCCGCGATCCGCGCGACGGTGCTGCTCGACGGCAAACCGGTGACCGCGACCTTCGACACCGGCGCGCCGACCTCGTGGATCACCCGGCGGGTGCTCGACGCCCTGAACATTCCGACGGAGGCAATCGATCGACACCCCTACGTGGTCCCCGGTATGAACGGCCAGCCGATCCACGGCGAGATGGTGACCTTGGGAACGCTCGCGCTCGGCGACAACGAGACGGTGCGCAACGTCAAATTGCGCGTCGGCCACCTGTTCGCGCGCGACCAGCGGTCCACGATGGACTCACGGATCCCACGGCGGCTCAGCGGCCTGCCGCGCATGCTGATCGGCAGCGATTTCTTCCGGTCGCATCGCGTGATGGTGTGGTTCCATGCGTCGCGGATGTTCTTCTCTTACCAGGGCGGCCCGATATTCCAGACGATCGCCTCGCCGCGATGAACCACCGTTGCCGACACGACGACCCGACGCGGCGCACGCGCCGCGTCGACCTCGCGAAGGCGCGCGCCTGAGGCCCGATGCTCGTCGTACCCCACGTGATCGGTTGGCTGTGGCTCGCCTTCGCCGGCGTCTGGCTGGTGCTCGCCGCCTTCAACAAGAAGCGCCGCCACGGCGCGCCGTGGCGCTTCTGGGGTTTGCGGCTCCTGCTCGTCGTCACCGTCATCGCGTGGGCCCGGGTGCGCCGCTACGAGCCCGCTTTCTTCGACTCGCTGGCCGAGCACCGGTGGTTGCAGCCCGGGATAGCCGTGCGCTGGATCGGCGTGGCCCTGTGCGCCGGCGGTCTCGCGTTCGCGTTCTGGGCGCGTTTCCATATCGGCCGCAACTGGGGCACACCGATGTCGCTGCGCGAGAATCACGAGCTCGTGACCACCGGCCCCTATCACTACGTGCGCCATCCGATCTACGCCGGCATCATGCTGGCGATGTTCGGCACCGCGCTCGCGACGGACATCGCGTGGCTGGCGCTGTTCGCGATCTACGTCGTGTACTTCCTGTTCGCCGCGCGCTCGGAGGAGCGGACGATGCTCGCGCAATTCCCGCGGCAGTATCCCGACTACCAGCGCCGCACGAAGCGGCTGATTCCGTTCGTGCTGTGAGCCACGGCGGCGGTGCGGCAGCGGGCCTGCCGGTGCGCGGGCGCAACGTCGGTGGCGGTGGCGTCGCCGCAGATCCGCCGCCGTAAGATCGCGGATTTGCGGACCCAACGCGCCGGTGCCATGATGCGGCGCAGATTCCGAAGCGGTTCCGTGCAGCGAGGGCTCCCATGTCCGAACTACGTCGTTTCCTGCAGCGCGCCGCCGTCGCGGCCACCGTCGGTCTGTCGCTCCTGCTGAGCGGCTGCGGCATCAACAACATTCCGGCCTACAAGCAGCAGGTCGACGCGTCCTGGAGCCAGGTGCTGAACGAGTACCAGCGTCGCACCGACCTGGTCCCGAATCTCGTGGCCACCGTGAAGGGCTACGCGACGCATGAGGCCGACGTGCTCGAGGCGGTCACCAAGGCGCGCGCCCAGGTGACCCAGACGCGCATTCCCTCCGACATCCTCACGAATCCGCAGGCGTTCCGCGCCTTCGAGCAGAACCAGGCGACGTTGGGCGGAGCGCTGTCCCGGCTGATGATGGTCACCGAGAACTACCCCAACCTCAAAGCCGACCAGAACTTCCTGACGCTACAGGCACAGCTCGAAGGCACCGAGAACCGCATTGCGGTCGCCCGGCGCGACTACATCCTCGCGGTTCAGCAGTACGACACGGAACTCGTGACGATCCCCGGTCGTTGGTACCACTCGATCCTCTACAGCAGCTACCAGCCCGTCCAGAACTTCACGATATCCCAGCAGGCCCAACAGGCGCCGAAGGTGCAGTTCTAGGGGCCTCGACCATGACCGCAGCGTGCACGAGATCCTGGCGGGCGACGGCCCCGTGGCGCTGGTCGCACGGTCTACTGGCGGCGCTGTGCCTGTTCGTGCTGGCTCCGGCGATGGCCGCGCCGACGGCGACCGATGCCGGCATGCCGGCCTTCCCGGCGCTCACGGGACCGGTCGTCGATGAGGCGCACCTGCTGCCGGCCGACACCTTCGCCGCGCTGTCGCGCAAGCTCGCCGATTACGCGCGCGCGACCAGCACCCAGGTCGTCGTGGTGACGCTGCCCACGCTCAAGGGCTATCCCATCGACGAGTACGGCTACCAGCTCGGCCGGCACTGGGGCATCGGCCAGAAAGGCAGGAACAACGGCGTGCTCCTCATCGTCGATGCCGGCGAGCGGCGGGTTCGCATCGAAGTCGGCTACGGCCTGGAGGGCACGCTCACCGACGCCCAAAGCTTCGGGATCATCCACAACGTCATCGTGCCCCAGTTCGCGAAGGGCGCGTACGCGGCCGGCATCGTCGAGGGCACCGATCAGATCCTCGCGCTGCTGGGCACGCAGCAACAGGCCCAGCAGCACGCGCAAGTGCAGCAGCGCACCGGCACGGGATTCCTGTTGCTGCTGGTGTTCCTCTTCGTCCTGCTGCCGCTGTTCGGCGCGCTGCTGGGCCGCGGCGGTCGGGGTGGACCGGGAAGCGGTGGCGGCGGCCTCGGCTGGCTCGGCTGGCTCGCGCTCGGGATGCTGAGCGGCGGTGGTGGCGGCGGCTTCGGCGGCGGCGGCGGCTTCGGTGGCTTTTCCGGCGGCGGTGGATCGTTCGGCGGCGGCGGCGCTTCCGGAGGCTGGTGACACATGGTGCGGTTCACGGCCGAGGACAAGGCGCGCATCACGGCGGCGATTCACGCGGCCGAGCGGCGCACGAGCGGCGAATTCGTGGCGGTGGTCGCGCATGCCAGTGACCACTACGTGCTGTTGCCGGTACTGTGGGCGGCGATCGTCGCGCTGTTCTTCCCCGGCGCCTGCCTGCTGGTCGGCGCGGCCCTTCCCTGGGTCCTCGTCTACCAAATCCAGCTGATCATTTTCTTGTTGCTCGCGGTGCTGTTCCTCGCAGTGCCCGAGTTGCACCTGTTGCTCGTGCCCGCCCGGGTGAAACATGCGCGGGCGAGCCGGCTCGCCCGCGCCCAGTTCTACGAGCAGGGAGTGCATCTCACGCGGCATCATTCCGGGGTGCTCTTCTTCGTGTCGCTCGCCGAGCATCACGTCGAGATCGTGGCCGACAAGGGCATCCACGAGAAGCTCGGCGAGGCACACTGGCGCGGCATCATCGACACCTTCGTCGATCGGGTGCATGCGGGGCGGATCGTGGATGGCTTCGTCGACGCGATCGATGCCTGCGGTACGGCGATGGCGCGCCACTACCCGCCCGATCCGAGCGACACCAACACGCTCTCCGACGGGCTCGTCGAGATCTAGGGTCGGGCCGAGCCCGGATCGTCCGGCCGCGGCCGGACGACCGGTGGGCGTTCGCGGAGCGCACGGCCGCGCACCGCGCGGCCGCGATTCAGCGAAACGACTCGAGGACCCGCCGCAGCGCGTCGCCGCCGGGGCTCAGCGACTCGTACGCAATCGCGTTCAACGGCGTATCCGGGGTCGCGCCGAGCGCGTGGATATCCTCGGCGTCTTGGCCGATGTGCAACAAGCCGGTCAGGACTTCGCCGCGGCGCATGCGCTGTTGGATCGCGTCGAGCGCGACCCCCGGATCGGATGGGTCGTAGTCTGCGTCCACCTTGCGCAATACGATCCGGCTGCCGTCGTGCAGAGTCACCGTCTGCGCGGCACCGTCCGCGTAATCGACCGCGATTTCGCTGGCGAACGGCACGAAATCCGCGTGCACGGCCTCTTCACTGTGCTCCCGGGCGTAGGCGTAACTGCGCGTCGAGCCCTCGTGATCGTTGAACGTCACGCAGGGCGAGATCACGTCGATCAGCGCGAATCCGTTGTGGCGCATCGCCGCCCGCAGCAACGGCACGAGCTGCGCCTTGTCGCCCGAGAAGCTGCGCGCGACGAACGAGGCGCCGAGCGTGATCGCGAGTTGCACGGGATCGATCGGCGGTTGGCGGTTCACCTCGCCGCGCTTCGCCTTGGAGCCGATGTCGGCGGAGGCCGAGAACTGGCCCTTGGTCAGGCCGTACACGCCGTTGTTCTCGATGATGTAGACCATGTTCAGATTGCGACGGATCGCGTGGCAGAACTGGCCGAGCCCGATCGACAGGGTATCCCCGTCGCCGGAGACGCCGATGTAGTTCAGCGTGCGATTCGCCGCATTGGCCCCGGTCGCGATCGACGGCATCCGGCCGTGTACCGAATTGAAGCCATGCGCGCCGCTCAGGAAGTAGGCGGTCGTCTTCGAGGAGCAGCCGATTCCCGAGAGCTTTACGACCGTGTGCGGCTCGACCGCATTGGCCCAACAAGCCTCGATGATGGCCGCGGTGATCGAATCGTGGCCGCAGCCGGCGCATAGCGTGGAATTCGCGCCTTCGTAGTCGCGGCGCGTGAGGCCGAGCGCATTCCGCGGCAAATCCGGATGGGCGACTTTGGGTTTGCTCATGAAGGTCATCGCAGACTCCCGCGTGTTCAGCCGACCAACCGGGCCGCCGGGCGGTCCGGTGCGATCACGGCGAGGATCCCCTCGGTCACGTAGCTCGCCGGCATCGGCATGCCGTTGTAGTGCAAGATGGACCGCAGCCGCGTCCGCTCGACCGCCGTCTCCATCATCAGAAGCGTGCGCAGCTGGGCGTCTCGGTTCTGCTCCACCACGAAGTTCAACCGGTGGGCGGCGAGGAAGCGCTGCACTTCCTCGCCGAACGGGAAGGCGCGCACGCGCATGTAATCGATGTGCAAGCCGTTCGCGCGCAGCCGGGCGAGCGCCTCGCGCACCGCGGCGTCGCCGCTGCCCACGCTGACGACCGCGATGTCCGTCGTCTGCTCCGCCGGCTCGATCACGGCCTGCGGCACCAGGTGCGCGGCCGTCATCCACTTCTTGCGCAGCCGATCGACGACGATCTGGTATTCCGTGGAGTCTTCCGTATAGCCGCCGTATTGGTTGTGGCCCGAGCCGCGCGCGAAGTAGGCGCCCTTGGCCGCGACGCCCGGCAGCGTGCGGTAGGGAATGCCGTCCGCGTCGTGGTCGTAATATCGCCAGAAGCGGTCGATCTTCGCCAGTTGATCGGCGTCCAGCACCTTGCCGCGATCGGGGCGGTACGCGTCGTCCCAGCGGAATTCCGGACACATCCAGTCGTTCATGCCGATGTCCAGATCCGACAGCACGAGCACCGGAGTCTGCAGCCGCTCGGCCAGATCGAACGCGGTCACGGCGAATTCGAAGCACTCTTCGGGGCTCGACGGATACAGGCAGACCTGCCGGGTGTCGCCGTGCGAGGCGTAGGCCGCGGAATGCAGGTCGCCCTGCTGCGTGCGCGTCGGCATGCCGGTGGACGGTCCGACGCGCTGCACGTCGAACACCACGGCCGGCACCTCGGCGTAATAGGCGAGGCCGAGGAACTCCTGCATCAGCGAGATGCCGGGCCCCGAGGTCGCCGTGAACGCGCGGGCGCCGTTCCACGAAGCGCCGATGACCATGCCGATCGAGGCAAGCTCGTCCTCGGCCTGGATCATCAGGAATTTCTTGCGGCCCGTGGCCGGATCGACCCGCAACTTCTGACAGAACCCCTTGTACGCGTCCATCAGCGAGGTCGATGGCGTGATCGGATACCACGCCCCGACGGTCGCGCCCGCATACACGCAGCCGAGCGCGGCGGCGGTGTTGCCGTCGATCATCACGTGGCCGCGGGTCGCGTCCATCTTCTCAACGCGCAAGCCGAGCGGGCACTCGAAATTCGCGCGTGCGTAGTCGTAGCCCAACTGGATGGCTTTCATGTTGGAGTCGACGAGCTTCGGCTTCTTCGCGTAGGTCTCGCCGAGCAAGCCGCGCATGACACCCAAGTCGATCGAGCACAGCGCGGCGAGCACGCCGGCGTAGCAGATGTTCTTCATCAATATCCGGGTGCGCACGCCCTCGAAATTCTCGTTGCAGAGCCGTGCCAGCGGCACGCCCAGCACCGTGACGTCGTCGCGCTTCTCGAGCGCCGGCCGCGGCCAGGTCGAGTCGTAGATGAAGAAGCCGCCGGATACGACGTCCTTCAGGTCGCGCGCGTAGGTCTCGGGGTTCAACGCCACCATCAGGTCGACGCGGCCGGAGCGCGCGCGGTGCGCCTCGCGCGTGACGCGGATCTCGTACCAGGTCGGCAAGCCCTGGATGTTCGACGGGAAGTAATTCTTGCCGACGACCGGCACGCCGCTGCGAAAGATCGACTTCAACAACAGCCCGTTGGCGCTCGCCGAACCGGTGCCGTTGACGGTCGCGATCTTGATCACGAAATCGTTTACGCGGTCTTTCGCTCGTGTGAGTGACATGTCGAACTTCCGTAGTCGGCGTGAGGCCAGTGAAGGGTGGATTTCTGCATGTCCCAAGCGGCGGTCGGACAGCGCTCCGCGCACAGGCCGCAATGCAGGCAAAGGTTCTCGTCCTTGACCATGATGCGGCCCGTCTGCTTCAACGGCGCGGACACGAACAGCGGCTGCGACGGATCGAGCGCGGGGGCCCGCAGCCGGGCGCGCACCTCGGCTTCGGAACCGTTCGTGGCGATCGTCAGGCAGTCCACCGGGCAGATGTCGATGCAGGCGTCGCATTCGATGCACTGCGGCGCCTCGAACACGGTCTGCACGTCGCAGTTCAGGCAGCGCTGCGCTTCCTGCGCGGCCTGCTCCGGGGTGAAGCCGAGCTCGACCTCGATGCTGATCTTCTTGAACCGCTCCTTGAGCGAGACGTGCGGCATCAGCCGCCGCTCGAGCGGTGCGTAGTCGTTCTTGTAGGCCCATTCGTGCAGACCCATCTTCCGGCTGGAGAGCCGGACGGCCTCCCGCGGGCGGTCCGCGGGCGCCAGACCGCTCAAGTACGCGTGGATCGAGAGCGCGGCCTGGTGACCGTGCTCGACCGCCCAGATGATGTTCTTCGGTCCCTGCGCGGCGTCGCCGCCGAAGAACACGTCCGGGCGCGTCGACTGGAAGGTGAGCGGATCGACCACCGGCCGGTCCCAGCGGTCGAACTCGACGCCCGCATCGCGCTCGATCCACGGGAACGCGTTCTCCTGGCCGATCGCGAGGATCACCTCGTCGCAGGGAATCGTCACTTCGTCGACGACGCGTTCCGCGACGATCCGGGTGCCGTCGAGGTCGTACTCCATGCGATTGAAGCGCATGCCGACCACCCGGCCGGCGTCGAGAACGAAGGCCGTCGGGGCGTGGTTCACGACGATCTCGACGCGTTCTTCCTCGGCATCCTCCAGTTCCCAGTCGGACGCCTTGAAGAAGCTGCGCGGCTTGCGCGCCATGACCTTCACGCTCTTCGCGCCGAGACGCATCGACGTGCGGCAGCAATCCATCGCGGTGTTGCCGACGCCGATGATCAGCACCCGCTCGCCGATCGAACCGGTGTGACCGAACGCGACCGATTCGAGCCAATCGATACCGATGTGAACGTTGGCGGCTTGCCGGCCCGGCAGCGGCAGATCCTTGCCCTTCGGCGCGCCCGAGCCGACGAAAATCGCGTCGAACCGCCCCTCCGCGAGCAACCGGCTCAGACTGTCGATCGGTGCACCGAGTTTCAGCGACACGCCGAGATCGAGTATCACGCCGATCTCCTCGTCGAGCACGGACTGCGGCAGCCGGAACGAGGGGATGTTGGTCCGCATCAGCCCGCCGGGCGCGCCGTGCCGCTCGAAGATCGTCACGGCGTAGCCGAGCGGCGCCAGATCGTTCGCGACCGTCAAGGACGCGGGACCGGCGCCGATGCACGCGATCCGCTTGCCGTTCAAGCGGGCCGGCGCTTTCGGCAGCCGGTCCGCGATTCCCGTTCCCTTCAGATCGGCCGCGACACGCTTCAGGCGGCAGATCGCCACGGGTTTGTCCTCGACGCGCCCGCGCCGGCAGGCCGGCTCGCACGGCCGATCGCAGACCCGACCGAGTATTCCGGGGAACACGTTCGACGCGCGATTCAACAGATAGGCGTCGGCGAACCGACCTTGCGCGATCAGCCGGATGTACTCCGGCACATCGGTGTGGGTGGGGCAGGCCCACTGGCAGTCGACCACACGGTGGTAGTACCTTGGATCGGCCGTATCGGTCGCCTGCATCGCCGCCGGCGGGGCAGCGCGCAAGCCGGCCTTCGTCTCTGGCATGTCGAAACCCCGCAAAACACCGCCCCACGCCGGCGATTGAACAATGTTACTCCCATCGTTTCGATCCGCCAGGGAACCATTGCGCAACTTGCGAGTTTGCCGTGCCCCGCGCCGATCCGACGGATAGACTATAGGACGGTCCCTCGAGACTCTGCGAGGTCGTCATGCGCCTCATCGTACGACATGCCCTGTTCGCAGCCGCCCTGACCGCGACCGGTCTCGCGGCGGCTCATGCCGCTGACAATCCGTTCCAGGATCTGTTGCAAGCGGTCAATGGGCCGCGCAATTCCGCTCAGCTCGGCAGGGGCCTGCCCACCACCGAGATCGCCGCCGGCCTCAAGGAGGCCCTGGCGACGGGCACCCAGAACGCGATCCGGAGCCTGGGCCGCAAGAACGGGTTCTGGAACAACCCCAAGGTCCGCATTCCGCTGCCGGGCAAGCTCGAGCAGGCGGCAAATCTCGCACGCAAGCTGGGCCAGGGTGCCCAGGTCGATGCGTTCGAGCTCAGCATGAACCGCGCCGCCGAGATGGCAGTTCCCCAGGTCGCGCAGATATTCGGCGACGCGATTCGCAAAATGACCCTGAGCGACGCCCGCCGGATTCTCACCGGCGGCAATCACGCCGCGACCGACTATTTCCGGCGCGTCGCCGGCCAGGCGCTGGCGGCCCGCATTCACCCGATCGTCGCCGCGGCCACCGACCGCGTGGGCGTGACCCGCAAGTACAAGGCGTTCACGTCGAGCGGCGTCGGCGGCGAGATCGGCGGCGCGCTCGGCGCCCTGGAATCGTTCGGCGGCAAGCCCGCGAACCACCACGGCAGCCCGCTCAACCTCGACGATTACGTGACTCGCAAGACCCTGGACGGACTGTTCACGGTGATCGGCGAGCAGGAGCAGTCGATCCGGGAGAATCCCGCCGCGCGCGGCACCGCTCTGCTGAAGAAAGTCTTCGGCGGCTGAGCCGACCGCGGAGGAATGATCGACTCGAGATCCGCCAACGAGGCGGTCGCGGTCTACCTCAACAGCGGGTGGCCGTCGGGCAACTGATGCGCATACCAGGTGGCGAGCCGATGTCGTATCGATTTCTCACTGATCTGGTCTTCCGGCATGGGTGCGATGCGCTGGTCATGGACGAGCAAGCGGTACACGTAGAGGGCCTTGTCGCTCGCCGAGTCGGTTGCCTCGAATTCGACCGCCTTGCGCGCCTCCGCATACTGAATCCCAGCCAGCAAGGCCGCCTTGAACAGCTCCGCTTCGTGCTTGAGTTTCTTCATGTGCCGCTCTCCAACTCGAAGCCCATCGCCATCGAACGAGGCGTCAGTGTCCGATGAGTCGAACCGCGATCGTCTTCCACCCGGGTAGCGTGTAGATCCACACCATCAGCACCTGGCTCAGGATACCGAGCGGCGCGGCGATCGCGTACGCGCGTTGCAAACGTCCGCGCGTCAGCCAATCGTGAACCCCGATCGCGAGCAGCAGGATGTCGCTGCACACGAAAAGCTGTAGATACAGGGACCCGACCCCCGTGCCGAGCAACGGGCCGAGCGGTGGGGCAAGCCAGCGGCTGAACCCCGCGGAACTCAGAAATATCGTCGCGAGGATCATCAGCCGCCGATGCGCCGCGCTATTGCGGCGCAGCGCGAACGCGGCCGATGCCGTCACCGCGAAATTCGCGACGATCATGAACTGAATGATCAGGAACGACGGGTCGCTATCCGGCGTCCCGAACTTTCGCTGCGCCATGATCACCGCGGTCGCCGGTCCGAGCACCACCATCGCGACGATCAGCCCGAGCCCGATCCACCCGACCCGCCGGTGCACGTCCCGACGGTCCGAGCGAATCAGCGCCATCTGCGTGGTCAGCAGCGCGAGCCAACCGAGATAAGCGATCGCGTGCACGTGCACGATCCATGCGTAGGCAACGTGGTGCCCCTCGAGGTGCAGGAACATGTCGGGAACGAAACCGGCGACGATTCCCGCCCAGATCAAGGTCAACAGGATCAGAAAGAATCCCCGGTCGGTACCCCGCTGCAGCGGGAAGGATTCGAGTCTCGCGGTCGCACTCATCGACTTCTCCCCCGTCGGTCGGTGATCCGGCCATCGCGATCCCTTCGATCCGGGATCGACGCGTGAGCCGGTGGACGAATCAAGGCGTCTTCTTATGATTCCGTGACCATCGCGCCACCGTACCGAGGGTTCGCACGCCCCGGGCCTGGGCATCGGCAGGATACCCTGCTCGTTATCCTCGCGACACGGATTTTCGCCGCGAACGGGGCCGCGTGCGGGGCACCGACTGCTTGAGCGCGGTCACCTCGATCTCGATGCGCATTCGGGGATCCGCGAGGCCGGCGGCGAGCATGGTCGCCGCCGGACGCACCTCGCCGAAGTGCTTGCGCAGGATGGGCCAGCACTGGGGAAAGTCCGCCGCGTTCGGCAGGATGTACCTGACCCGCACCACGTCGCGCAGCGACGAGCCCGCCATTGCCAACGCGGCAGCGATGTTTTTGAGGCATTGCTCGGTCTGTGCGGGCAGATCGTCGGCGATCGTCATCGCGGCGTAGTCGAAGCCGGTGGTGCCGGCCACGAACACCCAGTCGCCTTGAACGACCGCGCGGGAATAGCCGATCTCGGCCTCGAAGCGCGAACCGGAACCGATCAGTCGTCGCTGTGGCATCGCTTGGCATCTCCGGATGGGCGGTTTGGGGGCTGGCCGAGCGGGCGGCGCCCGGCTGGCGCCGAAATGCCGCGACAGCGGCCGGCTTTCGTGACAGCTTAGCCCAGCACCATCGGGGAGTTCCATGAACAAGAACGACCAGCGACCGCGGGACCACGCCGGGTCCGCCCATTTCAGCCGCGGCATCGTCGGGCTGATGGCGCTCGCGATTTTCATCAACTACGTCGACCGCGGCAATCTTGCGACCGCGGCCCCGCTGATCAAGGCCGATCTGCGTCTGTCGAACATCCAGTACGGCACCCTGGTGTCCGCGTTCTTCTGGGTCTACGTGCCGGCGCAGATCGTCGCCGCCTGGCTCGTTCAGAGGATCAACGCGTATCGCACGCTCGCCCTCGGCCTCGCGCTGTGGTCGGCGGCGACGCTTGCGACGGGATTCACGAGCGGATTCGCGATGCTGCTGATGCTCAGGGTTCTGCTCGGGCTCGGCGAGAGCGCGAGCTTTCCGGCGAGCTCGAAATTGCTGGCGCAGCACGTGCCCCCCGAACGGCTGGGCATCGCCAACGCCCTGGTGGTGTCGGGCGTCTACTCCGGACCGGCGGTCGGCACCTTCGTCGGCGGACTGTTCATCGCGGCGGCCGGCTGGCGCCCACTGTTCATCGTGTTCGGCGCGATCTCGTTGGCGTGGCTCGTTCCCTGGGTGATGCGCACGCGGGCTCTCGCGACGCAGGCGCGGAGCGACGCCCGCGTGCCCGAGCCGACGTTTCGCGCACTCCTCGCGAAGCGCGAGCTGTGGGGCGCGAGCATCGGTCACTTTTGCGCGAACTACCCGTTCTATCTGGTGTTGTCGTGGCTACCGCTGTATCTCGTCCGGTCTCAGGGCTACTCGCTCGCCGCCATGGCCCGTCTGGGCGGCGCCGTGTACGCGCTGTCGGCGGCGATCTGCTGCGGCGCCGCCTGGCTCACCGACCGACGGATCGCCCGCGGCGCCGATCCGAGTCGCGTGCGCATCACGATCATCGCGTCCTCACAATTCATCGGCTTTCTGTGCATGATGGCCTGCGCGCTCGGTAACGCGCACGTCGCGATCGCGGGTCTGCTCGCCACGTCGGTGGCTTTCGGGCTGTGTTCCTTCAACCTCTTCACGATCGGTCAGATGCTCGCGGGGCCCCGCGCTGCGGGCAAGTGGATCGGGATTCAGAATGCGATCGGCAACGTGCCCGGCATCGTCGCCCCGATCGTCACCGGCGCGCTGATCGATTGGACCGGCCGGTACCAGGCGGCGTTCCTGGTGGCGGCTGCGGTGGCGATCGTCGGCGCGTGCTGCTGGCTGTTCGTGGTGCGCCGGGCCGCGCCGCTCGGCTGGATCGGCGCCGAGTCCCTGACGGCGGCGCCGGCGCAGTGACCGGACGTGCCCGCCGCGCGACCGACCGTCATCCGCGTCGCCGGAACAGCCGGGTCTGCAGCACGTAGATGAGCACGCTCGCGCCGATCAGCGCGAACAGGCCCAGGATCTCGGTGCGCGAAGCGAGCGCGATCAACGCGATCATGCTGCCGATGCCGACGACCGTGGCGATGCCGAGCCAGCGGAAATTCAACGGCGTGCCGGCGCGTGCGACGCCCTGCCGCGCGAGTCGCCAGGTCGCCGCGCAGCCGGCGATGTAGAACCCGGCACTCGCGAGCGCCGACAGCACCGCAAGCTCGGCGAAGGATCCGGTGAGCGCGAGCAGGATCGCGAAGAGCGCATAACAAGCGATCGCCACGTGCGGTGCGTGGCTTCGCGGATGCACCCGCCCCAGCGCGCTCGGCAGCAGGCCATCGCGCGCGAACGCGAACAGGATCCGCGGACTTCCGAGGATGTCGCTGCTCAGGTAACCGAACATCGACAGGCTCGTACCCGCCAGCATCAGCAACCGCAGCGTGGGATCGACGCGCGCCATCGCGTCGGCGAGCGGCGCCGAGGAGGACGCCAGCGCGGACCCGAGCATCCCCTGGGCGATGATCTGGATGGCCACGTACAGCAAGGTCACCGAGCCCATCGCGATCGCCAGCGCGCGCGGAATGGTGCGCTCGGGTCGCGCGACCTCGCCACTCGCGCACAGCGAAGTCTCCATGCCCATGAACGCGAACACGGCGAGGATCATCGCGCGCCCCATGCCGCCGCCGCTCACCGGCGCGGGATGCTGGAAATTCGCGCCATGCAGCGCGAAGGCGCCCACCAGCAGGAACACCGCGAGCGGCAGCAGCTTCACCAGCGTCGTCCCATTGACCAGGCGCATGCCGCGGTCGACACCGCTCATGTTGACGAGCGCGATCCCGCCGATCGTGCCGACCACGATCAGCGCATGGGCCGGCGCCGCGACCGCCGGCGGCAGCAATTGCACGACCACGTCGGCAAGCGCTGCGGCGATGCCGCCGGATGCGAGCGCGTCGCCGAACCAGAGCAGGGTGCCCGCGGCATACCCGGTCATCGGGCCGAAAGCCGCCTCGATGTAGCCGTAGGCGCCACCACTGCTCGGTATGCGGCTGCCGCCCTCGGCGAAGCAAACGGCCACCGCGCCGACCGCGATCGCGCAGACCACGATCGCCAACGGCGCGTAGAGGCCGACGTTCGCGGCGAGTGGTGCCGGGACCACGAAGATCGATGCGCCGACCACCATGTTGACGATACTGGCGGCAAGCCCCCAAGGTCCGACCGAGCGGACCAGGCCCGCGTCGCGTGTGCTGGCATTCATGCCGGCTACCGTAGCATGGATGCCGCCGAGGATAGGATAGCGGCGCGATGATCGGGGCATCGAAATGCCGGGCGCGCCGACCGTGGCGGACGGCCGAGCGGCCCGACGGCGAGGCTATCATCCGAGCCCGCGGACCGTGCTAGTCTAGGACGTGGAGTTAGCGTTGCAGGTGACCCGCGAACGCGCCGAGGGGGCCTTTCTCGGTGGCCCCCGCGGGTACACGCTGTACGGTGCGAGAGTACGGCATCGCCGAGTGCCGGGGATCCTTTAAGAACCGGAGTGCAGCGCGCATGGAAGTGAGCCATTCCAGCTTCGCCTTCCGCTACCGCGCCTTCATCAGCTACAGCCACCACGACCAGGCTTGGGCACGCTGGCTGCACAAGGCGCTCGAGACCTATCGCGTGCCGCGCCGCCTGGTCGGGTCCGAGACCGCCGCGGGCGTCGTGCCGCGCCGGCTAGCACCGATCTTCCGCGATCGCGACGAACTGCCGAGTGCCACCGACCTGAGCCGCGCGGTCAACGAAGCGCTCGCCGCGAGCGCGAACCTGATCGTGATCTGTTCGCCGGCCGCGGCAGCGTCGCGCTGGGTCAACGAGGAGGTGCTGTCGTTCAAGCGCCTCGGGCGCGGCGATCGCATCTTCTGCGTCATCGTCGACGGCGAGCCTGACGCCGGCGAGAAGGCAGGGGATGCGCAGCAGGAATGCTTCGTACCGGCGCTGCGCTTCGAACTCGGTGCCGACGGACAACTCACGACGCGGCGGACCGAGCCCATCGCGGCCGATCTGCGACCCGGCAAGGATCGACGGACGCGCGCGAAGCTGAAGCTGGTCGCCGGAATGCTCGGGCTGGGCTTCGACGCGTTGCGCCAGCGCGAACTGCAACGGCGCATCCGCCGACTCTCGGGTGTCACGGCGCTCGCGGTCGCGATCATGGTCGTGACGATCGTGCTCGCGATTGCCGCGACGATCGCGCGACGCGACGCCGAGCGGCGCCAAAAGCAGGCCGAGACGCTCGTGAACTTCATGCTCGGCGATTTGAACGACAAGCTCGCGCAAGTGCAGCGGCTCGATATCATGCAGGCGGTCGACGATCAGGCGATGAAGTACTTCCAGTCCCTGCCGACCACGGACGTCACGGACGAAGCGCTCGCGCAGCGGGCCCGGGCATTCGAGAAGATCGGCAGCGTGCGCCTCGACCAGGGTCATCTCCCGGAGGCGATGCAGTCCTATCTCGCGGCCACCAAGATCGGCGCCCGGCTCGCCGATGCCGAACCCGCGAACGTACCCCGGCAGCTCTTCTACGCGGAGACCGTCGCGTTCATCGGGATGACCCGCTGGTATCAGGGCGATCTGCGCGCTGCGGAAGCCCAGTTTCTCGCGGCACAGCGGATCCTGCTGCGCGCCCAAACCCACGCGGCATCGAACCCCCAACTGATCTTCCAGCTCGCCACGATCGACAACGACATCGGCCACGTCCGCGAGGCGACGAATCGACTGGCCGACGCATCCGCCGAATACGCCAGCATGCTGGCCTTGTGCCAACGACTGGTGGCGATGCGCCCGAACGACGTCCACGCGATCGCGCGGCTGGGGGTTGCGTACGACAACATCGGCAAGATGGCCCTGATGCGCGGCGACCTGCTCGAGGCGATCGCGAACTACGCGGCGGACGATGCGATCGAGTCTGGCTTGAGCGCCCGTGACCCGAAGAACAACGATCAGCGCACGAACATGCTGCGGGTTCATGCGATTCTCGGCCGCACGCTCGCGCTCGCAGGCCAGAACGCGAGCGGTGTGCGCGACCTGCAGGAGGCGGTCGCGACGGCCCGCAGCGTCGCCGCCGTCGATCCAACCCTGGCGGGCGTGCAGGAGGAGCTGGCGCTGTACGAGACCCAGCTCAGTCGGCTGCTGCGGATCGAGGGCGATCTGCGATCGGCATCCGCCCTGACGGCGAAGGCTCTGGCGACGTTCGCGCGACTGACGGCGCAAGACCCGGCGAACAGCGCGTGGCGCCGCGAATACGCGCAGGTACGCGCTGAACGCGCCGCGCAGTGGCTCGCTCTCGGACACGAGAACGCGGCGCGCGTGCTGGTCGGCGCGGCGCTGAACGCCCTCCGGCCGCTGGCCCGCAAGGACCCGAACGACCGAGAGCTCGTGCTCGCGCACGCCGATGCCGAGCTGTTGCTGGCGCGGCTCACCACGGCCGCGCCGGCCGCCGCGCGGCTACGCGAACAGGCCCTGGCCGCACTGCGTGCGCCGACGGCCGGGCGCAAGGATCCGCGCCTGCTCGGCCTGCAGGTGCGCGCGCTGCTCGCGCTCGAGCGCAAATCAGAAGCCCTGCCGTTGATCCGAACCCTCTGGTCGAGCGGCTATCGGGATCCGGCGTTCGTGCGGGCCCTGCGGCGCGCCGACATCGAATACCCGCCCAACGCGGCGTTCGAGGTACGGCTCGAAGACGCCTTGATCCATCGACCCACGACCATCACGAGGAGAGTCCCATGCCTTACAACTTGTCGGTCACGCTGGACACGACCCAGAATGCGCTCGATGTCGACCAGAGAAACAACGCCAACGAGGTCAGCCGGGATCCGAACCCCCAGACGATCACCTGGCAGCTGGACGGCAACGCCGCGGCCGGAACGTTCAATGCGATGAACGCCCCCAATCCGGGTTTCGCGTGGGTCGGCACCGCACCGAATGCGGACATCTTCGGCACCCCGACGGTCGTTCCGGGCAGCAAGCAGATCACGCTCAGCGACCTGAACAACAGCAGCAGCACGACCGGCACCTGGATCTACCGCCTGTACGCGACCATCGGTGGGCAAGAGTACTCGACGCTCACAACCCTGCGCCGACCGACTGCGACCACGACGGATCCCTGCATCAAGAACAACTGACCAGACGGCGGCTCCAAGCCGTTCGGGAGTCATGCGATTGGCGTGCCGCGCGGAGTCGCGTGACTCGGCGGCCATCGGCACGCCAGTCGCATCGATTTTGGGCGAGGGCCGCGCGGCTCGATCGTCGGGAACGGCGTTCGCCCGGCAACTAGCCGCCGTCCCTCGCCACCGCGCGTGCGAACGCAGGCCGCGCCGTCACCCGGGCAACGTATTCGGCGATCACCGGAGACTGCGGGAGCAGTGGGCTGTTCGCAAACAACGCAAACGTCGTCGCATACAACACGTCCGCCGCACTGAAGCGATCACCGAGCAGGTACGGACCGCGCGCGAGACGGTCGAGCACCGCCGGCAGACACTCCTCGACCGCGACCCAGCCCGCGGTCGCCCGCGGAACCTCGACGTTCATGAATTTCGACAGGAAAGCTGGCTCGAATACACCGGTGTAATACGAGAGCCACGACAGATACGCGCCGCGGTCCGAATCGCCGACGAGCGGGCCGATGCGGTTCTTCGGAAACTTATCGGTCAGGTAGAGCGCGATCGCCGGCGATTCGAACACGACGACGCCGTCGTCGTCGATCGCCGGCACCTTGCCATGCGGATGCGGATTCGCCGGATCGGCGGCGCCGCTGCCGTCGCGATTGCGTGTCGTGACCACCCGGACGACGTACGGCGCCCCGAGCTCCTCGAGCAAGAACAGAAATCGCGTGGAACGAGTCTTGGGACGGTGATACAGCGTGATCATGCCGGGGCCTCCCGATCGTCTGCACGCAGCCTAGCACGCGCGCGCGGCTGCCTTCCCGCTCAGACGGCCTGAACCGCGCGGGCCGCCCGCGCGCGCGCCGTCATCCGCGCCACGATCACGCCGAACGCGACGGCGATCATCGCGTACATGGCGCTCCGCATATCGGCGATCGCGACGGCGAGCAAGATGCCAAAATCCAGTGTCAGCGCGAGCAGCGGCAGCACCGGGTGGCCAATCGCGCGGAACGGGCGTGCCAGTGCCGGCTCCCGGCGTCGCAGTTGCAGATACGCGAGATCGGTGATCGCGGTCAGTGCCATGTCGAGCGTCCCCATCAAGATGAAGATCAACTCGTAACGGCCGGTCAGTGCCAGTCCGATGCAGAGCAGCGTGAACACCAGCAGCGCAACATCCGGGGTCCCCCCGCGATTGACCCGTGTCAGCTGCCGCGGCGCATAGCCGGCCTGACCCATCGCCAACAACACGCGGGTGCCGGGCATGAAGTTGCTGTTCTGGCAGCTTAACACGGTGATGAAGGCGATCGCCGCCAGCACGGCGCTGCTCGCCGGACCCAGCACGTGCGCGAGCGCAATGCCCGCCGGAAAGTCGGCGCGCGACAGCAACGCCAGCGGCAACGCATGCGCCAATGCCGCCAGCATCAGCAGATACAACCCCATGACGCCGGCCACCGACCAGAACAACGCGCGCGGGATGGCGTGTCCGGGATTGGTCGTTTCCTCGGCGAAATAGCCGGGCAAGGCCCAACCCGCGTAAGCGCCATAGACCAACTGATAACCGATCAACAGGCTGCCGAAAGGAGCAACCATGCTGGGTGTGTCCAGCGTGACTGTCGGCGCGGCGAGCCGTGTCATCCAGAACAGCACGGCGATCAGGGCGATGATCACCAGCGCCTTGGCGACGCTCGCGACCATCTGCGCGACTTCGCCCATCACGACTCCGCGCCAGTTGATCAGCGCCACGATGATCGTGAGCGCCGCCGCCGTCACACCGCCATGGGACGTCAGACGGGGAAGGATCACCGCCAGAAAGCCAGCGCCGGCCGCGCTGAGCTGCGCGGAGGCCGCCACGCCAGCCAGCGCATCGGTCCACCCCGTGATCAGCGCGGCGGTGTCGCCAAAGGCCCGACGGACGACGACGACCGTACCGCCCGACAAGGGAATCGACGTCGACACCTCCGCCCAGAGATTGGCGGACAGGAACGTCTGGACACCACCGACGACCACCAGCAGCGCCGCAATGCCCAGCGTGCCGGCATGGCCGACGATGATTCCCGGCGTCCGGAAGATGCCGCTGCCGACCATGCCGCCGATCCCAAGCGCTACGCCAAAGGCGGTGCCGAGTACTCGCAACAGGCCGGAAGAAGTTCGTACCGATTGCATCGTCTGTACGGCGTCTTGCGTCATGACCCGTGCGCCCCGTCGACATGACGTGGCGGCGGCGCCCTTCGCTGGCGGCGCAAGCGCCAACGAAGAGGTCGCTGCAACGATCCGCAGCGCGGCCCTACTGGACGCGGATTGCGTTGCACGCCGGCCCCGCCCACCTCAAGGGGCACCGACGTCCGCCAAATCGATACTGGTCCAAGTCATCGCGAGCGCTCCGTCGAACAACGCCTGATCCGCATCGGGGCTGACGCAATGGGCCGCGAACTCCGGCTGGTGGTTGACCGCGGGCAACGAATTGATGCCGATCATCGGATGAATCGACGGAATCGCAAGCGACACGTTGCCCATGTCGGTCGATGCCGTCGGCCGGTTCTCCCAGACCCCGGGGTTCGGGAACGAGCGCCCGATCTGCTCGGCATTGCGCCGGTAGAGCTCGGCGAGGCGCGGGTCGTGGCGCATCTCGGCATAGGGCTTCTCGCCGCCGACGATCTCGACCGTCGCGCCGGTCGCGAGCGCTCCGGCTTCGAAGCACCGCCGCACCCGCTCGCGCAGTTCCGCCAGCTGTTCGAGCGTCTCCGCGCGAATGATGTAACGGGCCGAGGTATGTGCCGGCACGACGTTCGGCGCATCGCCGCCGTGCGTGACGATGCCGTGGATGCGGTCGGTGTCGCGAATGTGTTGCCGCAGCAACCCGATGGCGGTTTGCGCCACCGTCAACGCGTCCGCGGCGTTGATGCCGAGCTCCGGGAACGCCGAGGCATGCGATGCCTTTCCGGTGCAGTGCACGTCGAACATCGATGCGGCGATGATCTTCGCCCGGCACATGTCGATCGGCGCCGGATGGACCATCATGGCCGCGTCGATCCCGGCGAACGCGCCCCGCTCGAGCAACAGGATCTTGCCACTTGAGTCACCGACCTCCTCGGCCGGCGTACCGATCACGCTCACCGTCAGACCGATCTCGTCGGCGACCTGCGCCGCTGCGATCGCCGCCCCGAGCGAAGCGGCGGCGATGAGGTTGTGTCCGCACGCGTGCCCGATACCGGGAAGGCTGTCGTATTCGGCGCAGAAGGCCACATGCAGCGGCCCGGAGCCCGCGCGGGCCCGAAAGGCGGTGGGCAGGTTGCAGATGCCCTTCTCCACCGAGAAGCCGGCCTCGCTGAGATGCTCGCAGAGCCAGGCGCTCGCCTTTTCCTCCTCGAAGCCGAGCTCCGGGTGCGCGTGGATACGATGACTCAACTCGATCAGCCCGCTGCGAACCGATTCCAGGCGCTCGCGCGCCCCGGCTTTGGCATCCATCGTCGCCCCCTCCCCGCTGCTGCTGCACGCCAGCGTAGCACGGCCCTGGCGCCCCACGGCAGCGCTCGCAAAGGCCCAGAAAGACCGCTCATACCCGTCGATTGCACCCGTCGGCGTCTGGCGCGATGATTCCACCGCGCACCCAGCGGACACGCACCGATGAACTCCCCAGCCATTACCGTCGATGACAAACGGCGCACCTTCCGACGCCTGCACGAACGCGGCTGCTTCGTGATCCCGAATCCCTGGGACGTCGGTTCCGCCCTGGCGTTGCAGTCCTTGGGTTTCCCGGCGCTTGCGACGACGAGTTCCGGCTTCGCGTGGTCGCAAGGACGCGCGGACGGCGCCATGCCCCGCGATCGGGTCCTCGAGCATCTACAGATCCTGGTCGCGACGGCGCGCGTCCCCATCAATGCCGATTTCGAAAGCGGTTACGCCGCGACCGCGGCGGGCGTCGCCGAGAACGTGCGCCGGGCGGTCGACACCGGCGTCGCGGGCCTGTCGATCGAGGATGCGAGCGGGGTGGCCACCGAACCGCTCTATGCACTGGATGTCGCCGTCGAGCGGCTGCGCGCGGCGCGTCAGGCGATCGATCGCGCCGGCGCCGACGTCCTGCTGGTCGGACGTTCGGAAGGGTTCATTCGTGGCCGACCCGATCTCGACGAGACGATCCGGCGGCTCCGCGCCTACGCGAGCGCCGGCGCCGACTGCCTGTACGCGCCCGGGATCCGTACGCGCGAGCAGATCGCCGCCGTGGTCGAAGCGGTGGCCCCGAAACCCGTGAACGTATTGATCAGCGGGACGAGCGAATTCGCCGTGTCGGACCTTGCGGCGCTCGGCGTGCGGCGCATCAGCGTCGGTGGTGCGCTCGCGCGGGCGGCCTGGACGGGCTTCCTCAGCGCCGCGCGCCGGCTCGCCGCGGACGGTCGCTTCGACGGACTCGGCTCGGCGATGCCGCACGCCGAACTCGACGCCCTGTTTGGCGGCGGGCCGTGACACCCGATTCGAGAGGACTCACGGCGGCACCGTTCACGATCGAGGACGCCGACTTCCCGCGGGATCTCGTGACGGTGCGCGCGCTCTTTCGCGAGTACGCCGCTGGCGTGGGCGTCGACCGGTGCTTTCAAGACTTCGATGCTGAGGTGGCGACACTGCCGGGACGTTACGCACCGCCCTCCGGCCGACTGCTGCTCGCACGACGCGGCACGGACGCGGTGGGCTGCGTTGGTTTGCGTGCGCTCGACGACGGCGCCTGCGAGATGAAGCGGCTCTACGTGCGCCCTGCGGTGCGCGGCCAGAACCTGGGACGGCAGCTCGTCGAGCGGATCTGCGATCACGCCCGCGCGCTGCGGTACACGCGCCTCTGTCTCGACACGCTGCCGAGCATGAGCGCCGCGCGGGCGCTGTATCGCACGCTCGGCTTCCAGCCCATCGATCCCTACGGGTCCAACCCGGTCGCCGGCGCGGAGTATCTCGCACTCGATTTGTGAGCGTGAGACGGCGGTTCATGATTGAGACCGACAGCACGGACGAGATCGACCCGCGCAGCCAACCCTCGCGCGTCAACCAAAGGCCTTTGAAAAGGCCGGATACATCGTGTTGGCGCCGGCAAGGTGCTGGCGCCGGCATTCCACCCGGCGCCGCACGCATTGAAAGCCGTTCGCTGCGGCGCGGCGGCGATATACTGTGTTGCGTCCCCGGATGCGGTGGTCGCGACTCGCGACACGGAGACTATATGCGCTTTGCCCGCTCATCGATGCGCGCCGCATCGGCGATCCTGCTGGTCATCGGCGTGCTCGGCGGCTGCGTGCAACAGCCCGTGCCGCCGCTGCGGCCGCCGAGCCCGACGCCCACACGTGTGACGCCGCCGCCGGCGGCGCCCCGCCGGGTCGAAGAGACCCCGTCAGGTCCCTCGGTCGCGCCGGCGTCGATGCCAGAGCCGGCGGCGCGCGCGCTGCCGAAGATGAAGGCCTCGACGGGGAACCGGTCACCACACACGCCCGCGACGCCCCCGGCTGTGGCGCGGCTCGCTCCGGCTTCGCGATCGCCCGTGCCCGCGTCGCCGCCGCACGTGACAGCCTCGCCGCCGCACGTGACTGCCTCGCCGCCGCCGGTGAAGGCGGCGCCGCCGGCACATGCCGGAAACCTCGATTTGAAGTCCCTGGAACAGCGGCTTCGCGACACCCACGCGATCGGTCTGTTCACCAAGCTCTCGCTGAAGAATCAGGTCGACGATCTGCTGGCCCAATTCCAGGCGCGCTACAGCGGCCAAAGTCATGCATCGATGGCCGACCTCCACCAGCGCTACGACCTTTTGCTGATGAAGGTGCTGTCGCTGCTCCAGGGTTCCGACCCGCCGCTTGCCGCGGACATCGCCGCGTCGCGCGGCGCGATTTGGGGGATTTTGTCGGATCCGAAGAAATTCGCGAAAGCGCAGCTATAGCAATGAACACTGGAGGTGACGACATGAGACAGTATTTTGTGCTCGCGGCCGTGACGGCCGCCACCCTGCTCGGCGCGACGCAAGCGGCGCGCGCCGAGAGTCCGTCGTTTTCCAAGGACTTGATGGCGACGATCGCGTTGCATGGCAAGCGCTGCGACAAAATCGTCGCGGTCAAGCGCAACGGCGACAGCGATTACAGCGTCAAGTGCCGGGACGGCAGGCGTTATCACATCTACGTCAATTCGCAGGGCCGCGTCGTCGTCACCAAGCTATAGCGGGGCGCTCCGCGCCGTCGCGACTTTGTGCTTCACGGTGCCGCCAGCGCGGTTCGGGGTCGTGTCCGCGCTGTTCGCGAGGTCTTTTTCTTTACCTTGGCGCGAGCGAACGGATCCCTGAGCGCTATCATGCAGATCCGAAAACGCTGACGACCGCGATGACTCGGGTCAGCGCGGCGGTGATCTTCGCGGCGGCACGACTCGCCGCCGGCGGCTGGGCAGTAGAGAGAGACGCGATGAAGCAATGGCTATTGACAGTGGCGCTCGCGACCACGCTCTGCGGCGGCGCCGGTGCGACCACGGTCGACGGAATCCGGGTCGCCAACACGGCCGAGGTCGGCGGCACGCAGTTGGTGCTGAACGGCGCCGGCCTGCGAACCAAGTTCTTCTTCCACGTCTACGTCGGCGCGCTGTACCTGCGGACGCGGACGACCGATCGCGTGCGGGCGCTGACCGATCCGGGCCCCAAGCGTCTATCGATGACGCTGACGCGCAACCTGAACGCCGGCCAGTTGATCGACGCGCTGCGCCAGGGGATCGCGCGCAATGATTCGCCGGCCGAGCAAGCGCGGATCGCGCCGAAAGTCACGGCGATGATCGACCTCATGCGGACGTTCGGCGAAGCCAAGAACGGGGACCTGATCGCGATCGACTTCCTGCCGGACGGCACGACGCGGTTCAGCCTCAACGGCCGACCGGAAGGCGCGCCGATCGCGGGACGAAATTTTCAGCGCGGCCTGCTCGCGGTATGGTTGGGAGGAAATCCCGAGCAAGTGACCTTCCAGCGCGCACTGCTCGGACGTAGCGACTGAAACCGGCCGCTCGGCCCGATCACTTCAGCGTGCCGTGATCCTCGCACGCAGTCGAGAATGCGGCGCAAATAACGCGTGAAAGCGCGTCAAGTTCACCCGCGGGTTCGCGACCAGCGCCGCTAGCCGGGCGGATCGTTGCGTTCGAGAAAATGTACAATGGCCTCCAACATTTGCTCGCGGGTGGCACTGTGGGATAACCAATGATCCTCGTGCGGCAAACTGATCAGCTGCACCGATTTGCCGGCACGCTGCAGCGCCTCGGCCATCTCCTTGCTCTGCGAGTACGGAACGACGACGTCGTCACGCCCGTGGATCAGCAGAACTGGAACCGAGACTGCGTTCACGTGATCGATCGGTGAAATCGATTGCAGACGTGGATCCTTCGGGCCCGTGACGCCGAGGTAGCGATCCCAATAGCGCGTGAATTCGTTACGGTTCGCCATCATCGTCGCGTTGGTCCACTCGAGGAATTTCGCGAGGTCGGAGACGCCGGCGACCGACACTGCGCAGCGGTAGATGCCGGTCTGAATGGTCACGCCCGCAAGCGCCGCGTAGCCTCCGTAGCTACCACCGACGATGCAGACGTGCTTTGGGTCCGCGATACCGCGCCCGACGAGGTAGTGCACGCCGTCGGAGAGATCCGTTTGCATCTTCCGACCCCACTCCCCGAAGCCGGCGCGCAGCAGTGAATCGGTGGTGTCGGAGCCCCGATAATTGGGTTGTAACACCGCGTAGCCACGCGAGGCGAGAGCCTGCGCCCACCAGTCAAAATCGCCGTCGTCCGTTGCCGCGGGACCGCCATGGGGCAACACGACGAGGCTCAGGTTGATTGCGGGTCGGTCCGGCGGCAGCGTCAGGAAGCCGGAGATCTTCAGGCCATCGGCAGCCCGATAGGTGATCGGCTGGACGCGGGCGTACGTCGACAGACCGCGGTAGACGTTTCCAATCGGGTACGAGTCCACGGTACGCCAATCGACCAGTAGGTAACGGTCACCGTAGTGCGGACCGAAGACTCGGACCACGAACCGTTCGAGATCATCGGAATAAGACACGAGATCGACTCGATCACCGGCATATGCGCGGACCAGGGCCGACCATTGCGCCTCGAGCGCGGGATCGAAGAATACTTGCCGTGGATTCGACGGGTCGACAACGCCACCGATGATCTGCCCGGTCAACGGGTTGAGAGTGGGTTCATAGAAGGTCTCTCCGGAGGCAAGGGGGGCACCCCACGAGTCGGTTGCGAGGCGCAGGGGCTTCCAGGTCCACCCCCGCGTCGTGGCGAACGAGACGATCAACGATTTATCGTCGTAACTGAACCCGATGAGGTTGGGAGGATCGAGGACGGCCGTGCCCGATGCGATCCGCCGCATCTCGCCCTGGTGGCGGACCCGCAGTATCCAATCGCCTTCGTCCTTTCCTCGCATATGATACGTGTACGATGCGGCGACGCGCCCCTGGGCATCGACGATCCAATCCGTCTGCAGGGAATCGGCGCGGGCCACGATTCTCGTCCGATCTGCATGTAAATCGAACGAGAACAGCGCCGGATAGACGTATTGGGAGTCGACATAGGCACCGACCACGAACAGCTTCGTTCGGCCCTTGACGACGCGCCTCTCGATAGTTCCCGCGACGGTGTTGAACGTTTGTTCGTCGGGGACCCGCATCGTGATCGACCGCATGCGATTCTTCGCGATGTTCCAGCTCACCAGGAACGACCATTCATCTTCGCTCCCGTCAAAGCCGAAAGGCGGATACGCGGTCGACGAGTAACTGATCAACAGGTGACTCTCGTCGTACCAGCGCAACGCACGTACCTTGGTGTTGTCGATGCGGGTGGCGGCGAGCAGCTTTCGGGACTGGAGATCCGTCGCCACGACATAACGCCGGCTGCCCTTGCGCTCGATGAACGCGAGGCGGTTACCGGACGGCGAGAGAGCTGGAGCCTCGACGGAGGGCAGCTGGCCGTAGATCGCGAGCGGAGGAGGCACGTAGCCGGGAGTCGGGCCGGCGCTCGCGCCCACCACTCCCGCCGAAGTAATCGCGATCACCGCCACCGACATCGTCACCGCCAAGCGCATCGAACGACTCATGTGCTCCTCCCTGTGACCGCGGTATCGGGGGTCGATACCGGCTCCTATCCTTGTCCTGTCCGTAACCTCGAATTGGCATGGCCGCCGACCCGCCGGTCGAATAATGCGATGCCGCCCAACTCGACTCAAGATCATTCCCGGATCTGGGACGGCGCAGGACCGATTCTCTCGAATATCCATATTGGCGGCGCGCAGGCCGCGGGAATGACTCACGCGAACGTTACGCGGGATTACACGGACGTGGTGGCACCAGCCCAGCTACAGGCCTACGAGGCGGGCGAGAAAGCTCTCAACCAGTGCTTTCGCGAGCATGGCGTCAAGTACACGTGGAAGGCATGGGCGCACGTGACCGGCAACACATATTCCTATTCCTATGTCTCCGATCCGGTCACCTGGGCAGATTTCGATGAGATGAGACAAGAGTTCCATGCCTGCGAATCGGTGTACATGAATTCCGTCAACCCTCATTTGCTGACCGAGACCAGCTCATTCATGACGCTCGCTCCGGGTATGAGCAATATGCCGAAGGGCGTGGATGCGGGCGACCACTTGATCAAGGTCGTGACTTTCACGCTCAAGGGCGGACACGCCTCCCATGAAGCGTTTAAGAACTCCGTCAAGATGGTTTATGCGGCCTTTGCAAAAACCCACAGACCGGACTACTCGATGACGTTCGAGGTCAACGATGGCCGTTCGGGCGCGCCGGATTTCATACTGGTGATTCCGCACAAGGACTGGGCGGACTTCGGCAGGAAGATCAACCCGCCGTTATGGACGATGATGGCGAAGGTCTATGGCGCCGACAAGGCGCAAGGCATTCGCAAGGCGCTGAATGCGGCGATCGCGAGTTCCTCCTCGCATGTCGACAGATATGACGCCGATCTCAGCTACACGGCAGGACATTAGGCGACGCGAAGCGATCGAGGCGGTCCGTTCCCGGACCGCCCTTTTCATGGGGCCACCGGCCTCGAGCGGATTACGCGGCGGATGGCGATGCCATTCAGAGCCAGAGCCTCGCCCGGTCTGAACGCCGCCCCGCCGCCGCCGGACTCGGCGGAAATTACCCGGAAATGCGTCGCGCGATATGCGGCATATACGCCATGTATCGTGTGGGGTGAGAGCGTCCTCTTCAGACTCCGGCTTGAGGTCAAGGTAGCCATCGTCGACGCTGCGCACCAGAATACCGCGCCGCTCCAACGGCCTCCCTAAGCGCGTGCCGATCCTCTCGACCAGCCCCTGCGGCTCCGGCGGTGTCGGCGCCGCAATGCGCACGAACTCCGGCCTCACCCCTGCGCCCAGATACCCCCGTCGGGCATCAGCATGTGAAAGGTAGTCGTCGCTCGATTATCGCGTTAGAGCTCAAGTTTCCGGCTGCAGGCCCATGCAAGCGAAGTGGTTCTCTGCGTCAGCCCGCAGGTTCTTGAACCGCTCCCGGAGTATCGCTTTGAATATCTTGCCGGTGGAGGTATGAGGAATTTCCTTCACGAACACGAACGCGTCCGGAAGCTGCCACTTGGCGAACCGGCCGGCTAACAGCTCGCGGAGATTCTCCGCAGTGGCGCTGGCCCCCTCCCGCAGGACAACGACGGCCAGAGGTCGTTCTTGCCATTTCGGATGGAAGACGGCGATGACCGCCGCTTCCACCACTGCCGGGTGGGCCATCAGCGCATTCTCGAGGTCGACCGAGCTGATCCATTCCCCGCCGGACTTGATGATGTCCTTCGAACGGTCAAGGATACGAACGTACCCGTCAGGGTCGATCGTGGCGACGTCGCCCGTACGGAACCATCCGTCGTCGGACCACTTGCTTTGCTCATCCGGGGAATTGAAATAACTGGAAGCGATCCAGGGCCCGCGCAACTGCAGCTCACCGGGTGTCTTGCCATCCCAGGGAACTTCGCCCTCGGTCCCTACTCCCCGCAGGTCCACAAGTGGCAGCGGTCTGCCCTGTCGAGAGCGCACCTCGTACTTCGCGTCCGCATCCCAGCACTCCATCTGCGGCATCGGGTTGCACCAAGTCGCGAGCGGCGTGGCTTCGGTCATTCCCCAAACATGCACCAGACGAATCCCTTGTTTATCCAGCCGTCGAATCAATGCTTCCGGGGGCGCAGACCCGCCCACGATCAGACGCAGCCCCGGTACGAGTTTCCATCGCCCGGCGTACTTTTCCAGCGCGTCCGCGATTCCCATCATGACGGTCGGGACGCCGGCGGCAATGGTCACCCGTTCTCGCTCTGCGAGATCCAAGAGGCTCTCGGGATCGAGGTGAGGTCCGGGAAAGACGAGCCCGGCTCCGACCATCGGTGCCGCGAAAGGCAGCCCCCAGGCATTGGCGTGAAACATCGGCACCACGGGCAGGATCACATCGCGTTCCGCCAATGCCGCGCAGTCCGCAAAAAGCATGGCCAGGGAATGAAGCACCAGCGCGCGGTGCGAGTAAAGCACGCCTTTCGGCACGCCTGTCGTTCCGGAGGTATAGCACATCGCCGCACCCTCGCGTTCATCAAGATCCGGGTACGTCAGGTCGTGCACGGACTCGCGCAGAAGAGCCTCGCAATCCACGAATTCCTTTGCCACGGGCTGGCCGGTAAGTGGCACAACGATGACGCGCTCGAATTTCGTTGCCGCTCGCAATTTTTCATACAGCGGCAACAACACATCGTCGACGATCAGAAACCGGTCGCCGGCATGATTTGCGATCAAGGAGAGGTCCATCGGCGAGAGACGGAGATTCAGTGTGTGGACAACGCCGCCGGCAGCAGGGATCCCAAAGTAAGCGCCCAGGTGAAAATAGTGATTCCACATCAGCGTCGCTACGCGATCGCCGCGAACGAGTCCCAGACGTGTCAGGCCCTCCGCAAGGGCTCTTGCATACCGATAGAAATCGTCGTAGGTGTGACGTTGCAGCGACCGGTCCGGCATCCGTGAGACAATTTTGCTTTTCTGGAAAAGCTTGCCGGAGCGCTCGAGAATGTGTGTCAACGTCAGAGGGTAAGGCATCATCGTGGCGTTCATCTCCCCCTCCTGCCGGGAAACGGCCCCGGGACAGTTGGAAAGTCGAGCTCCCGTCCGGGAGAGTCTTCGTGGGATTTGCGAATCGCGTTAATGTTATCTCTCTACTGAAACATGCAGCTGACACCGGCGGGAAGCTTCTCTGACGACGTCGTCGAAGCTCCCCGCCCGGGCAGATTTTCTCATCCTGATTGACGCGCGGCTCTCGGTGTAGATTCTTGCGCGGCAGGTTCCTGGGGTAGGGCCTTCGGCCGTAGGCGCGCCAGTGTCGTCGCGGGCTTTGCCTTTGTGGATCGCGATGTATCCGCATCGCTAGCCTCGTGCTTGCGCGATATTCGCGTCAGTACGGCGGCCAAGACTGTGCCGGTGTCTACCGCAAGTCCGTCGATTCGGTTTCCATGCTGCGAAACGATGAAGTTGAAGTCCAAGTTTCCAACGAGTTGGCCGTTGATATAAGTCGCATAGGTGATCGTGCCCGTGCAATCGCTGTTGATCATTTCCATGCCGTCGACTGTCTGGGTCACGGCCGGACCACCGCCGACCATCAGCGTTCCGCTTCCCGTGAAGTGCCCGGTTTCATCAGCGGTAGCAGTAGCGAGCAACTTCGCGGGGGCGAGTGAGACCGCCCCTGGCGGCGTAAGGAACCCGGAGGCAACCACTACGTATCTTCCCTTCGTGGTCTGTGTGGAGCATTGCTGCGCCCGCGCGTGGCTGGCCACAAACGAAAGGGCAGCGACCAATGTAAGGCAGAGGCTGATTCTGAGCTTGGGTGTCACGTTGCACCTCCTGCGATTGGTTCTTCGGAGTTACCAAATGCCCATGTCGGGCCGGCCGTCGGCTTCGGGTCGTGGACTACGCGCATAATCAAGAGCTTGATTTTGATGAACAATGCCACTAGGAATCTGGGGTAGGCCCTTTTTTCCAGGCTGATGCTGGACACAGTCCACACTCGCCCCGGCGCGTGAGAATTCACTTTTGCCCCCGGCCGTTCTGTGCCAGGATTTCTACCAGACAGCCCGGCCGGAAGTCCTTACAGAATTCTTACCTTTTCCGGGAGACGGCGGTGCGGCAGGCATCGTTGCGATTCGGCCCATACCTTCTCGGTCCGGAGTCCGGCGTTCTGCTCCGCGGGGTCGAACGCGTCCCTCTGACCCCGAAGGCGTTCGAAATCCTCCGAGTCCTGGCGCGAGGCCAGGGCGCCGTCGTGAGCAAGCAGGACATTCTCGACGAAGTCTGGGCCGGCAGCTTCGTTGAAGAGGGCAGCATCGCCCGCCACGTCTCCGATTTGCGGAAAGTCCTGGGAGGATTTCGGGACGGGAGGCACTACATCGAGACGGTTCCGAAACGTGGCTACCGGTTAGCCGCTCCCGTGGAGCCGGTGCCGCCGGAAAAAATCGGAGGCGAGAAATCGCTCGTGGTCCTGCCCTTCAAGTTGCTGGGAAACAGTTTTGCCGACAAATCAGTCGGTATGCGCATCACAGACGCGCTGACTACCAAGGTCGTCACTCTCCGCGAGTGCACGTTGCGGCCCAACGCAACGGCCTCGCCGTCCGCACGAACGCGGGGAAGCGCGCTCGGTCGAGGGCGCCAGCTCACTGCAGCTTTCGCGCTCGGCGGAAAGGTGCAGGCGTGGGGTGGGCGCGTGCGGGTCACCGCCCAGTTGCTCGACGCCAAGACGGGGGCGCTGGTTTGGGCGGAGTCGTTCGACGGCAAGCGTTCCGAGCTCTTGGAGTTTGAGGATTCCGTTGCCGAGCAGGTAGCGGGAGCGCTGGCGCTGCTGTTCGGCGCCCAGCAACGCAAGCTGCTTTCACGGAGGTATGCCGAAAGCCCCGAGGCCTACCAGCGTTATCTTCAGGGCCGATATCACTGGAACAAGCGCTCGGAAAGCGGACTCCGCCGGGCGATCCGATACTTCGAGCAGGCGATTCGGCTCGACCCGGGGTACGCTCCGGCACATTCCGGAATAGCCGCGAGCTATGCCTTGCTTCCCATGCTGGCGCCGCTCCCGGCCTGCCGTCTGATGCCCAAAGCCAAAGTCGCCGCCGTGAATGCCATCGAGTTGGACGAAACACTGATCGAAGCACGCAGCGCGCTGGCTTTTGTCCGGTGGCACTACGATTGGGATTGGGCGGGCGCAGAGCGGCAGTTCAGGACCATTCTGGAGTTTGAGCCCGATCACGCGACAACGCATCAGTGGTACGGCTTGCTTCTCGCGGAGCTGGGGCGATTCCGCGAGGGGATCGGGGAGGCCAGGAAGGCGCAGCGGCTCGAGCCTCATTCGCCGAGCATCTGCGCCAACCTCGCCGGGGTGCTTTACCTGTGCGGCCGATCCGACGCCGCCATCCGAGTAGCGCGCCAAGCTTTGGTGATGGATCCGCAATCGCTGCGCGCACACTTGGCGATGGGGATGGCGCTCGGACAACAAGGCAGACTGGACGAAGCGATTGTCGTGCTCGAGGGCGCATGCCGCGGAGCGGCGAGCGCGCCGCTGGCGCAGGGAGCTCTCGGCTATGCCTACGGAACGGCCAGGAGGACTGCAGATGCCCATCGCGTTCTCCGCAACTTGCGGGATCCCGCGCGTCGCAGTCCGTGCCACGTGGATGCCGCGCTCACCTGCCTGGGACTAGGCAACGAGGCAGAGGCACTTGAGTCGCTCGAGAAGGCCTGCCAGGAACGCGACTTCTTCTTGGTCATTCTGAAAGCAGACCGCAGGTTCGATCGCGTACGCGCAACGCCGAGGTTTCGTCAGATCTTGAAGAGGATCGGCCTCGCCTCTTGAATCCCTCGCGACAAGCAAGTATCGGGGTAACGACGTGTCGGGTGCGAATTCGCCGATCATGGCGTGGGACCCCGCATACGAGCAGTCTTGTGCTGATTGGTCTCCCTGATCGCCTGGCTCGACGAGCTGCTCGATCGAAAATATCGGCGCCTGTTCTCGTCCACGGGAGCCCGACGCAGTAAATCGTCGCCTCCATCCTCGAGATGAAGCGCCGCAACCCCCGATTCGGGAATCAACGCATTGCCGAGCAGATCTCGCACGCATACTGCGTGCCGAATGATAAGGATGTCGTCCGCCGGGTGCTCGCAAAACACTATTGCCCGGAACATCCAGGCGCTTCCGGCCCCTCCTGGCTCACCTTCATCGCGCAAACCAAGGACAGCCTCTGGAGCGTGGACCAGTGTCGTTGCGAGTCCATCCTGCTTCGCAGCCATTGAGTCCTTGGGGTCATCGATGTTTTCACGCGGCGTATCGTCGGCTTTGGCGTCGGCGGCGAGTACATCGACGGCCCGGCACCGTATGCCCCGATGTCGCACCCTTTCGTCGAACGACCGATCGGGACGATCCGGCGCGAATTCCTCGATCGCACGTTCTTCTGGAATTCGATCGATCTGCACCGGAAGCTCGACGCTGTCAGACTCTATTACAGCGCAGCTCGCGTGCACCGATCCCGCGACGGCACCACGCCAGCGAATCGCGCTGGGCACCCTTCAGCATCGACGGCCAGCTGGGTGCCCTATGTCTGGGAAAGCCATTGCAGACGACACGGTGACGCCTCGCCAGTCGGCTCGGCGCGCAGGGTGTGACGTAGGACCCGATTTATCCCCATTGGCGAGCCGATATGTTCCTTTGGAGATATACCGACGGCCCCGCGCTGCCTCTGTAATGAGTGCCTAATCGTTGCTCAGCTCTGGTGATGCATGGATTTCTTGCCGGTGTTTCTCGATGTCCGCTCGCGCTCCTGCCTCGTGGTAGGCGGTGGCGAGGTGGCTGCGCGCAAGGCGGAGCTGCTGATGCGGGCGAACGCCGCCGTCACGGTGGTGGCACCCGAGCTCGGCAGAAGCCTCGCGCGCTATCGCGCTGAGGGAAAACTCAGTCACCGCGCGCGCACGTTTCGCGCCAGCGATATCGAGGATTGCGCTCTGGTCATCGCCGCGACGGACGACCCGGGTGTCAACAGCGAGGTCTCCAGGCTGTGTCGTGAGCGCACAATTGCGGTCAATGTGGTCGATGCGCCCGAGCTTTGCAGCTTCATCGTGCCGTCCATCGTCGATCGGTCGCCAGTGATCGTGGCAGTCTCATCGGGCGGCGCCTCGCCGGTTCTCTCGCGCATGCTGCGCACGAAACTCGAGACGATGCTGCCGGCGACCTATGGCAGGCTCGCGACGCTGGCGCAGGGCTTGCGCAAGCGTGTCAAGCGCCGATTCAAGAGCGCGGCGCAGCGCCGCCGCTTCTGGGAAGAGGTGCTGCACGGGCCTGCCGCCGAGATGATGCTGGCGGGTCGGGAGCGGGCGGCCAAATGCGCCATCGAGGTCGCGCTGCAGCAGCATACGCCCTCGTCGCTTTCGGTCGGGGAGGTGTATCTGGTGGGCGCCGGTCCCGGCGATCCTGACCTGCTCACCTTCCGGGCCCTGCGCCTGATGCAGCAGGCCGATGTCGTGGTGTACGACCGGCTGGTGGCGCCGGCGATTGTCGATTTGGCGCACCGTGGCGCCGAGCGCATCTATGTCGGTAAGGCGTGTGGCGAGCACTGCCTGACGCAGGAGGAGATCAACGCAATCCTGGTTCGACTTGCGCGCGAGGGTAGACGCGTGCTGCGCCTCAAGGGTGGCGATCCTTTCATCTTCGGCCGTGGGGGCGAGGAAGCCGATGCGCTGGCCGCAGAGGGCATTCCGTTTCAGGTCGTGCCGGGCATTACGGCGGCATCGGGCTGCGCGGCCTACGCGGGCATTCCGCTGACCCATCGCGATTTCGCTCACAGCTGCGTGTTCGTTCCGGGACATCTCAAAGACGGGGGTGATCTCGATTGGAACGCACTGGCCCAGCCTCGTCAGACCCTTGTAATCTACATGGGCCTGCACACGCTCGAGCCGATCTGCAGGCGGCTGATCGAGGCGGGTCTGCCGGCCGCAACGCCTGCCGCGCTGGTTCAGGACGGCACGACGCAGAGCCAGCGCGTGTTGATCGGTGATCTGGCGGGCTTGCCGGCAAAGGCCGCGGAGGGCGCGATGCGCCCGCCTGCGCTGCTGATCATCGGCGAGGTGGTCAGGCTCCACGAGCGTTTCGCCTGGTTTGAGCCGGCGGGCGTCGCCGAGGAGACCGCCGTGAGAGCGGTCGGATAGGTCTTAATCCTCAGCGCCGCGCGGGTACGACGCGGACCGCTTGTAGGGCACGAACAGCCCGCACCCCAGCAACCGACCGGTGCCGATGCCGTTCGCCAACACGGTGAACGACTCGCGTGGGGCGAGGCAGGCGATCATCACACTACGCGTACGCAGAGCGCCCTGCGGAGTGGCGATCCACCGGCTCTTGCCGCACATGAGCTTTGGACGCGCCAACCCAAGAGAGTGCATCGCCTGCGCAACGCGGTCGAGGAAGAGGCTCTCGTCGTGCGTCTCATCGATGACATGCCGAGCATAGAGCGTCTCGGCTGGCGAGAGCGAAACGACGGTTGGCGGGCCAATCCGCAGCGGACAGTCGGCAATCCACAGCGTGTTGCCGGCCAGTACGCGCCCGTCGCCGATCCGCTCCAATGGCAGACGCAATACCAACCGCGCGCGTTTGGGAAGATAGATGAGCGCGCCGTCACTTTCGTCACGCTGCCACCCGTTGGCCGACTCGGCCCCGAGGGCGAGACGCAACCCGGCAGCGCGCACCGATGGCAACCAGGGCAGGAGCTTGGTGGCCGCGAGGCACAGGGCGCGAGGGTACTCGAAGGGGATCGTCCGGCCCGATAGCGCAAATGACAGATCGGCTGCCGTGCAGGCAGCGTCCGCGGCCTCTTCCGCGTCGTCGCTCCAGTAGCGCGATCTCATGCCGTAAAGCTTCCGCGCCAGGCGCGCGCCGCATATATCCCAAAGGAGATACCGCGCCGCAGGCCCGGCTATTCCGTCTGCGCAATACCGAGCAGCGCCGCGCGCGCCTAGAGTTCTCTCCAGAGTGCCCTGGCCCGCTGTGTCGTGTGCGGCGGGGATGGCTTCGGGAGCCCGAGAGGGTCGGAACCGACAACTTGCGACGCAACCGTATGAGCCCGAAAACACCAGAAACACCAATGCTGGACCAACTTGAAGGCGGTCCATGGCCGAGCTTCGTCTCAGGCCTGAAGCGCCTGGCCGGTGCGCAGGACAAACCCTACGCCGGCATGATGAAAGACCTGCTCGGGCAGCTCGAACGGTCCTACGAAACCAAGCGTGGGTACTGGAAGGGCGGCACCGTGGGCGTGATCGGTTACGGCGGCGGTGTCATCCCGCGCTTTACGGAGCTGCGCGGCGAGGACGGCAAGCCGGAGTTTCCGGAGGCCGCGGAGTTTCATACGCTGCGCGTCATGCCCGCGCCCGGCATGCACTACTCCACCGACGCGCTGCGCAAGATCTGTGACGTGTGGGAGAAGTACGGATCCGGCCTGATCGCCCTGCATGGGCAGAGCGGCGACATCATGCTGCAGGGCTGCAGCAGCCGCAACGTTCAGCCCTGCTTCGACGAGATGAACGAGCTGGGGTACGACCTCGGCGGTGCCGGGCCGGCCGTCCGTACCTCGATGTCCTGCGTGGGACATGCGCGTTGCGAGCAGTCCTGCTACGACGAGATCCGCGCCCACACCCAGATCATCAACGCCTTCCTGGACGACATGCATCGCCCGGCGCTGCCGTACAAGTTCAAATTCAAGTTCTCCGGCTGCCCGAACGACTGCATGAACGCCATCCAACGCGCCGACATGGCGGTGATCGGCACGTGGCGCGACGATATCCGGATCGATCAGGACGAGGTGCGCAAGCACGTGTCCGGGAGCACTCGCCAGGCAGTGATCGACAACGTCGTCACGCGTTGCCCGACCCGTTGCGTGTCGCTCAAGGATGACGACACCATCGAAATCGACAACCGCAACTGTGTGCGCTGCATGCATTGCATCAACGTCATGCCCAAGGCGCTGCGCCCCGGCACGGACCGCGGCGTAACCATCCTTCTCGGCGGCAAGCGTACGCTCAAGATCGGGGACCTGTTCGGCACGGTGATCGTGCCGTTCATGAAGCTGGAAACAGACGAGGACTTCGAGAAGCTGCAGGCACTGTCACAGAACATCATCGACTTCTTCGCCGAGAACGCGCTGGAGCACGAGCGTACCGGCGAGATGATCGAACGCATTGGTTTCGCCAACTTCCTCAAGGCGATCGGTCTTGAACCCGATCCGAGCATGGTGCTGCATCCGCGCACCAATCCCTACGTCCGTACCGACGGCTGGGAGGAGGAAGTCGCGAAATGGAATGCGCGTCAAGGCGCTCAAGATACCGGGGGTGCGCCATGAGCGATCCCGCCAAGCCCCGCATGCCCGTCGAGAGCGGCGTTCCGGATGCGTTTCAATTCATGCATCCGATCCTGAAGAAGAACTACGGCAAATGGAAGTGGCACGAACGGCCCCGTCCGGGCGTGCTGCATCATCTCGCCGAGAGCGGCGATCATGTGTGGACCGTGCGCGCCGGAACGCAGCGGCAGATGGACGTATTCACGGTCCGCAAGCTTTGCGACATCGCCGACAGGTACGCCGACGGCTACATACGCTTCACCATTCGCAGCAATATCGAGTTCATCGTCGGCGAGGAGACCAAGCTTGCCGCGCTGATCGCGGCGCTTGGGGCGGCGGGGTTTCCCGTCGGCGGCACCGGCAACTCCGTGCGGACCATCTCCCATACGCAGGGCTGGCTGCATTGCGACATCCCCGGCACCGACGCATCGGGGGTGGTCAAGGCGCTGATGGATGAACTGCACGAGGAGTTCGCCAACGAGCGCATGCCCAATCGAGTTGGGATCACCACGTCCTGCTGCGAAATCAACTGCGGCGGCCAGGGCGACATCGCGGTCAACATCCAGCACACCAAACCGCCCCGGATCAACCACGATCTGGTGGCCAATGTCTGCGAGCGCCCGGCGGTCGTGGCTCGCTGCCCGGTGGCGGCCATCAGGCCGGCCGTGGTCAACGGCAAGCCGACGCTGGAAGTCGACGAGACGAAATGTGTCTGCTGCGGAGCGTGCTATCCGCCGTGCCCGCCGATGCAGATCAATGATCCGGAGCACACCAAAATCGCGATCTGGGTGGGCGGGAAGCACTCCAATGCCCGCACGCGCCCGACGTTCCACAAACTCGCCGTGGCAGGTCTGCCCAACAACCCGCCCCGCTGGCCGGAAGTGGCGACCGCGGTGAAGAAGATCCTGCGCACCTATCAGCAGGATGCCAGGGACTGGGAGCGCATCGGAGAATGGATCGAGCGCATCGGCTGGCCGCGCTTCTTCGAGCTGACCGGTCTGCCGTTCACGCCCTATCACATCGATAACTGGCGCGGCGGTCGCGGGAGCCTGAATGCCTCGGCGCATATCCGCCTTTCGGCGGGCACCGGGAGCGGGCGATGAAGTTCGGGATACTCGTGAACGAGGGGCCATATCAGCATCAGGCCTCCGATTCTGCCTATCAGTTCGCCGTGGCGGCCTTGGCAAAGGGGCATGAGATCTATCGTGTGTTCTTCTACAACGACGGCGTGAACAACGCGAACAAGCTCACCGAACCTCCCCAGGATGACCGGAACGTCACCCGGCAGTGGTCGGCGCTCGCGGCCAAGCACCATCTCGACATGGTGGTGTGCGTTGCGGCGGGGCTGCGCCGGGGCATCAAGGCCGAGATCCTCGCGCCGGGGTTCAACATCTCCGGTCTCGGACAACTGATTCAGGCCGGCATCGAGGCCGACCGGCTTGTGGTCTTTGGCGACTGAACTCGAGGCGAGAATGAGCGATACGGAAGCAGACGAAGGCGGGAACCGCAAGGTCAAGCGCTTCATGATCGTCAACCGCAAGGCGCCTTATGGAACCATCTATGCGCTCGAGGCGCTGGAGGTCGTGCTGATTGGAGCGGCTTTTGATCAGGACATGACCCTGGTCTTCGCGGATGATGGGGTCTATCAGCTGAAGAAGGGCCAGCAGACCAAGGGCATCGGCCAGAAGAATTTCTCCCCGTCATACCGGGCGCTGGGTGATTACGACATCGAGAAGCTTTACGTGGAGCGCGAATCGCTGCAGGCGCGGGGTCTCGCGCCTGAAGACCTTCTCGTGCCAGTGCGCGTGCTGGGTTCCGCCGAGCTCAGCGTACTGATGGACGAGCAGGACGTGGTGCTGAGCTTTTGACCGGAGCGCGAAATGGCCGTGTTGCATACGACGAACAAGTCTCCGCTGCAGACGCGGGATCTGGAGTCCTGCCTTCGCCTTACACGTCCGGGCTGTAGCATCCTTCTGCTGGAGGATGCCGTCTATGGCGCGCTGAAGTCCATCGAGGCGAACGCGAAGCTCGTCGACGCAGCGAAGGACAGGCGACTCTACGTGCTTGGACCGGACCTCGCCGCGCGTGGCTTCACGCCCGAGGAGGTAATCGCAGGAATCGAGGTGGTCGATTACGGCGGTTTCGTCGACCTTGTCGCCGAACATCATCATGTGCAGGCCTGGGTGTGAGATGCGAGTGCCCATACGGGTGGCGATGAGGTTTGTAAACGTCATATCGGGAGCAGAGACATGACTGCAGCAGTGGCGCTGAAAGATAAGGAAGTGGCGGTCGATGAAGAGGGCTATCTGATCAACCTTGCCGACTGGAATGAGGATGTGGCGAGAACCATGGCGGCGGACGACAACATCGCGCTCACGAGCAATCACTGGGAAGTGATCAATTTCCTGCGCGAGTATTACGCGGAGTATCAGGTGGCGCCGGCGATCCGTGTGCTCACCAAGGCGATCGGCAAGAAGCTCGGCCCGGAGAAGGGAAACAGCAAGTACCTGTACGAGCTCTTTCCGTATGGTCCGGCCAAACAGGCCTGCCGCTATGCCGGTTTGCCGAAGCCGACGGGCTGCATCTGATTGCATGATAGCGGCCGCCGCGAGGTCCGGTCATCGGGGGCGGATGCGCGACGGGAGGGGCCGGTGCCCGGTGCCGGGGCCGGGAGGGCGCGCTCGATGCCGATCATGACCGTGATATACGCGCTCCTGCTGTACGGGGCGGCTGCAGTGTTCGGGCTCGGCGTTTCGTACAGGGTATTGACGTATGCGCGCACGCCGGCGCCGCTGAAGATACCGACGATGCCAGCGCCGGTGACCCGCACCGGCGTGGTCTTTCGAGTGGCTCGCGAAGTCGCGTTGTTCGAGAGTCTGTTCAAGTCCAGCAAGTGGACCTGGATATTCGCGGTCATGTTCCACCTGGGGCTGCTGCTCGAGGTGGTGCGTCACCTGCGCTATTTCATTCAGCCGATCTGGTTCTGGACGGTGCTCGTGCAGCCGTTCGGCGTCTATGGCGGCGTGGTGATGGTGGTGGGGCTGCTGGGGCTTCTCGGGCGCCGTGTCCTGATCGCGCGGGTGCGCTACATCAGCCAACCGTCGGATTACCTGATGCTGCTGCTGCTGCTCGGCATTGGTCTGTCGGGGCTTGCGATCAAGTTCCTCGATCACACCGACATCGTGTCGTTCAAGGCCTTTGTTCTGGGGCTTCTTTATTTCGACTGGCAGCCGCTGCCGGACAGCCCCCTGCTGCTGGCGCACTTGAGCATGGTGGCGGCGCTGCTGATCGCATTCCCGTTCAGCAAGCTGCTGCATGCGCCCGGGGTCTTCTTCAGCCCGACGCGCAACCAAGTAGATGATGCTCGCGAGCGGCGGCATCTGGCGCCCTGGGCGGCGCAGCTCGAGGGTGCCGGGGACGAGGTCTAGCGTGGCGAAGGTGGAATTCAAGGTCCCCGCGGTGGGGGAGTATCTCGAGATTCCGGATCTTCAGCCGGGGGTGATGGCTAAGAGCGCACCCTTCAAGGCCGCGCCGCGGCACCAGCAGGCGCTCGGCTTTCCGGGAGAGCTGGTAGAGAACTGGGAGGAGCGGGCCGTCGCGAAGCTCGGGGAACTGCTGAGCAAATACCGATCGCTGCGCGTCCATCTCGATGCATGCGTCAAGTGCGGCTCCTGCGCCGACAAATGTCACTACTTCCTCGGCACGGGAGATCCGAAGAACATGCCGGTGGCGCGGCAGGATCTCTTGCGCAGCATCTACCGGCGCCATTTCACGCTCGCGGGGAAGCTCTTTCCGAGGCTCGTCGGTGCGCGCGACCTCGATCCAAGCGTGCTCGAGGAATGGTACAGCTATTTTCATCAGTGCTCGCAGTGCCGGCGCTGCTCCGTGTTCTGCCCGTACGGCATCGACACGGCCGAGATCTCGATGGCGGCTCGCGAGATCCTGGATGAGATCGGCGTCGGCCAGAAGTACTGCAACGAGATTCTCGGCAAGGTGCACACGATCGGCAACAACCTGGGCCTGCCTGCGCCGGCGCTCGCCAACACGCTCGAAGGCCTGGAAGAGGATGTCAAGGAGGACACCGGCGTCGATGTGCGCTTCCCGCTCGATGTGCAAGGCGCCGAGGTCCTGCTGATCCCGCCCTCGGCCGACTTCTTCGCCGAACCGCACATCGACGGACTGATCGGCTATGCGAAGGTCTTCCATCAGGCAGGCATCAGCTGGACATTGAGCTCCTACGCGTCCGAGGCAGCGAACTTCGCCCTGTTCATCGGCAACTACGAGCAGATGCGCAAGGTGGCGCTACGCATCCGCAAGGCGGCCATCGACCTGAAGGTCAAGCGCATCGTCGTGGGGGAATGCGGCCATGCGTGGCGCGTGGCCTACAGCTTCTGGAACACCCTCGCCGGGCCCTTCGATTTCCTGGATCCTCGCTACCCCGTGCCGCAGCACATCATCGAATTCACGCACGATCTCATCGAGAGGGGCGCGATCAAGCTCGACAGGGAAGCCAACGATCACATGAGGGTTACTTTTCACGATTCCTGCAACGTGGCGCGGGCCACGCGCATGGGCGCGAGGCCGGGCGGGCAGTTCGTGCTGCCGCGAGAGGTGATCAAGGCGAGCTGCAACCACTTCTTCGACATGGCGCCTGAAACCATCGGCGAGAAGACATTCTGCTGCGGCGGCGGCGGCGGCCTTCTGACCGATGAGCTGTTGGAACTGCGGGTCAAGGGCGCGCTGCCGCGCATGCAGGCGCTGCGCGAGGTGCAGCAGGAGCACGGCGTGACGCACATGGCGGCCATCTGCGCGATTTGTAAGAGCCAGTTCAGCAAGGTGCTTCCCTATTACGAGTTCCCGATGGAGACGATCGTGAGCGTGCATCAGCTCGTGAGCAACGCCATCCAGCTGGGCACGAATTCATGAGAACGGAAAGCCGGCGCGGCGGGGGGATGTAGCATGTCGATATCGGCGCACGACAAGGGTGCGGGGCCGACGTTCCGTCGGTACCGCAATGGTGAGTCGGCGCTGCGGTCGTGGCGCGAAGCGATTTTCCAGGCTGGCCATTCCCACAAGTGCCCGACCTACGTGCAACGCACGCCGCCGTGCCAGGGGAGCTGCCCCTCGGGCGAGGACATCCGCGGCTGGCTCGACGTCGTGCGGGGTCTCGACAAGCCGACGCAGGGTCAGTCCTGGCCGGAATACGCCTTCCGCCGCCTGACCGACGCCAATCCATTCCCCGCCGTCATGGGACGGGTCTGTCCGGCACCGTGCGAGAGCGGCTGCAACCGCAACGATCTCGACGATCATGTCGGCATCAATGCCGTCGAGCAGTTCATCGGTGATACCGCACTGAAGGAAGGCTATCGGTTCGATCCGCCCGCCAACGAGACGGGTCGGAAGGTCGCGGTGATCGGCGGCGGTCCGGCGGGGCTTTCGTGCGCCTACCAGCTTCGCCGCCGCGGCCACAAGCCGACCATCATTGAACAGAAAGCCAACCTCGGCGGCATGCTGCGCTATGGCGTGCCGCGCTATCGCGTGCCGGCGGAGGTCCTCGACGGCGAGGTCCAGCGTATTCTCGATACGGGTGTAGCGGTGCGCGTGAATTGCCGAGTAGGCAGGGACGTCAGTCTCGAGGAACTGGCGCGGGATTACGACGCGGTGTTCTGGGGAATCGGCACGCAAATGGGTCGCAAGCTGCCCATTGCGGGCGCAGATGCGCCCAACTGCCTGGACGGCATCGAATTCCTCCATGCCTTCAACGACGGGCGGCTGAGCGCGGTGCCGCGACGCATCATCGTCATAGGCGGCGGCGACACCTCGATCGACGTCACCACGGTTGCGCGCAAGCTATCCGGACAGGATGGGGGCGCGGCCAGCAAGCCACCGACCTATACCGCCGATACGGTGACGGCGCAGGCGGCTTCTGGCGGTGCGCAGGTGACGCTGACGACGATCTTCCCATTGGACAAACTGCAGGCCTCTCCGCGCGAAGTGGCGGATGCGCGCTCGCTGAACGTCGAGATTCACGGCGGCGTGATGCCCGTGCAGATCCTCCTGGATGGAAAAGGCAATGCCCGCGCCGTGCGCTACGCGGCGTGCCGCATCGAGAGGAATGTCCCGGTGCGCATCGAGGGCGGAGGTGAGTTCGAGCTGGAGGCCGACCTGGTGATCTTTGCAGTCGGTCAGAAGGGCGACCTGGTCGGTCTCGAGGCGCTGAACAACGGGCGCGACGCCATCAGCGCCGACGGGGTATTCGAGGTGCCGGGACATCGGGGCCACTTCGTCGGCGGCGATATCGTCACGCCGCACCTGCTCACCACGGCCATCGGCCATGGCTGGATCGCCGCCGAGGGAATCGATGCCTTTCTTTCCGGCGCCGAGCCCGCCAAACGCCCCAAAGTCGACAAGCATCAGTTCGATCTGCTCCAGGCGCTGCATCACGCCGGGATCGCGCTGTCCGACTATCCGCACGGGCCGGTGCGCGGCACGAGCGACGCCGCCTTCGCAGTGCACAACTTCGAGAATCGCGCCGAACGCGAGATCGTGAAGTCCTCGGATCTGTTCCTGGGTCATTTCACGCTGGAGCCGCGCATTGAACGCGAGGAGCGGCGTCTCGCCGCCGTGTTCGGCGAAGGGAGCGAGCGCATCAAGACGCTTCTCGAAGCGCAGGCGGTTGCCGAGGCCAAGCGCTGCATGAGCTGCGGCCTGTGCGTGGAATGCGATAACTGCGTGGTCTACTGCCCGCAGACCGCGGTCAAGAAGGTGCCGAAGGCACAGCACACCATCGGTCGCTACGTCTTCACCGACTACAGCCGATGCATCGGCTGCCATGTCTGCCACGACGTTTGTCCGAGCGGCTATATCCAGATGGGCTTGGGCGAGTAGCGGCAATGGCGGCAATCCGGCTGATCATCTCGACCGTGCTGCTCGCGATGGTCGCGGCGGTGCCGGCCGTCGCGGGCCGGGTGCCGCTGCCGAGGATCCCGGCGGCGAAGGGTGCTCATTGCGTCCTCCCGACGGAGTGGATGCGCAAGAACCACATGAAGCTCCTGATGCAGCTGCGTGACGAGGCGGTGCACGAGGGAATTCGCCACAAGCGCGAGTCGCTCCCCGGGTGCATCGCCTGCCATGTGTCGCGGCTGGCGGATGGGAAGTATCCCTCGGTGAACAGCGGCAAGTTCTTCTGCAATGCATGCCATCAGTACGTCGGGATGCGTATCGACTGCTTTTCCTGTCATACCAACCGGCCGGATGTCGCGTACGAGATCGCCGATGGAGTCAGGCGAGCGCCGCCTGCGGTGCCCACGGGCCAGCGCGGTGACACTGCGGCGTGGGCACGGGCGGTCGCGATCGTGGCCGCCAGTGCCGCATCGACGCCCGCCGCAAGGGTGGGCGCCGATGGCGCGAAGGACCCGGCGGCGCAACCGGCAGTCAATCGCCGGGGGCGCTTCAGGGGGCGGCCGTGAACCCGGTGAAGCCGCGCTCCGGTCGGCGCGAGGCGCAGGCAGCCCTGCGTTTCGGGATGCGCAACACTGCCCTGCCGGAGGTCGCTTGCGACCAGGACCGGCGTCGCTTTCTCGGCATCGCCGGGGCGGTCACTCTTGCGCTCGCCCCGGGGATAAGCCTCATCGCCTATGCGCAACGCGACGCGCCGAAGAGCGACGCCGCGAGCGCCATGAGGCGCTGGGGACTTCTGATAGACACCACCAAGTGCAAGCCGTCCTGCACCGCCTGCGTCACGGCGTGCTCATCGGTTAACGGTTGGCAGAACGAGGGTCGGCCCACCGATCCGCAATGGATTCGCAAGGTGCAGGTGTCCGATCCGCGTACGGGGTTTTCGCGCTCGGTACCGGTGATGTGCCAGCATTGCGCGAATGCGCCCTGCGTGGAGGTCTGTCCCACCGGGGCCTCCTTCAAGCGCGCCGACGGCATCGTGCTCGTCGATCGACACATCTGTATCGGCTGTCGCTTTTGCATGATGGCCTGCCCGTACAAGGCGCGCTCCTTCGTCAGCGAGGATCTTTCCGGCCAGAAACCGTGGGCTCCGCGCGGAAAAGGCACGGTGGAAGGGTGCACGCTGTGCGTGCCGCGGGTCGATGCCGGGACGGCGCCGGCCTGCGTCGAGGCGTGTGCGCGCAAAGGCAACGGTGCGATGACCTTCGGCGATCTGAACGACCCTGCGAGCGCGATCCGCCGCGCGCTGGCGCATCATCCCGCGGTGCAGTTGCGCGCCGACCTGATGCTCGACACCGGTGTGCGTTACGAGGGGCTCTAGAGGATGAGCGTCATCCATTACCGCGAGATCGAAGGAGACAGCGTCGGGTTCTGGGCGCTGGTGGCGTTGCTCGCCGCATTCGTGGCGGCAGGGTTGACGGCGGCATGGTTCATGGAGCACTTCGGCCACATCATTACCGGCATGACCAATCAGGTGGTCTGGGGCTTGCCGCATGTCTTCGCGGTGTTTCTGATCGTGGCGGCCTCGGGGGCGCTCAACGTCGCCTCCATCGCCTCGGTCTTCGGCAAGGTGGCGTACAAGCCCCTGGCGCGACTGTCCGGGCTGCTGGCCGTCGCACTGCTGATCGGCGGACTCGCGATCCTGGTGCTGGATCTGGGCCGGCCGGACCGCCTCGTCGTGGCCATGACGCACTACAACTTCCAATCGATCTTCGCCTGGAACATCTTTCTCTACACCGGTTTTACGGCGGTGACCGGGTTCTATCTGTGGGTGATGATGGAGCGGCGCCTGAACGGCTATTCCCGCATGGTCGGCACGGCTGCCTTCCTGTGGCGACTGATCCTCACCACGGGCACCGGCTCGATTTTCGGCTTCCTGGTGGCACGCCAACCTTATGACGAGGCGATCATGGCGCCGATGTTCATCGTGATGTCGTTCGCCTTGGGCCTGGCGATTTTCCTCCTCGTGCTCATGGTGACGTGCAAGGGCACGGGCCGGCCTCTGGGCAATGCCACTCTGATGCGGCTTAAGAATCTCCTCGGCGTGTTCGCCGCGGGCGTGCTGTACTTCCTGCTCGCGTTTCACATCACCAAGCTCTACGAGGCCGAATTTCGCGGTGCCGAGGCCTTTCTCCTGCTGAACGGCGGCATCTACACCCTCCTCTTCTGGTGCGGAGCGGTGTTCCTCGGCGGCGTGCTGCCGATGCTGCTGTTCTGGCTCCCTCAGACGCGCCGGTCGCGCGCCGCGGTCGGCTGGGGATCAGCGTCTGTCGTTGTGGGCGGGCTTGCCCTCATGTACGACATCATTATCGGTGGCCAGGCCTGGCCCCTGTCGATTTTTCCCGGGATGCACGTCTCCAGTTCCTTCTACGACGGCGTGGTGAACTTCTACGCCCCGAGCCTTCCGGAGTGCGCCCTCGGCCTCGGCGGCTGTGCGCTCGCTGTGCTCCTCATCCTGCTTGCGCTGAAACTGCTGCCGTTCCTGCCCGAGAGCCTCGTCGACGAACCTGTCGAATCGCACAGCGCAGTCGCGGGAACCGCGAGGGTGCCGGAAGCGACCTGAGGAGGACACCCGGATCATGCCGCATGTGATGATCTCGGCAGTCAGCAAGTCCTCGGGTAAGACGACGGTCAGCCTGGGCCTGTGCCGCGCGTTGTCTGGGCGCGGCATGAGCGTGCAACCGTTCAAGAAGGGTCCCGATTACATCGATCCGATGTGGCTCACCGCAGCGGCCGGCCGACCGTGCCACAACCTCGATTTCCGCACCATGACCCCGCGGGAGATCGCGGGGCGCTTTGGCCGCCACGCGCAGGCAGCCGATATCGCCCTCGTGGAAGGCAACAAGGGCCTGCACGACGGAGTGGATTTGAATGGCAGCGACAGCAACGCCGCGCTGGCGCGGGTGCTCGGCGCACCGGTGGTGCTGGTGATCGACACACAGGGCATGGCGCGCGGAATCGCGCCGTTGATTCTCGGCTATCAGGCCTTCGCCCCCGACGTGCGCATCGCCGCCGTGATTTTGAACAACGTGGCGGGAGCCCGCCACGAAGGAAAGCTCCGCGCGGCGATCGAGCATTACACGCCCGTTCGCGTGATCGGGGCGATCGGGTTCGACCCGTCGCTCGCCATCACCGAGCGCCACCTGGGCCTGATCCCGACCAGCGAGTCTGGCGCCGCGGAACAGACCATCGCGCGCATTGCGGCGGCCGTGGGCGCATCGGTTGACCTGGGTGCACTGACGGATATCGCCGCGACGGCAGAGGCGCTGCCGCCGGTGTCCCGACCTGCGCGCGCTCCCCGCCGTCACCTCGATGTGCGTATCGGCATCGCGCGCGATGCCGCCTTCGGCTTCTACTACGCGTCGGACCTGGAGGCGTTCCGGGAAGCGGGGGCCGAGTTGGTGGAGTTCGACACGCTGCGCGATCCGCACCTCCCGCCGGTCGAGGGCCTGTTCATCGGTGGCGGCTTTCCGGAGACCCACCTGGATGCACTGGGGGCCAACCTGAGCCTGCGTCGGGAGCTGCGCGCTGCGATCGAGGCCGGGCTGCCCGTCTATGCCGAATGCGGCGGTCTGATGTATCTCGCTCGCAGCATCAGCTGGCAGAGCCGGCGTGTCGAGATGGTCGGCGCGATCCCCGCCGACGTCGTGATGGGCCAGCGTCCGGCGGGCCACGGCTATGTCCGGCTGCGTGAGACGGGCCAGGGGCCCTGGCCGGATGCTCGGGCGCAATTTGATGCGCATGAGTTTCATTATTCGACATTGACAAATGTCAGTGGGGACTTGGATTACGCTTATGAAGTGCTGCGCGGAACCGGGATCGATGGCCGGCGCGACGGCATCGTCTACCGCAACCTGCTCGCGAGTTATGCCCATCTGCACGCCTGCGAAGCCAATCCCTGGCCGCGGCGTTTCGTGAGCTTCGTGCGCCGCAGGGTAAAGGGTGCACCGAGGCGCGGCGGCCAACAGATGATGGCGTAGGACTGCTACGCACTTGCGACGCGCGCTGAAATAGTTTAGCTTTTTCTAATAGGCTTATACTCGGTACCGCGCCACGCGGCCGGTGTGTCTGCCCGGGTGGGCGGCGCGTGCGGGCGCCGAAGGGGGCCATTAGAGCATGAGTGCGATCGGGCGCATGCAGCGTTCAGCCGCGCAGATCGAAGCGGTGCCCTCTGCGATCGGGCCCGCCACATGTCGCGATTGGGACGGCAGCAGGCTCGGCTTGCCGTTGCAGCTGCAACTGGGCGCGCTGGCACTTCTCGGAGCACTGGTGCTGCTGTTCAGTGTTGAACCGACCTGGCGCACGCAGCTTGTCGTACTGGCCTTGGCGTTGACCGCCGTGGTGGCGGCGCTGACCATTCTTCAGCAGCGCCGCATCCGGCGTGAGCTTCTGCAGCCGCTGGCGCATTTGCGCAATTGGGCGGCCCGTGTCCGCGCCGGCAACTTCTCAGAACCCATGTCGGAGCCGCAATCCCGCGTGTTTCGCGGTCTGACGCAAGATCTGAACGGTCTCGGCGAGATGGTCTGCGGCCTGTCGGCGGAGATGGAAGCGCGGGTGCAGAAGGCGACGCATCGCATCGCCCAGAAAACGCGCTCGCTGGAGATCCTCTGCGACGTGGCGGCAACTATCAACACCTCGCGTGATCTGGACCAGCTGCTGAGGAAATTCCTCGAAATCATCAGCGAGGTGGTCGAGGCCCGCGGTGGTCTCGTGCGGCTGCTGACCCAGGACGGGCAGCTGCGGCTGGTCGCCAGCGAAGGACTTGATGATGAGGTCGTGGGCCGCGAGCGACTGGTACCGGTGGGGCAGTGCCTGTGCGGCAGAACGGTTTCTGGGCGGGCGGTGCAATCCCACGGTGCGGAGGCTTGCCGCTGCTTACTCGGTCGGCCGATCGTGCCCTGCGACGAGCGCATGGAAATGGTGGCCGTGCCGTTGACCTACCGCGGCCGGGTGCTCGGCATTTACAACCTGTTTCTGGAACGGCCGCTGCCATTTCCGCGGGAAGATCTCAACGATCTGCTCAGGAACATCGGCCGCCACCTTGGAATGGCCATCGAGAAGGCGCGCCTGGACGAGGAGGCCAAACGGCTGAGCGTGGTCGAGGAGCGCACCATGCTCGCGCACGAGTTGCACGATTCGCTCGCTCAGACGCTGAGCAGTCTGCGCTTCCAGGTGCGCACGTTGGACGACACCCTGCTGGCAGGCGATCAGCCGGCGGTGCGGAGCAATCTCAGCCGCATTACCAACAGCTTGGATGAGGCGAATCGGGAACTGCGTGAGCTGCTGGTGCAGTTCAGGTCGCCGATGGAACGCAGCGGCCTCGTCACGGCGATCGAGAAGGTCGTGGAAGGCTTCGCCCACGACAGCGGCGTCGATATCTTCCTTCAGCAGGAATGGCACGATACCCGGCTGCCGGCACATCTCGAGATGCAGGTCCTGCGGATCGTGCAGGAAGCTTTGGCGAATGTGCGCCGGCACGGCAAGGCCCGCCACGTGCGCGTCATCCTGCGCGGCGAGGAGGCCGAAAATGCCGCTTGGGTGCTGATCGAAGATGATGGCGTCGGCTTCAGGCAGAGCGAGATCGAGGAGCGTCCTGGGGAGCATCTCGGCCTGTCGATCATGCAGGACCGGGCCCGCCGTCTCGGCGGAGCGCTGCGGGTGGAGAGCGAGGTGGGGGAAGGAACACGCGTGATACTCTCATTCCCCTTGCCCGGCGAGGTCCGAGTGCCTGTTCAGGCGGCTGGGTAGACGGACCATGCACGTCCTCATCATCGATGATCACACGCTGTTTCGGGCAGGGTTGAAGGGTCTTTTGGAGCGGCGCGGCATCGCAGTCAGCGTCGTGGGAAACGGCGAGGATGGCGTACGCCTGGCCGCGCAGATCCAGCCCGACGTCGTGCTGCTTGATCTGCGCATGCCCGGGATGAACGGACTGCAGGTGCTTCAGCGCCTGCGCGAAGGCGGCCTCGGCCGGCCGGTGGTGATGCTCACCACCAGCGATGATGAACGCGATCTGGTTGGCTCACTGCGTTGTGGCGCGCAGGGCTACCTCCTGAAGGACATGGACCCTGAGGCGCTGGTGCAGGCGCTGCACGAAGTGCTTCAGGGCAAGACCGTTGTCACTCCTGAGCTCACTGCGGTTCTCGCAGAGGTGGTGCAGCGTGGCGAGGCAAACGGTGAGACGTCCCACGCGCTCTTCGAGGGACTGACCCCGCGGGAACTTGAGATCTTGCGCCATCTGGCCGAAGGCGAAAGCAACAAAATCATTGCCCGCTGTCTGGGCATCTGCGACGGCACGGTCAAGCTGCATGTAAAGGCGATCCTGCGCAAGCTGGGGCTCTCTTCGCGCGTCGAGGCCGCCGTGTTTGCTGCGCAGCGCGGCCTCGGTGGCAAGCCTGGCGCTTCCGCAAGTCTGTCGCGCATCTGAGCGGCAAACAAAGCGGTGCCGAGCGCGGCGCACACGAACTCGCCAGAAAACCATCCAGGCGGGTAATGTCCAGTTATACAGACGGCACGGCACACGAAGGGCACCCCGCCTGACGGCCTGTCTAGCCACGATTAGCTGTCGACCCGATTTGCTCGGCAGCGATGTCCCCGCGACTTCAACCCATTCACTTGCTGTTGACGAAGTTCGCAGGGTGGGTCAACCGCCATCAATTGGATGTGATCGGCCCCCCCAGGAAGAGAATCGCCTATTCCGAGGATCGTGACCGGCGATCGTCAGGTCGACTGGAAGTGGCGCGCCCGGAGAGATTGTTCGCGGCCGCGGCGGCCGCTAATCCCTCGCTCACGCTCGGGATCGCCGTCGCTTCGCTCCGGCGACCGACACCGCCGCCGGGATATCGTTGCATTTGTCACCACGGCGCATCACGAGGCAGCGCTGAGTCACGCAGAAGTCCCGCAAGCATCTCGCTATCGCGTATTCCGTGGGTTCTTCGAAACCCCGATCGCCGCGTGATGGGCAATTCGCGCAGCGCACACCATCGTCACGCTGGATGCGGCCCACGCGTTCGTGGGAGTGCGGTTACGGCCGATCCTCATCTGCCGGCGACACCTTCGGGGCCCGGCGAAGGTACTTGAGCATGTCCTTCGGCTTCGGCGTTCCGGCGCGCTCGCCGACACCACGCGCGCCGATCGGCCGGAAACTCGTCCCTCCCCCGTCAAATTCGTACGCCACGGGCTCAGGCCCCGCATCGATGTCGCTACGCGGCGAGGCGAGGAACTTTGCTGACGTCGACCCTTCGCACGGCGTGCCACGCGTCATAGGCGGCCTGCATGCGCAGCCACGCGTCAGGGCCATCCCCGAAGGCGGCGCCGAGGCGGACCGCAACCTCGGCAGAGACCGGCTTGCGCTCGCGCAAAATGTCATACAGGTGCTGGCGGGATATGCCCAGCGCATCCGCGATCACCGTCTTGGGCAGCTTCAGCACCGGCAGGATGTCCTCGCGCAGCAGCGCCCCGGGATGGGTTGGGCAGCGCTTCGAATTTCGTTTCGCAACGATTTCGGCCATAGGAGTTCTCCGGCTAATGGTATTGCTCCAAGTCCACACGCAGCGCGTCCCCGCCTTCAAACTCAAACGTCAGGCACCACGGTCCATTGACGTGCACCGAGTAGCGCTGGGGCTTGCCCTGCAGGGGGTGGAAATCAAACCCTGGCATATCCATCTGCTTTACCGATGTCGCGGCATCCAATCTGTCCAGCCTTCGCAAGATCCGCTCGTGCAGCCTGCTGTCGATTTTCCGGCTTGATCCACTGGACCACAGCTCGGCAAGTGCCTTGACCCTGAAGCTCTTGAGCACCGACGAAGTGTAAGCAGATGGACGACGTTCGTCAATTAATCGCTTACACGCGCTGAATTCAGTTCAGCCTGTCGGGTGCAAATTCACGGAGCATCGCGATGGCCCGCAGGAGCCTCTCGACTTCCGCCGGCCTTAGGTGCTCGCGCGAGCAGAACGGCCCCAGCGACCGCATCTGAGGGGCCCTGAAGCCCACACCGGCTCCGTCGGCGTTCCGCCCAGTTGTTCTACGCTCTGCCATGGACGCCCTGGCGCTTGCCCTGCTCTCACCGCTGTGGGCACATCATTCGTCTGGCTCAGCAACGAGCTATGAATGTCAACAGGCCCTAGGGTTGTTATTGCGCTCATCGAAATCAATCGAAGCGTCCAACTCCGCCGTGCGCGCCAACTCAGTCCTTGGCGGTCTGCATCACGAGTACTTTCTGGAGCATGCCGCGGCATGAGCGAGTTCTTGCGTACTACACAGATCACGACAACGTCTGGTTCTCAGTGCCGCTGTGCTCCGGACCTTCCACTTGCCACGGCAACTCCGCCGGCGTTCGCACTCCAGGTTTCTTGGCTTCCCACCCCTCAAAGAACCAAGCCTGACGTGTAACACTGCGCATGTTGGTTAGAAACTTCTCTATCTCAACACTGACAAGCATGAGGCCCTTCAAGTACTTTCTTTCCTCGTGTGTCGGTAAATTTCTAATTGGGACCGGGTAGTCAAGTGGATTTATTGTGAACAGCCATGCGCGATCATCCTGTCCTCTACGCAGCTCGCGTGCTAGAGATACAATAAAATTATTGCCGTCCGCAATAAGCATTAGCTGCGAGACGGGAAGTATGTTGAACGAAAATCTCCGAACCTGACTAAAATTGGCAGACAAGTGCCTTTCGAGCATCTGCATGATCTGTCGACGCGCCCTACGCGCAGAAGGCAGTTCCAAGCGAAAATAAACCCGAGGCACTCTTTGAATACTCACTTGCATGCCCCTCCAACGGGCAATCCTGTGTCTGCATTTCCTCGACATCGCACGAGTGCCCAAGTATCCCGTTCTGACAGCACATGACGAGAGCTACAGGTATCGAATATTTCATTCGCATGATTTAAGTGCGACATCGTGAATTTAATTGGGCCGGGGGCCGAGAATGTCCCAACTATAATGGCGCCCGCTACAAAGCCAGCCGTCCCACCCAGCACCAGGCCTACCGCTCCGTACTCAGTGACCTCAGTAAAGGCAGCGGACGCATATATTATTCCGTCAAAGCTTCCATCATGGCCAAGGCGCCGCCGAGGGGTTTAGGACGATCCGGGGGGGGTTCACGACTTGAAGCATCCATTCGGACGGCGACTGAGGGCCGCCGGCGTGAGCTTCGAGCATCGTCAGGATCTACTTGGGCACAAGAGCGGGCGCATCACGACGCATTACTCCCAGGCGGGAATGACGAGTCTGATCGCGACGGCGGACAAGGCCTGTATCACCGAGTCCCGCAAAGCCCCCGCGACCACCTGGCTTCGACGCCGTATCGGCTGACGGAGGAGTCGCCAAGTGTTTGATCGGCCAATGTTTATGTGGCGCGCCCGGAGAGATTCGAACTCCCGACCTTCTGGTTCGTAGCCAGACGCTCTATCCAACTGAGCTACGGGCGCAGCGCGTGACATATGGCGGAGGTATACCGCACCGCGGTCGCCGCCGTTTTGAGGCCCCGCAGTCTAGCAGAAAATCCGCCGGGGGCCAGATGGAGCCGCTCTATTGGACGCACGATGCCCGTCAGCGTTCGTCCGCTGACCTCGCCCGCGCTTCGGTAGCGGCCCGAGGGACGATCAGCGTCTGCAGGATCGGGGACGGCTGGCGGCGATGCGCGGTGATCGCGTAGAAGTTCTCGAATACGCCCGGGACCGAGCAATACCGGCGCAGGCGGCCGTCGCGCAGCTCGTCCTGGACGACGACTTCGGGGAGCACGGTGATCGCACCGGAATCCCGCGCCAGCAGCCGCAGCATCGCCATGTCGTCGACTTCCGCGGCGACCTCGATCTGCAGCTTGCGCTTCTCGCACCACGCGTCGAATTGGCTGCGGATGTCGCTGCTCGGACCGGGAACGACGAAGCGCTGTCCGGCCGCGTCCGCGCGGAGGCGAAAGCGCCCCGCCCCGGGACGCGGTGGGCCGACGAGACACACCGACTGCCGATCGATGCGCACGCAACGCCAGGCTCGCCCCGCATCGGTGGCCACCGGGCGATTGGAGAACACGACGTCGAGGTTGTGGACCTGCAGGCGGCCGAGCAATTCCTCGAGCGTGCCGGATTCGAGACTCAGCCGAATCCGCGGCTGGCCCAAGATCGGCCGCAGCAGGTTCTCGACGAAGTTTCGAGACAGCGTCGCCACCGCGCCCACCCGCAACTGCCGGACGCTCTGCCCCATGCCGCCTCGCACCGTCGCCATCAGCTCCTGGCCGAGACCGAAGATCCCGTCCGCGTAGTCGAGCACCGTCTCACCGAATTCGGTGAGCGTCAGGCGCCGACCGACGCGGTCGAACAGCGCTTTGCCGAAATAGCCCTCGAGCTGGCGAATCTGCGCGGACAACGCCGATTGCGAGACCCGCAGCTCGTGCGCCGCCCGCGTCAGGTGACCGCTCTTGGCGACTTGCCAGAAGTACCGCAGGTGCCGAAAGTTGAGTGGCTTCATGGTTGTCATATAAAAAAGAACGATATGTTCTGATCATTCTATTTTACTTGGACCCCCGTCGAACCGATACTGCGCCCGCTCGTCGTATTCGGAGGCCATTCGATGATTGCAGAAACCACCGCGCCGCTCTGGGCCATTCCCGGCGCGTATCTCGCGGCCGCGCTGCTCGCCGCGGCGTGGCCGACCGCCCGCTGGCGCTCGCTCGCGATCGCGACCCGCGCCGTGCTCGTACTGGCCCTGATCGGCGTGATCGCTGCACTGGCGAACCCGGCCCCGAGGTCCGCTGGGTCGGTTCCGGTGGCCACCGCGTTGGTCGCGCTGCTGATCGCGTATCTCGGCTGGATCATCGGCGACTACGCACGGCGTTATCTCGACGGGGAACCCGGGCAGACCCGCTTCGTCGTCGCGTACCTCGCGACCTTGGCTTCGGTGAGTCTCGTCGTCGTGACGGCCAATCTCGCGGTGCTGATCGCCGCGTGGAGCGCGAGCAGCTTGGCGCTGCATCAACTGCTCACGTTCTATCCCGACCGGCCGGCGGCGATCATCGTCGCGCACAAGAAATTCCTCGCCAGTCGTCTCGCCGAGGCCTGCCTCGTCGGCGCCGCGGTCCTGCTCTACCGGCAGTGGGGAACGCTCGACCTCGGCGCGCTCGCGGCGCTCGCGCGCGCGGCCCCGGTGCTGCCGTCGTCCGCCGCCGTGGCGGCAACCTTGATCGCGATCGCGGTGCTGTTGAAGTGCGCACAATTGCCGCTGCACGGGTGGCTGATTCAGGTGATGGAAGCGCCGACGCCGGTGTCGGCGCTGCTGCACGCCGGCGTCGTCAACTTGGGCGGTTACGTGCTCATCCGGCTGGCACCGCTGATCGGTGCCGCCCCGACCGCGCGGGCGCTGCTGGTCGGGGTCGGCGGGCTCACCGCGGTGCTCGCGGGGCTCGTGATGTTGACCCGGATCACCGTGAAGGTGCGGCTTGCCTGGTCGACCTGCTCACAGATGGGATTCATGGTCATGGAGTGCGGCCTCGGCCTGTACGACCTCGCCCTGCTGCACCTGATCGCGCACGCTGCGTACAAGGCGTACGCATTTCTCTGCGCGGGGGACACGGTCCGCGACAGCCTCGCGCGGCGGATGTCGACCGACGCCGTCGCGGGGTCTGCCGCACCCGCGCTTGCGGGTCCGATCCTCGCGTGGCCGATCGCGTGGAGCGTGGTGTTCGGTTCGGCGCTGCTCTGGCACCGGGCGATGGGTGTGCCGTCGATCCCCGCGATCGCGGCGGCCTTGCTCGCGAGCGGGCTCGCGACGCTGTTGTGGCCGCCGGCGATCACGGCGATCCCCGGCTTCGCGGTGCGCCTGCTCGCGCTCGCGGGCGCGACGCAACTCTATCTCCTGTTCCACGCCTTCCTGTCCGCGCGGCTCGGGATGATCGCCACGACGCCCGTGCCCGCGCCGCTCGCGGATGCGGTCTTGGCGGGCTTCCTGCTGCTGTATCTCGCGCAAGCGACGCTGGTGACGCGCGGGCGGCGCGCGCTCGGCCGGTCCGCGCTCGCGGCCCGGCTCTACTCGTGGGTGTACGCGGGGTTCTACCTCGACGAGCGATTCACGCGCTGGACGTTCCGGCTCTGGCCGGTCCGCGCGGATACCCCGAGGTCTGCGGGTGCGGCCACCCGGGATTTCGAACCGAACGGGAGCGGCCCATGACCCGCGTGCGCGCGGACACCGCGCCGTCCGCGGCGCTGGCCGCGGCGATCGACGGTGCGTGCCGCACGATCGCACCGAACTGGCCGCTCGATCGGCAGATCGCGGTCAATCCGTTCTGGGGTCTCATCGATCGCCCGTTCGCACACGCCGCGGCGACGATCGCTCGGCTGACCGGGAGCCGGATGATGCTCGCCCCGGAGGAGTATCGGCGCGCGTGGCAGGCCGGCGAGATCAGCCCCGCGGCGCTCTCGCGCGCACTCGCGGAACACGATCGGTGCACCTCGCGCGACGACGCGGTCGCTGCCTTGCAGGCGAGCCCGCTGAATCGCCCCGGCCTGCCGTTGCTCTCGGACGTACTGGACGACGATCCGGGCCACCCGCGGGGGTTGCGGTGGCGCGAGACGATCACCCAGCAGATCAGCCAGTATTGCGCGTCCAATTTCGATGAACATCAAGCCGACTGGCATCGCAGCCCGACGCAAGGCCTCTTCGAGGGCTGGCGGAACGGTCTGCAGGTCGACCATTCGCTCGAACCCTTGATGCACGCACCCGAGATCCGCGCGCGCGCGCGCGACCTGCCGCCGAACGCGGAGACCGCACTCGCCTGGTCGCTCGAGCGGTTGGACATCGCCGACGACGCCGAGACCTTCCTGCAGGTTTGCTTGTTGCGCATCAACGGCTGGGCCTCGTGGTGCGCGTATCTCGGCTGGGACGCGGCGCTCGCGGGCGCCTCGGATCCGAACCTGCGGGCGTTGCTCGCGATCCGGGCGAGCTGGGAGGCGCTGCTCGACGACGGCCGGCATTGCGCAGCGCAGACGCAGCGATGGCGCGAGCAGTGGCGACGCGCGCGTCGGATCCCCGACCCTGCCCCAGAGGCCTTCGGTGCAGTCTGGCAACGCGCCCAGGAGATCGACTATCAGGACCGGTTGATCGGCGAGTTGCGCCGACACGCTGCCGCCACGGCGGCGTCACGAGCGCCGCACGCGAGCGCCGCGCAACTCGTGTTCTGCATCGACGTGCGTTCGGAGCGCTTCCGTCGCTCGCTGGAGAGCGCGGATCCGGCGCTAGAGACCCGCGGGTTCGCCGGCTTCTTCGGTCTACCGATCCGCTACCGGCCGATCGGCACCACCGCCGCGCGGCCGCAACTTCCGGGACTGCTCGCCCCCGCGCTCGAAGTCACGGAGTCGAGCGGTGATGCGCACCGGGATCGGGCGATCGGCGACCGGCGTCAGCACGCGCTGCGCGCGCGAGCCGCGTGGCAACCCTTCCAACGCTTGCCGACGGGCAACTTCTCGTTGGTCGAAACCCTCGGCCTCGGCTATCTCGGGGCGCTGCTGCGCCGACATTTCGGGCGGGATCCGCAGCCGCTGGAAACGCTCGCGCTCCGCGCGACCGATGCGCAGCGCCTGCATCCGCGACTGCAGCGGGGCGACCCTGGCGAGGTCGCCCGCAACGCGGAACTCGTCGCCTCGATCTTGCGTGCGATGAGCCTCACCTCGGGGTTCGCCCGCCTGCTCGTACTGGTCGGCCACGGCAGCCAGAGCGCCAACAACCCGCAAGCGGCCGCGCTCGACTGCGGCGCCTGCGGCGGGCACACCGGCGAAGTCAACGCGCGGGTGCTCGCCGCGTTGCTGAACGATCCGGCGCTGCGGCTCGCGCTGATCGATCACGACATTCGCATTCCCGCGGACACGATCGCGATCGCCGCGCTCCACAACACGACCACCGACGAAGTCCGGCTGTTCGATCTCGACGCGCTGCCGTCGAGCCACGCGCCGGACCTCGAGCGCCTGCGACTTGCGCTCGCCGAGGCCGGTCGGCGTACGCGCGCCGAGCGCGCACCGAGTCTCGGCCTCGGCGCCCTCGCGGATCGCCCCGACGCGTTGTTGCGCGAGCTTCGCCGGCGCGCACGCGATTGGGCGCAGACCCGTCCGGAGTGGGGTCTTGCGGACAACGCCGCGTTCATCGTCGCCCCGCGCTCGCGCACGCGCGGTCTCGACCTGGGAGGTCGCGCATTCCTCCACGACTACGTCTGGCCGGAGGATCGAGACGGACGGGTACTCGAGCTCATCATGACCGCGCCGATGGTCGTGACCCACTGGATCAACCTACAATACTATGCCTCGACGGTCGCTCCGGAACGCTACGGCAGCGGTAACAAGGTGCTGCACAACGTCGCCTGCGGGCATATCGGCGTGTTCGAAGGCAACACCGGCGACTTGCGAGTCGGTCTCTCGCGGCAATCGGTCCACGACGGTGCGCACTGGCGGCACACGCCGCTGCGGCTCTCGGTGGTCATCGAGGCGCCGCGGGAGATGATCGACCGCGTGATCGCGAAGCACGCGACGGTACGCCAGCTCGTCGAGAACGAGTGGCTGCACCTGTTTCGCGTCGGCGACGACGGGGCGATCGAGCGACGCGGTCGCAGCGGCTGGCAAAGTGGCGAGCGCGAGTCGAGCATTGCCGAACACGGAGAGGAGTGATCCGGTGAATCAACCCACGTCCGCAATTCCGGCGCATCCACCGATCGAGGTGCAGTGGCTCGGGGGCTTGGTCTTCGAGGCCGGTCGGTCGGCAGGCGCGGCCGTTCGAATCGACGGCGACGCGCAATCGGCGCCGAGTCCGTTCGACCTGCTGCTGGCAGCGATCGCGACCTGCGCGTCGGTGGACGTCGTCACGATCCTGGAGAAGCAGCGCACGCCCGTTCGGGCGCTCACCGTGCAGGTCGAGGCCGATCGCGTCGCATCGACCCCGCGCCGCTTGTCCGCCGCGGTCCTGCACTTTCGGATCACGGCGCCGGGGGTGACGCTCGACAAGGCGACGCGCGCGGTCGAACTCTCGGTCACCAAATATTGCAGCGTCCGCTCCTCGCTGCGCGACGACGCATCGGTCACCTGGACGGTCGAGGTCGACGCCGGTCGACCGGCGACGCACCTCACGGGTGGGTGACGGCGTACTGCGCGAAGTCGCCCAAACGTTCCGGCCAGCCCGAGCGCACCTTGCCGGCGAAAGTCTCGGCTTCGCTGCCCAGCTGCTCCAGGTCACGGTGTTCGAGGCGCACCCGAGTCCCACCGCCGGGGAGCGCCTCGAAGAGAATCTCGACCTCCATCAGCCGGTCCGCGTCGAAGCGGAAGTGGTGATCGAGTTGCCAGCCGAGGACCAGGCGCCGCGGCGGCTCCCAGGCCAGCACCTTGCCCCACGGCGTCTCCTGGCCATCGGCATCCCGTTCGAACCAGCGTCCGTCCTTGCGCGGCTCGATGATCAGTTCGGCGTGCGGCCGGCCTGCGGGGGTCTTGCCGCGCGGCCACCACGCACCCATGTGTTGAGCGAAGAGCTCGAAAGCCCTCGCCGTGGAAGCCTTCACCTCGACGTTGCACTGGATGGGGGCGATCATGATTCCTCCTCGGTGATGTCATCCGCATAGTCCTGGAACGCGGCCAAGGCGTCGCGCCAGTGCTGATCCAGCCACTCGCGCATCGCGCCGATTCCCCTCGGGTCGACGTGATAGATGCGCCGCGTGCCGGCGGCGACCTCTCGAACCAAGCCCGCGGCTTTCAGCACCTTGAGGTGTTGCGAGACGGCCGGGCGACTCACGGGCAGACCACGCGCCAAGTCGACGACCGCCGCGGGCGCCTTCGCCAGGCGTTCGAATAGGGTGCGTCGCGTCGCGTCACCCAGGGCGGACAACGCGAGCGGCGCGGAGTTTTGGTTAGCCATGGCTTACGGTAAGTTATTACTTACCATCATGTCAAGCGGCGACGATCCAGTGGCCTCGCGGTCGCGTTCGGGTCAGGTTCGCCCGGGCGCCAAGACGCCCGCCGGGAAAATACTATTTGTCTATACTGGACGTATCGTCTCCAACGGCTTAGCATCCCGGCATGTCCTGGTCGCCGGCCCCCTATGTTCCGCTCAGCAACGCCGTCGCGGCGTTGCTCGCCCCGCACGCCGAGGTGGTCATTCATGACCTGCGCTCGGATCGCATCGCGCATATCGCCGGCAATTTCTCACGCCGACGCGTCGGCGATCCCTCGCTGAACGACCGCGCGAACGTCGGGTCCTTCGAGCACGACGTGATTGGCCCCTACGCGAAGTCCAATTGGGATGGGCGCGCGCTGCGATCGATCTCCATCGTGTTGCGCAACGCCGAGCGGGTGCCCGAAGGACTGCTGTGCATCAATGTCGATGTGTCCGCGTTCGAGGTGGCCCGCGCCGCGCTGGCCGGGTTGCTCACGCTGCCCGATCCGGGCTTGCCACGCGGCAAGGCACTGTTCCCCCTCGACTGGCGGGAGGCGATCAACGACGAAGTCGCGACATTCCTGGCCGAGCGCCGCGCGACGATCGCGGGTCTGGGTGTCGCCGATCAGATCGCGTTGCTGGTACGCCTCGATGATCGCGCCCTGTTCGAGGTGCGTGGCGCCGCGAATCACGTGGCGGACGTCCTCGGCTGCTCGCGCGCCACGTTCTACAAGCGCTTGGCCAGCGCGCGCGCGGCACGCAAGGACGATGCCGCATGACACCGCGCACTCCCGCTGACCGAGCCCCCGGTGGTGAGCCGCAGACGGGCGCGGTCGCCGACACGAGGTCGCCGACCCTGCCGGAATTCAGACTGGAGACCTATCTCGGCCGCTGGGAATTCTCCGCGCGCCACCACATGACGGCCTCGGACGCCGAAACGCTATCGATCCGGGAGTTGCTCGCGCTCGGCGGTGACGCCGCGCTCGATGCACTGCTCGACCAGCGACTCGGGTATACCGAACCCTACGGTGCGCCGGAACTGCGCGAAGCGATCGCCGCGACTTACGAGCACTGCTCGATGCAGGACGTTCTGTGCTTTGCGGGGGCCGAGGAAGGCGTCTACTGCTGTTACCGCGCGCTGCTGGGTCCCCAGGATCACGCGATCGTCGTGACGCCGAACTACCAGTCCGCCGAGACCCTGCCGCTGTCGCAGTGCGCGGTCTCCGGGGTCGCGCTCGATCCCGAGGAGCACTGGACGCTGCACCTCGATCAGGTCGCCGCGGCGATTCGCCCGAACACCCGCGTCCTCTACGTCAACTTTCCGCACAACCCGACCGGGAAGATCCTGGAACGCGAGCGCTTCGTCGCGCTCGTCGATTTGTGCCGCAAGCACGGGATCTGGTTGTTCTCGGACGAAGTGTACCGACTCATCGAGCACGACCCGTCGAAGCGGCTGCCGCAGGCCGTGGATGTCTACGAACGAGGGGTCTCGCTCAACGTGATGAGCAAGGCCTACGGCCTGCCGGGCCTGAGGATCGGCTGGATCGCCTGTCGGGATCGCGCATTGCTCGAGCGGATGGTGCGCTACAAGCACTACCTGTCGATCTGCAACAGCGGGCCTTCGGAACGCCTGGCGCTCGTCGCGCTCCAGCACCGCGAATCGGTGCTCGAACGGACACGGACCATCGCGCGAGAAGGCTACGCGCAGGTAGCCGCGTTCCTCGCCGAATACCCGGAACTGTTCGATCGCTACGTGCCGGACGGCGGTGTCGTGATGTTCCCGCGCTACAAGGGGGCTGCGGGAGTCGAAGCGTTCTGCCAGCGAATGGTGGAACAGGCGGGCGTCGTTCTCATACCGGCCTCCGTCTACGCGTCCGTGCTGACGGCCACGCCGACCGATCGTTTCCGCATCGGCTATGGACGGCGCACCACCGGCGAGGGACTCGACGCGATGCGCGGGCTGCTCCGCCGCGAAGCGAGGTGAATGCGGCGCGACCGTCCCCTGACGGTCGTTCGCGATTCACCCCGAGGGCCATCACTGGCCCCCGGGATGAGGTATCGCTGCGATGACTTACCAGCGATTGGACGCGCGGAAGCCGCCGCCGCCACCACCACCGCCGCCGCCCGAGCGGCCGGCCGGCTTGTCTTGCGCCTCGTTGACGCGCAACGAGCGGCCTTCCATCGCGTGCCCGTTCAGCGCCGAGATCGCCTTCGGGGCGTCGGTAGCCGACATCTCGACGAAACCAAAACCGCGGGGGCGGCCGGTCTCGCGATCGTTCGGGAGCGCGACGGACTGTACGGCGCCGTGAGCGCCAAAAAGCTCTCGCACGGACTCTTCGGTCGCGCTGAAAGGCAGGTTTCCAACGTAAATCTTGGCCATGTGCTGTGTATCCAAATGAATGATCGATTTCGCGGCCGTGCACGGGCAACCCGCGCGGGACGCGTCAAAACACAAGCGGTACCGTCAAAGAGCTTCGAGAGAATCCCGGCAGCCATCGATCAGCGCGTCGTGTCACCTGATCGAGGTCTATTCGGCTGCGGACAGGGCGCCAGATGGGGCGCCTGACTCATACGGACGGGCAACGATCGCATGACATGATATCAGACCCGGTCCTCGCCCGCTCATGATTCGCATCACGTCGGCGACGACTCGCCTTGGTGCTCGCGTTTTGCGGCTCGCTTCCTTGCGCTGAACGCTCCGTAAGGCTCAACCGGGCTCTTTTCTTTCGGTCGTCTCGCTGTCGACCGGGCGTGGCGGTTGGCGCTTCGCCAGGCGTTCCAGCTTCTCGCGCTTCTTGGTTTCTTCGCGCTGTTTCTTCAGATTGCGGTAGTTGGGTGGTCTCATGGAACCTCGATGTTCTGGACGATTGCTTGGATGAAAATGGCAGCGTCCCGACGGTCAGTCGAGTCGCCGCAGGACGCTTGGATCAGACGCCGGGCGGCGTGAACGCCACCGCCATCGTCGCCTCGGAATTGCGCGCCAGGGTGCGCCAGCCGGGGACCGCGCGGCCGAGCGCGATGGCCTGGCGAATCTCCATGACCAGCGGACCTGGGCGCGTCGCAAACATCTGCTGCACCTGCGTCGGCACCTCGTGCCCGAACGCGTCACGGTACGCCGCAGCTGCGATCGACAGGTCGTTCGAATCCATGGTCACGGGCGCTCCGGGAAGAGAAATCATCGACGTTGGCTGTCCTAACCGGCGTGCGAAGCCGAAACACGCTCCACCATCACCTTTTTACGCGTTTTTCGCCGCAGGCGCTTGCACTTCTCGCGCAGCACCTCGCGGAACATCGGCGCGCATTCGGCTCGCGGCAACCGCAAACGACGGATCACCCCGCGGCAACGTGTTATGGTGCATCACGGTCCATCCACCTCGCTCGGCTTCCTTCGGCGAGGGCTCAGTGCGGTCCGCTCGTTACACTCCGCTACTCGCAGCAAACAAGGTCGCACGCATGGGATCACGAAAGACTGGGGAATTCAATCCGCCGGAAGAGATCGTCGTGCTCACCTGCGACGTGTGCGAGCGCGACATCGGCTACCTCGATGGGCGTCGCCCGGCGCCGCACCTGCGCCTGACCCGGCATCCCAACGGCGGATCGCTCGACGACCAGGCGCCCGCCGTCGTTCTCTGTTCCAAGCAATGTCTGTGCGCCTATGCGGAGGGCCTCACGGGACTGGACCGGACGTCGCGATCCTCGGCCGACAGTCACCGTTGACCGTCGCGACCGTGATCACGCGGCGGGTGGCGCTGGCGCACTGGCTGGCCTGGGTCGGCGTCGCGGCATCGCCGATCGCGCCGAGGTAGTCGAGTTGCGGGCCGCGAGGCACGATTCCGTTCGGATTGAGCGCCTTGATGGAATAGTAACCCGCCTTGATCTGCTCGGGTCTGACGCTCGCCGCGAACGCGGGTATCTCGAGCAGACGCGCGAGGTAGGCAACCACGGCGGGATACGCCGACAGCGGGCGACGGTTGCACTTGAAGAGCCCGAAATACGCGAGATCGTATCGGACGAGCGTGACGAACGCCCGAATGTCGGTCTCCGTGAGTTGATCGCCCACCAGCCAACGGGCATTCGACAGGCGGTCCTCGAGCCAGTCGAGCGTGGCGAACACACGCTCGACCGCTTCGTCGTACGCCATCTGGGTAACGGCGAAGCCCGCCCGATAGACGCCGTTGTTGAAATCCTCGTAGAGCCGCGCATTCACCGGTTCGATCTCTCGCTCGAGCGCGGCGGGACGCAGATCGATACTCGGATCCGCGAACGCATCAAAGTCGCGGTTCAGGATCAGGAGCAGGTCGGCGGATTCATTGTTGACGATCGTGCGCCGCCGGCGGTCCCAGAGCACCGGCACGGTGGCACGCCCCGTGAACTGGGGATCCGCTTGCGTGTAGATCTGATGCAGGTAGCGAGCCCCTTCCAAGGGATCGCGATCGGTGCCAAGGGCACCCGTGAATTCCCAGCCCTGCTCGCTCAGCCGTGGGTCGACGGCACTCACGCTGATCACGTCGTCGAGGCCCTTGAGACGCAACGCGATCAGCGCGCGAGAAGCCCAGGGACATAGATAGGCGACGTACAAATGGTATCGGCCGCGCTCGGGCGTGAACCCCCACTCGCTGCGGGTCGAAATACGGTGCCGGAAACGGGACTCTTGCCGGATGAAGCGACCCTCCGCGTCGGCCTTCTGCACCGGCTGCCAATTCTCTGTCCAACGACCCTCGATGAGCATGACGGAACCCCGGGCCTTGCAGGCGAAAACCGCCGGCCGAGTCGGCAAGGTAGCGGGTATTCGTCGATGAAAAAACGGTGCCCGCTGAGACGGATTGTTTCAGCCGTCGAGGCAATGCGACGTGGACGATCGGGATCCGCTGCCGACGGGCGATCGCGGGATCGATCGCAGATCGTCAGTCACGGGGGCTGCGCCCGGCCAACGCGCCGGCCAGGAACTCGACGAGCGCTCGTACCTTGGCAGCGACGTGCTTGCGCGACGGGTAGACCGCGAAGACGCCGAGCTCCGCGCAGCGGTATTCGGGCATCAATTCGACGAGTGCGCCGCTCTTGAGATCGCTGCCCACGAGAAACGTCGGCTGCAGAATGATCCCCTGGTGCGCCAGCGCCAGCGTTCGACAGGTGTCGCCGCTATTGGTGTGCACGATCGGGTCGGTCCGTACGGCAACGCGGCCCTTGGGTCCATCGAAGATCCATTCGTCACGTGAAGCGAAGTAGCTATAGGAAATAATGGCGTGTCCCGCGAGATCGGCGGGCACCGTCGGTGTTCCCCGGACCTTCAGGTACTGCGGCGTCGCGCACAGCACGACGCGCGTCGTCGCCAGACGCTTGCTGATGAGCGATGAGTTGCCGAGCGAGGCGATGCGCACAGCGACGTCGAAGCCTTCCTCGACGAGGTCGACGATCCGATCGGAGAGCGTGATGTCCAGCTTGACGTTGGGGTGCAGCGCCCGAAATCGCCCCCACAACGGCGCGAGCTCCCGGATCCCGAAGGTGACCGGCGCATTGATTCGCAAGAGACCGGCGGCGGCAACGGTTGCCGAAGTCACCTCCGCTTCGGCTTCCTCGACACCAGCGAGCAACTCCTTGGCGCGCGCGTGGAACACCTGACCCGCCTCGGTCAATGACAACCGGCGCGTCGTACGGTGCAAGAGACGTACGCGCAGACGCTCCTCCAGCGCGTCGACGTAACGCGACACCGCGGCTTTGGCGAGGCCAAGGGATTCCGCCGCCTTGACGAAGCTGCCGGCGTCGACGACGGCCGCAAAAGTCTGCATCTCGAGGAACCGATCCATTGTCTCACCCCGCGGAACAGTCGATCTCACGATAGGCGATTTATTCCCGGGAGGCCACTGCGTAGCTTGTTGCCATACGCGACGCATCAGCGCCCGCGTGATGAGAGACCACTTCAATTCACATCGACAGCGAGGAATGGGTCATGAAAATCACAGTCGTCGGCGCCGGCAACATGGGTTCGGCATTCGTCAAGCAACTCGCCCGTGCGGGTCACGAAGTCGTCGTCACGGCCCGGAACTTCGAGAAGGCGAAGGCCGTTGCGAGCGGCCATCGCGGTGTCGTCGCCGCTCCCGCCGCGACGGCAGCGGCCAATGCGGAAGCCGTTATCCTGGCCACCGGCTTCGCGGACGCCATCACCGCGCTGCGCTCACTGGGTGACCTGCGCGGCAAGGTCGTCATCGATATCACCAACCCCCTGACCGCCGACTACATGGGGCTCACGATCGGCCACGACACGTCGGCGGCCGAGGAAATCGCGAAGGCGTTCCCGGAAGCGGAGGTCGCCAAGGCGTTCAACACCGTGTTCGCCGAAGTCCTGGGAGCGGGTGCCGACCTCGGCCGCGGTCAGATCGTGCCGGTCATGATCGCGAGTGACAGCGCCCGGGCCAAGCAGGTTGCGAAGACGATCGCAGAGAGCATAGGCTTCGCGACGATGGACGCGGGCGGGCTCAAGAACGCGCGTTACCTCGAGCCCGTCGCCGGCCTCAACATCTATTTGGGCTACGGCGCCGGACTCGGCACGCGTATCGCGCCAGCCTGGCTGAAAGCCGCCTGAGCGGTCGTCTCGACCGTCGCGGCAGCCCAGGCGACGATCGAGGTGGCGAGCGTTTCGCGCTGCCCGCAAGGATGCGGGCGGTGTGCGGTGGGTCGAACAACGAGAAGGAGCACGCATGGACAGGACACGAGACGTCGCGGTCATCGTCGGCAGTCTTCGCAAGGACTCGCTCAATCGCAAAGTAGCGCACGCACTCGCCGAACTCGCGCCCGCGGAACTGACGCTGAGCATCGTCGAGATAGGGCAGCTGCCGATCTATAACCAGGACACCGATGACGATCCGCCGGCGCAGTGGACCGCGTTTCGCGGACGCATCAGGGCGGCCGACGCGGTTCTGTTCGTCACACCCGAGTACAACCGCTCGGTGCCTGCTGCACTGAAGAACGCGATCGATGTCGGATCGCGGCCGTACGGGAAGAGCGCATGGAGCGGCAAGCCGGGTGCGATCGTCAGCGTCTCTCCCGGGAACATCGGCGGGTTCGGTGCCAACCATCATTTGCGGCAGTCACTCGTGTTTCTGAACGTGCCGACGATGGCGCAGCCGGAGGCCTATGTCGGCGGCGCCGACAAGCTCTTCGACGCGAGCGGTAAACTCGTCAACGACGGTACGCGCAAGTTCCTGCAGGGTTTCATGCAAGCGTATGCCGCGTGGGTCGTCGCCAACGGCAACTCGTGACGTGGCGAACCGCCGGGGCGACCCAGCGGCGATCGGTGCTTTCGGTCTCGACGGCACGACGGCCTCCGCCGTCGGGCGACGGGTAACGCGGGACAGCCGCCTCGACGTCGACGCCGCGCGCCGCGCGGTCGAGAAGGACTGAGCGATGTCGACGTTCGAGCGCTACCTCACCGTCTGGGTCGCCGCCTGTATCGTCATCGGCATCGGGCTCGGGCACCTGTTCCCGGGCGTGTTTCACGCGATCGGCGCGACCGAGGTCGCCAGGGTCAATCTGCCGGTCGCCGTGCTGATCTGGCTGATGGTCATCCCCATGCTGATGAAGATCGACTTCGCGGCGCTGCGCGACGTCGGCAAGCACTGGCGCGGCATCGGCGTCACGCTGTTCGTGAACTGGGCCGTCAAGCCGTTCTCGATGGCGGTGCTCGGCTGGCTGTTCATCGGTTGGATCTTCCGGCCTTACCTTCCCGCCGACCAGATCAACAGCTACATCGCAGGGCTCATTTTGCTGGCGGCCGCACCCTGCACCGCGATGGTGTTCGTGTGGAGCAACCTGTCGGACGGTGAACCGCACTTCACGCTCTCGCAGGTGGCACTCAACGACCTCATCATGGTCGTGACGTTCGCGCCGCTCGTCGGCCTGTTGCTCGGCCTTTCGGCCGTGACGGTTCCTTGGAACACGCTGCTGCTCTCCGTGGCGCTGTATATCGTCGTGCCCGTCCTGATCGCCCAGGGCATACGCCAGCGCCTGCTGTCCGGCGGCGCTGCGAAGCGGCTCGAGTCCGTGCTCGCGCGCCTGGGTCCCCTGAGCTTGCTCGCGCTGCTCGCGACGCTCGTGTTGCTGTTCGGCTTTCAGGGAGCGCAGATCCTCGCGCAGCCGCTGGTCATCGCGCTGCTGGCCGTTCCCATCGTGATCCAGGTCTATTTCAACGCCGGCCTCGCCTACCTCCTCAATCGGGCGAGCGGCGAGGCGCACTGCGTCGCGGGTCCGTCCGCGCTGATCGGTGCGAGCAACTTCTTCGAGCTCGCGGTCGCCGCGGCGATCAGCCTCTTCGGCTTCGAGTCCGGAGCGGCGCTCGCCACCGTGGTGGGCGTGCTGATCGAGGTGCCGGTCATGCTCTCGGTCGTGTCGCTGGTTCGTCGCAGCAAGGGCTGGTACGAACGCGGCGCGCGCGTGCAGGCGACGCAGGCGCATCGTCGATGAGATCGCCGATGGTGACGATCTACCACAACCCCGCCTGCGGTACGTCGCGCAATGCACTGGCCTTGATCCGCAATGCCGGCATCGAACCCACGGTCATCGAATACCTGAAGACGCCGCCAGACCGCGCTACGCTGGAGCGCCTCATCGGTGCGATGGGCATCACGCCCCGGGAACTGCTGCGCGAGAAGGGAACCCCCTATGCGGACCTCGGTCTCGGCGCGCCGCACTGGACCGATGCGCAACTCGTCGACCAGATGCTGGCGCATCCGCTCCTCATCAACCGGCCGATCGTCGTGACGCCGTGGGGCACGAAGCTTTGCCGGCCGTCGGAGGCGGTGCTGGACATCCTGCCGCTGCCCCAGAAGGGTCCGTTCTACAAGGAAGATGGCGAACCGCTGATCGACGCGGCGGGCCGCCGCGTCCCCCGAGACCCCTGACCCGCGCGAATGCCGAGCGGCTGGTGGATATTGCGCGACGAATTTGGCGGAGAGAGAGGGATTCGAACCCTCGATGGGCTTTTGACCCATACACCCTTAGCAGGGGTGCGCCTTCGACCACTCGGCCATCTCTCCGGCGGGCGCTGAACGATACCCTCGGCGGAGCGCGCGATGATACCCGCCCGCGCGGGCCAAATCAAAAACCCTGCCGTGTCGAGAGAGGCTGGCGCGGCCGGTCGATCAACGACCGCCGAGTTTGAGCGCCGGTCGGGCCGACTGGTCGTCTCCGTGACCGTCCGGATGACTCGACGCCCCGCCTTGCTCCTCGCGCTTGATGCGCTCGAAGATCTCTTCGCGGTGCACCGCGACGTCCTTGGGCGCGTTCACGCCGATACGCACCTGATTTCCTTTGACGCCGAGCACCGTGACGGTCACTTCTTCACCAATCATCAAGGTCTCGCCGATCCGTCTCGTCAAAATCAACATCATCGACTCCTGGCGCCCCCGGGCGCGGTCATTCCGCGATCACGGTCACCGTCATATCAATAGGCAAGTCAAATCCTGATTCGTTCGATCCGAGAGTGCATCGTGATCGGTGAGAGTTGCCCCGCGTCACCGTCCTGCGGCAAGCCTACCGGAGCCGGTCTTCCGCAGTCGGTAACTTATCACGCGTGTGACAAAAAACCCTAGACCGTCGCCGCGCGCCGACGGGCCGCGCACGGGGTCGACGCACTGCGACGCAGGGTCATTCCGCGAGGCGACTGCGGACCCAGGGTTCCACGCGATCGAGCGCTTGCGAGAGATTTTGTGGCTGATTTCCGCCGGCTTGCGCGAAATCGGCGCGGCCGCCGCCACGTCCACCGACCTCGCCGGCGACCATGCTGGCGATCTCCCCCGCCTTGATGCGCGTGCTCACATTAGGGGAAACCCCGACGACAAATGACACCTTTCCCTCATGCGCCGCGCCGAGCACGACGACGGAGTCGCCGAGGCTGCTCTTCAGGCGGTCGACCGCGCTGCGCAGACTCTGCGGATCGGTCTCCTCGACGCGCATCGCCAAAACCTTCACGCCGTTGACTTCTTTTGCTGCAGTTGCGAGATCGCTGCTCCCACCACTCGCCAGCCGCGCTTTGAGTTGCGTCACTTCCTTCTCGAGCTTGCGCGATCGCTCGAGCAGGTCGCGCACTTTTTGTTCGACATCGCTGCGCCCACCGCGCACCAGCGTGCCGAGCTCGGCCAACAACCGTTCGCTGGCGGCGATCCAGTCGTAGGCCGCTTCGCCGGTCAGCGCTTCGATGCGACGCACGCCCGCCGCGACACCGGTTTCCGCGACGATCTTGAACAGCCCGATGTCGCCGGCGCGCGCCACGTGGGTACCGCCACACAGCTCCATCGAGAATTCGCCGATCTTCAGCACGCGCACGTCCTGCGCGTACTTCTCGCCGAACAGCGCCATCGCGCCGGCGGCGACCGCGGCATCGAAACTCATCACGCGAGTCTCGGCGGTGGCGTTCGCGCGAATCACGGCGTTGACGCGCCGCTCGACGCGGCCGATCTCCTCCGCGGTCATCGCCCGGGAATGGGAGAAATCGAACCGTAACCGGTCCGCGGCGACGAGCGAGCCTTTCTGCTGGACGTGCGCGCCGAGCACTTCGCGCAGCGCGGCGTGCAGCAGATGGGTCGCGGAGTGATTGCGCGCGATCGCGCGGCGGCGATCCTCGTCGACCTGCGCCTGCAGACGGTCGCCGACGCGGATCTCGCCGTGCGTGAGCACGCCGGCATGCGCGAACGCCGCACCGAGCTTCTGCGTGTCGCTCACCTCGAAGCGGGCACCCGCGCCGCCGCGGAGCACGCCCGCGTCGCCGATCTGCCCGCCGCTCTCGGCGTAGAATGGCGTGTGATCGAGGATCACTCGGCCCGGCTGTCCGGCTGCGAGCGCGTCGACGAGCACCCCGTCCGCGATCAGTGCCGTCACGCGGCCGGAGTCCGCGAGCTGCTCGTAGCCGCTGAACGTCGTCTTCTCGTCGATCTTCACCGAGTCGCTCAGGTCGGCGGTGAACTTGCTCGCCGCGCGCGCGCGATCCCGCTGCGCGTCCATCGCCACCTCGAAGCCCGCCTCGTCGATCGTGAGGCCGCGTTCGCGGGCCACGTCCGCGGTCAGGTCGACCGGAAACCCGAAGGTGTCGTAGAGCTTGAACACGGTCTCGCCGGGAATCACCTTGCCGGCAAGATGCGCGGTCACTTCGTCGAGCAGCGCCATCCCGGTCGCGAGCGTCTCGGCGAACCGCGCTTCCTCGTGCTCCAGGGTGCTCGTCGCGAGCGCCTCGCCGGCGACGAGCTCCGGGTACTGCGCGCCCATTTCGCGGACCACCGCACCGACCAGGCGATGGAAGAACGGCCGCGTCACGCCGAGCTTGTAGCCGTGGCGGATCGCACGCCGCACGATGCGGCGCAGGACATAGCCTCGGCCCTCGTTCGACGGCACGACGCCGTCGACGATCAGGAACGTGCTCGCGCGTATGTGGTCCGCGATCACCCGCAGGCTCGGCGAGGCGAGATCGGTCACGCCGCACACTGCGCCGGCCGCCCGGATCAGCGACTCGAACAGGTCGATCTGGTAGTTGCTATGGACGCCTTGCATCACCGCGGCGACGCGCTCGAGACCCATGCCCGTATCGACCGAGGGCTTCGGCAGCGGCGTGAGCACGCCGTCGCTCGAGCGCTCGTACTGCATGAACACGAGATTCCAGATCTCGACGTAGCGATCACCGTCCTCGTCGGGCGAACCCGGCGGGCCGCCCGGTATGTCCGGGCCGTGATCGTAGAAGATCTCGGTGCACGGGCCGCAGGGACCGGTGTCGCCCATCTGCCAGAAATTCGATTGCTCGCCGAGCCGTGCGCAGCGGGTCGGATCCACGCCGATCTCGTCGACCCAGACGCGCTCGGCTTCGTCGTCTTCGCGGAACACCGTGACCCAGAGCCGCTCCTTCGGGATTCCGAGGGTCCCGGTCACGAAATTCCACGCAAAGTGGATCGCCTCGCGCTTGAAGTAGTCGCCGAAGCTGAAATTGCCGAGCATCTCGAAGAACGTGTGATGCCGCGCGGTATAGCCGACGTTCTCGAGGTCGTTATGCTTGCCGCCGGCGCGGACACAGCGCTGCGCGCTCGCCGCGCGGGTGTAGTCGCGACGGTCCTTGCCGAGGAACACGTCCTTGAATTGGACCATGCCGGCATTGGTGAACAGCAAGGTCGGGTCGTTCCCGGGAACGAGCGGACTCGACGGCACGATCGTGTGCCCGTTCTTGCGGAAGAACTCCAGGAAGCTCGCGCGGATCTCCGCGCTCGTCATGTAGCGAAGTTTCTGCGATTCTCGTTTCATGTCGGCCAGTCTTCGATGTCCACGCTCGATCCTAGAACGGAATGGATCTGGGCGCTCGTGAAACCGCGGTAACTCAAGAACCGCGCCTGCCGCATCCGCTCGGCGTATGCCTGCGGCCGAGAGGCGCCGAATTTCTTGCGACGGGCCGCTTCCAGGGCGGCGAGCCAGCCGCCGTAGCGGTCGATCCCCTCGTCGACGAGTTCCGCGTCGACGCCGGCCTGCCGTAGATCCGCGCGGACCCGCACCGGGCCCTGGCCGCGGCCGGCCCGGTAGGCGATCAGGTTCTCGACGTACCGGTCGTCATCGACCAGCTTCTCGGCGACGAGGGCGGCGACCACGCGCTCGGCGAGCGCGGGATCGAATCCCCGGTCGACGAGCCGTCGGCGCAGCGCCCCCGAGGGATGGTCGCGTCGTGCGAGCGCGTCGAGCGCGGCTTTGCGCGCCGCGCGCCCATCCTGCGGGTCGACCGGTTCGCGGCCCAGGCCCTAGGCCTCCTTCGCCTCACCGCCGCGGTTCATCGTCGCCTTCTCGGGCACGAGCTTCGCCCGCAGTTTCGCTTCGATATCTCCCGCGACGTCCGGGTGTTGTTGCAGGAATGCGCGGGCGTTCTCCTTGCCCTGACCGATCCGCTCGCCGTTGTAGCTGTACCACGAACCGGATTTCTCGACCAGATTATGCAGCACTCCGATCTCGATCAACTCGCCTTCCTTCGAGATGCCGGTGCCGTACATGATCTCGAACTCCGCCTCGCGGAACGGCGGTGCGACCTTGTTCTTCACGACCTTGACGCGGGTCATCGAACCGACGACCTCCTCGCCGTTCTTGATCGCGCCGATCCGCCGGATGTCCATCCGCACGGACGAGTAGAACTTCAGCGCGTTGCCACCGGTCGTCGTCTCGGGGTTGCCGAACATCACGCCGATCTTCATGCGGATCTGGTTGATGAAGATCACGATGGTGTTCGAGCGCTTGATGTTGCCGGTGAGCTTGCGCAGCGCCTGGGACATCAGGCGCGCCTGCAGTCCCATGTGCTGATCGCCCATCTCGCCCTCGATCTCGGCCTTCGGCGTGAGCGCCGCAACCGAGTCGACGACGACGACGTCGACCGCGCCCGAGCGTACCAACATGTCGGTGATCTCGAGCGCCTGTTCGCCGGTATCCGGTTGCGAGACCAGCAGATCGTTGACCTTGACGCCGAGCTTTTCGGCGTAGACCGGGTCGAGTGCGTGCTCCGCGTCGACGAAGGCGGCGGTCCCTCCGGCGCGCTGCGCCGAGGCGATGATCGCGAGCGTGAGCGTGGTCTTGCCCGAGGACTCCGGCCCGAAGACTTCGATGACCCGGCCCCGCGGAATGCCGCCGACGCCGAGCGCGATGTCGAGCCCGAGCGATCCAGTCGGAATCGTGTCGACCTCGTAGGTCGCGCCGGCGTCGCCGAGCCGCATCACCGATCCCTTGCCGAATTGCTTCTCGATCTGGCTGAGCGCCGCGGCCAGCGCTTTCTTGCGATTCTCTTCCATGGGGAAACACCTCGAAAAATTCGAGTGCGTATTATTTCACATCCGTCGTCGCCCGCTCGGGCGATTAGTCGCCGATTCGCGCCGTTTTCTCAGCCCGACGCCGGTTCATCCAGTAGTGGCCACCGGGCGACTACTGTATAAGCGGGCGTCGTACGGCCGCGCGCGGAGCGCATCAGGCACAGGTCCGTCACGTTCCAAGCGCACGCCGGCGGCGACGGCAGCGCTGGGTCGTCCGCCACCCCGCGGGCGAGCGTCACGTGCGGCCGCAGTCGCTTCGGATCGAGGCCACACCCGATCGCGCCGAGCCGCTCGTGCAGTGCGCGCCACAGGCGATCGAGGTTCGCCGGGATCTGCCGCGCCGCGGCGACCACGACTTCAGGCTTCGGCCAATACTCGTAGGCGTCGAACGCCAGCGCACAAGGTCCCCGGGCGCTCGCCGCACCGATCCCGATCAGCGCCTCGATGCGCGCGACCGGCACCTCGCCGACGAATGCGACGGTCACGTGGTAGTCCTCGGCCGCGACGCGCCGGATGCCTGGCCCGAGTTCGAGCCGCGCGGCGACCGCCGCCATCGCGGCGCGCTCCGCCTCGCTCGGCCACACCGCGAAGAACAGCCGATCGACCGCTGCCGCACTCATCGGTCGAGGAGTCCGCGCAGCGCCGCCGCGACGCTCTGGCGCCGCACCGCGTCCCGGTCGCCGCGGAAGTGATACCCCCGGGCGATGACCCGCGGGCGCCCCCGGCCGCGCCGAACCCAACCAATCCACACCGTGCCGACGGGCTTGCCCGGGACCGCCCCCGTCGGCCCGGCGATGCCGCTGACCGCGACCGCCCGATCGGCGCCGCTGCGCGCGAGCGCCGACCGCGCCATCGCCCGGACGACCGCTTCGCTGACCGCGCCCTGCGCCGCGAGCACCCGCGCCGGCACGCCGAGTCGGCGCTTCGCCGCATCGCTGTACGTGATGAAGCCCTCGATGAACCATGCCGAACTGCCCGACACGTCGGTCAGCGCCTTGCCGATCCAGCCGCCGGTACAGGACTCGGCGGTCGCGATCGTGAGGCCCCGCGCGAGCGCGTGCCGACCGACGCGGGCCGCGAGTCGATCCAGGGTTTCGTCGCTGGGGAGGGTCATTCGACGGTAGCGAGCCGCTCAGCGCTCGGCGCCGCCGCGAAACGCGATCACGAGCGCGATCGAGCGCAACAGCATCGCCGTCACGAACAGCGCGGTCCCGAGGACGAGCGCGGACGCCTCGAGATGCGGCGGGCGCTGCGCATTCGCGCGGAGAATGAGCCAATGAATGAACGCCATGAACACGGCCACTCCCGCACCGATGTGCGCGAAATAGCGCCTTAACATCGCGACGGCCTGGTCTCGACGCTCGGGGGCGAACCAGTATTCCCGATTGGGCAGGTTGACTCTCGGCGCGGGGCCGCCCAGCCCGCGCGCCGGCACGAAGCCGATGAACGCCGGGAGTCCGATCGCGAATACCAGCAAGAACGTCAGGTATCGGCCTTTCGACATCAAGCCGTTGGGAACGCCGGAACCGGTGAAATGCGCCGCCGTGATCGGCGGTATCCGCGCGATCGTCGCGAGGATGAAGACCGCCACCGCCAACAAGATCGCGAGCAGCCAGCGTTCCGAGTGCACCGCCGTGCGTAACGGCAGATCATTGCGCATAATGCATTGTAACCGGTCGCGCGGGCGGTTGAGCACGACCGCGCTCCCGCGGCACCTCGTCAACTCACTGATCCGAAAGGCTTATGCGAGACGGCTCCCGACCGTCGGCCACCGCCGTGCCCGACCAGCCGATGCCCTGCCGTCTCCGACTTCGCCCCGGGCCCATCCACCGACTTTTTGCACCGCCACAATTCAGGCGGTCGTCTGCTGTCTAAGCTAGCATGGCAGCATGGATTTACCGCGTCCTCGCCCGCAAACCAGACCCTCCCCTGCTGGATGCGCCGGAGAACCCAGGTGACCCGAGTCTTCCCGTCCTCGTCAGCCGCAAGCGTCCAGGCGCTCGACGGGCATCGATTGGGCGAAGCCCTCGCGCAGACTGAGCGTGCGGTGGAGGGAGCGCGGAATTGCCGGAGGGAGCACGCGCTCCTCGCGTTGATTTTGCTGCAATTGGGTCGCACCGCAGACGCCGATCGCACCGTCGCCCGGGCGCTAGCGCTGGATTCCGCCGGCGATGCAGAGACCTACGACGGATTGGCATACGTCTCGATGCGGTTGGGCGAACACGAACGAGCCAATCGTCTTTACCAACGCGCGACGCAGATTGCTCCCGCAGATCCAGGCTTGTCGTACAACCTCGCCTGCAGCGAGCGCAGCCTGGGTCGATTGGCGGCAGCGGAGTCCGCTTGCGATCGCGCGCTCGCCAGTGATCCCGACCACTACCCGAGTTACCTGCTACGCGCCGAGCTACGCTCGCAGTCGCCGGACAACCACCACGTCGACGCAATGCAGCGAGCACTCGAACGGCGCCCCACCGACCATCGCGCACGCATGTTTCTCGGCTACGCCCTGGGCAAGGAACTCGATGACCTAGGGCGCTTCGACGAGGCCTTCGTCTACTTCGACCTCGCAGCCCGCGCGCGACGCGAGCACCTCGACTACGACGTCGCGACCGACGAGCGCAAGATTCGCAGGATCATCGAGGTCTACGACCGGGCGCACGTCGCACCGACGATCGGCGACGAAGCGGTCGACGTGTCGGCGCAATTCGTATTCGTCGTCGGACTGCCGCGATCGGGCACCACGCTGGTCGAACGAGTGCTGACCGGGTTGGCAGGAGTTCGCTCGAACGGCGAAACCGACAATTTCTCCAACGCATTACTCCGCGCGGCGACCGGTGACGGCGACGTATTTGCGCGTGCAGCGCGCGCGGAGCCAGCGAAAGTTGCTGCGGAATACATCCGGCTTGCGCGACCCGGTGCCGCCGCCATACGTATCGTTGAGAAGTTGCCGTTGAACTACCTCTACCTCGGGGCCATTCACCGAGCGTTGCCCCGAGCCAAGATCCTGCTGCTACGACGCTCGCCGATCGACAGCTGCTTTGCGATGTTCCGGACGCTGTTCGCGGCCGGCTATCCCTTTACCTACGATCTCCACGATCTCGCCCGATATTACTCAGCCTATGACCGTCTGATCGATCACTGGCGCGGCCTCGTCGGCTCACAGCTCATGGAGATCGATTACGAGCGCCTCGTCCGAGATCCACTAACCGTCGGCGCCGAGATCGCAACTCACTGCGAACTCACCTGGGACGCCGCCGCCACGGAAATCGAACGCAATCCGACGGCTTCGTGGACCGCGAGTGCGGCACAAGTGCGGCGGCCGATCTACTCGAGTTCGGTCGGGCGTTGGCGCAATTACCGTCGCCAGCTCGAGCCGCTGATCACGATGTTACGGAATTGCGGTATCGCGGCATCCGATTGACCGGCTTCGCATCGGGCGCCACATCGCCTGCGCGGCGAACTTGTTTCGGCGAGCAGCCGAACTGTCGCGAAAAAGCGCTCGTAAAGCTGCCATGGTGAGCATAGCCCGCCTGACGGGCGATCTCGCGGACCTGGAGCTCCGACGTGCGCAGTAGGTCGTGCGCGAACTCGAGCCGCTGCCGACGTACGAACTCCGCGATCGACTCGCCAAAGAGTTGTCGAAAACCGGAACATAGCTTCGAATAATTCATACCGGCACGTCTCGCGATCACAGGCAGCCGCGGCGGCGCGACGAAATCCGCCGCCAGCTTGTCACGAATTGCGCGCAATTCCTTGCGATCGCGCTGCGTAAGCTTCAGACGGCACTCTACCGCTGGCGCAATCAAGCGGATATTGCTCAGCGTCTCATACAGCAGTTCGTTGGCCTTCGCGCTCGTATATAGCCAATGCAGGGGATCTTCCCGATTCGCCCGGACCATTTCCCGAAGCACCGGAATCGTCGCACCAACATGAGGACCCACGCGATAGCTCGGCACCGGAATCGTGTCGTCGTCGATTGACAGCGCCGAATCGAGAATTGCGCTCACTCCATCGTTGAACTGTTCGAGCCAGGCGCGATCACAATAGAGACTCACCCAAGTCTCCCGCCCGGGAGAAACGCTTCCGAGCCTTTCGCTCGCGTCGTCGCAACCGTTGGGCTGGAACCACAGCAGGCACGACGGTTCCGTGAGGCTGCATTCCCCCCACGAACCCGCAATTTCAATCGCGCCCGACATCCGATAGTGAAATTCGACGATATTCTGACCCGACAGCGGGCTCTCGAATTGATCGAGCGCCGCGACGTCGACGACCGCCATCACCATCCAAGGGGATAGGTAGTAGATGTCGCAGCGATTTCCCGGGTCATCCGACAGGAACTGCAACGGGCGGCGATAGGCCAAATAACGCATCGCAAATTGCGACACGGCAGCGTCCGCAGCCTGCAGGCACTGTATTTCTGGCGGTACTACGACTCGCTGCTCGCCGATCGCGAAGCGTCGACCGAAGACCGCGCCGGCCGTGGATGCCATATGCACTCCTCGAACCCCCCCGGGGCCCGCGTGGTTGCCACCCGATCGACGATGACGAGGCCGCCGGTCTTTGTCAACGCCGGAGCCCCGATGCTCTCCCGATGGCCTGGCGGCCTAGTACATCATGTCCGGCATCGAACGCTTGCGGACGTCGATGAAGGCCCGCAGCGCCTCATCGATACCGGGATCGAGGGGCGGTGCTTCGTAGCTCGCGAGTAGCGACCGCCAGCGATCGCTCGCGCGCGATAGCGCATCGCGCGCGCCGTCCTGCGTCCACTGCTCGAATGAATTATTGTCGGCAAGAGCCGCATCGAAGAACGCCGTTTCGTAATTACGGAACGTATGCGCTGAATCGAGAAAGTGCCGGCCTGGGCCAACCTCGCGGAGCGCATCCATCGCAAGCCCGTTGTCGTCGAGGGTCAATCCCGCGCCGACCACATGGAACGCGCCGCATTGGTCGAGATCGAGGACGAATTTTTCGTAGGACATCACGAGCCCACCTTCGAGCCAACCCGCGGCATGCAGGACGAAGTTGGCACCGGCGAGGAACGCCGGCCATAGGGAGTTCGCGCTCTCGGTAGCGGACTGTGCGTCGGGGACCTTGGAAGCACAGAGATTGCCGCCGCAGCGCAGCGGGACCCCGAGGCGACGCGCTAGCTGTCCAATCGCGAGGTATGCGAGCGCGGGCTCTGGCGTGCCGAAAGTCGGCGACCCGCTTCGCAACGACATGGACGAGAGGAAATTGCCGAGAATCGCCGGCGATCCGGGTCGTTCGAGCTGCGCGAGAGCGACGCAGAACATCGCCTCGGCGAAGCACTGCGCGAGGCCTCCAGCCGTCGTCACCGGTCCCATAGCACCGCCGAGGATGAATGGCACGCAGATGGGCGCTTGGTTCGCCGCCGCATAGGTTCGAATCACGCGACTTGCCTCGCCGTCGAGCACCAGCGGCGAGTTCACGTTGACGTTGCCGAGGATCACGCAGTGCTCGTCGACGAACTCGCGTCCGAAGAGGATGCGACACAACTCGATCGAATCAGCCGCACGGGAAGCCGTGGTGACCGACCCCATGAACGGCTTGTCCGACCATCGCATGTGGGCGTAGAGCATGTCGAGATGACGCTTGTTGACCGGCAGCTCGGTCGGCTCGCAAACAGTACCGCCCGAGTGGTGCAACCACGGCGAAAGGTAGGCGAGCTTGACGAAATTCTCGAAGTCGGTGAGCGTCCCGTAGCGACGCCCTCGCTCGGCATCGCTGACGAACGGCGAGCCATAGGCCGGCGCGAACACCGTCGCCCGGCCGCCGATAACGACGCTGCGGGCGGGATTGCGTGCATGCTGAACGAAGGTCGCCGGCGCCGAGCGACGAATGATCGCGCGGGCGAGGCCTCGCGGAACCCGAACCCGACAATCGGCGACGATCTCGGCACCGGCATCACGCCACAGCCGGATCGCCTCGTCGTCACCGCGGATCTCGAGCCCGATCTCCTCGAGGATCCGGTCGGCGTGATCTTCGACGCGGACCAGCATCTCCTCGCTCAGGATTTCGTAGGGCGGAATCGCTCGCGTGATGAAAGGAACGGCTGCCGGATACAACGCGCGGGCTTTCGGGCCGCGATTCGGTCGGCGACTCGCGCGCCGATCTCCGGGACCATCCGACCGCTCCCCACTGTTCATTGCACACCTCGGTTGGCGCTTGCGCCCGGCATCAGCCGCGCATCCGCGCGCCACTCGGATCGACGGGCACTTCATCGAGCACCCGGCAGCGGCGCCGTTCACCGAGCACGGTGACTTCGAGGGGCTTTCCGGGCGCTGCGGTGGCCGCCGAGAGATACGCGAGCGCGAGGCTCTTGCCGCAGGTGTGGCCATAGGCGGCCGAGGTCACGAAGCCGACGCGCTGCTCCCCATCCCAGATCGGTTCGAGATAGTTCGCCTCGGCGTCGCAAGCATCGACCTCCAGCAGCGACAGGCGGCGGCTCGGCGGCCGTTCGCGATCGGCGAGCGCGGCATCGCGACCGACGAAGTCCGACTTGTCGTAGGCGACGAAGCGCGCGAGACCACTTTCGGCTGGTGTGTAGTCGCGAGAGAATTCCCGACTCCAAATGCCGATTCCCTTTTCCATCCTCAGTGATAGCAACGCGTACATCCCGACGTCGATGACGCCGAGCGGGACCGCAGCGGACATCAGCCGGTCGTAGATCGGTCCAAGGTACACTTGCGGCGCGTGGATTTCGTAACCCAATTCCCCGGTGATCGAAATCCGCATCAGGAGCGCCGGCGCCACGCCGACGTCGACCCACCGCGCCGCCATGAACGGCAACGCCGCGTTGCCGACGTCTTCGCCGACGAGTTGCGATAGCAGTTCGCGTGACCGCGGACCGAACAGCGCGATGCCACCCCAGTCGTTCGAAAGATTGCGCAGCTCGACGCCGCTGGTCGGAAGCTGCGCGCGGAACCAGCGCTCGTGCCATGATTGTAAATAACCGGAACCGAAGACGATAAACCGGTCCGGCGCCAGGCAGACCGTCGTCAGATCTCCCATCAGTCGGCCGCTGTCGGCGAGCATCGGAGTGAGTTTCGCACGTCCGACCCCGGGAAGCCGGCCGGCGAGCAACCGGTCGAGGCAGCGTGCGGCCATGGGGCCGCGGAACTCGAACTTGCTGAACGAGCTGGCGTCGAGGACACCGCCGCTCCGGCGCACGTGACGGCACTCGTGCCCGACCGGCGTGAACGCGTTCGATCGCCGCAGCGTCGGAGTCTCGGCGACCGGATCCTCAGGAGGCGCGAAGTACAGCGGGTACTCGAGACCAAAGCTCACGCCGTGTACCGCACGTCTCGCGATGAGCCGCTGGTGCAAAGCTGAGGTCTTGCAAGGCCGCCCCGCAGGCCAGTACTCGTTTGGATACGCGATTCGGAATCGACGCGAGTAGAACTCGCTCGCCTTCTCCGCGACGTAAGTTTTGCTCGCGTAATCGCCGAAACGCGCGACGTCGAGCGCGTAGACGTCACCGTCCGGTTCGCCCGTAATCATCCAGGTCGAGAGTGCAAGGCCGACGCCGCCCCCCTGACAGAACCCCGCCATGACACCGCAGGCAGACCAAAAATTCGGCACCCCCGGTACGGGGCCAACGAGCGGGTTGCCGTCAGGCGTGAAGGTGAAGGGACCATTGACAATACGACGAATGCCAGCCGTCTGGAGCGACGGAAACCGCGTGAATCCCTTCTCCAGCGCTGTGGTCAGGCGGTCCAGATCGGGCGGCAGGAGTTCGGTCTCGCCGTAATCCCACGGTGTCCCTCCGGCCGCCCACGGCGTGGCCGGCGTTTCGTAGACGCCGAGCAATACGCCGCGGCGTTCCTGGCGCATGTACATCTCGCCGTCCAGATCGACGACAACCGGCAGCTCCCGCGACGCCTGTGCCAGTTCGGGCAGATCCTCGGTGATCAAGTAATGGTGTTCCATCGGCAACAACGGCAAATCGACGCCGACCATCCGTCCGATCTCACGCGCCCACAGGCCAGCGGCATTGACGACGTGGTCGGCCTCGATCGATCCGCGATCGGTCTCGACTCGCCAGCTGCCGCGCCCGGTCGGCGTCAACGCCAGCACGCGCGTGTGTCGGTAGATCTCGGCGCCATTGAGGCGTGCCGCCTTCGCGAATGCGAGGGTCGCGCCAGAGGGGTCCAGATGCCCTTCGTGGGGGTCGTAGATCGCTCCATACACGCCGCTGGTATCCATGATCGGGCACAAAGCACGAATCTCGGCCGGCCCGACGAGCTCCGTTCGCAAGTTCATCGTCTTGTGCCGTGCGACGTCGGCCCGCAGCAGATCCCAGCGCTCCTGGGTCGCGGCGACGTTCAGTCCGCCGGGGTAATGCAAGCCGATATTCTGGCCAGACAGGCGCTCCAGTTCCGGGTATAGCTCGACGGTGTAGGCCTGCAGGCGCGACATCGCCGGATCGCCGTTGAGCGAATGAATCGCCCCGGCGGCGTGCCAGCTCGATCCGGCGGTGAGCTCCTTGCGCTCACAGAGCGCGACATCGCGCCAGCCCAGCTTGGTCAAGTGGTAGAGGACGCTGCAGCCGACGACGCCGCCGCCGATCACTAGCGCTTGTACGTGCCCCTTCATCGAATTCGCCTCGCCCGTATGTCACACACGACTCGCCCCCTGCGGTTCGGCGGTCTCCCTGCCGGCCGCAGCCGTCGCCCGCCCGCCCGGTGGATCTCGTGTATGTTCCTGCGCCGATCGCTTGCTTGCGGATTCGATTCTTCGTCAGATGTTGGAATTAATTCGGCGATCGACGAGACGCTTCGGCCCGATACGCGCTGCGCATGTTGCGCTCATCGGAAAGGTGTAGGCTGAAACGAGTTTCTCGCATGAGGCTCGGTTTGGCATGTCCGAAGATAGACGCCTGATCTCGAGCGAAAGGCTGCAGCGCACATTACGCCCGATCACCGAGGCCGTGGGCCTGCCGAACCTCGCCTACGAGGACGCCGGGTTCTTGAAATACGAACGCGACGTGGTGCTGGCAGGGACATGGGTGGGGCTCGCGTTCACCGATACCATACCGGCTCGGCCGTTCGCGCAGCCGCTCGAGTTCCTCGGTTTGCCCCTGCTCGTCGTCCGGGATCGTCGTGGCGAATTGAACGTGTTCCACAACGTCTGCAGCCATCGCGGCGTGCAGCTCGTCGGCGAACCGACGCCGCTCGCCGGATTGATCGTCTGTCCCTATCATTCCTGGAGCTACACGACCAACGGCGAACTCAAAGCGACGCCGCACGTAGGCGGTGTCGACCATCACCAGTGCGCGGGCTTCGACGCGTCGGCGCATGGCCTGAAGACGGTCCGCAGCGCGGTCTATCTCGGCATCCTATTCGTCAACTTGAGCGGCAACGCGCCGCCCTTCGAGCGGCACATCGCGGAACTCGATCGACGCACCGCCACCCTGATCGGTGCTGACGGCCCATCGCGCCTGAGGCCAGGGATCAGCGATGCGAAGCTCTCGCTGTCGGTGCGCTGCAACTGGAAGCTCGCCGTCGAGAACTATTGTGAAGCCTATCACCTACCCTGGGTACATCCGGAACTGAACGCGTACTCGACGCTTGCGGACCATTATTGTTTCTTCGGGTCGGACTTCGCCGGGCAAGGGTCCCATTCATATCGGGGTAGCGAGATCGCCGGAGCCCATTTACCGTACTTCGAGGCATGGCCACGGGCACGGCTCCACGTCGCCGAGTACCCGGCGCTGTACCCGAACGTACTGCTCGGCTTTCACGCCGACCACGCGTTCGCGGTCCTGCTGATCCCGGAGGCGATCGACCGTACTCGCGAAGAATTGCGGATCTTCTACGTCGACGCCGGTGCCGACGACGACGCCTATCGCGAGTGCCGCGCGGCGACACTCCGAGCCTGGAGGGTCGTATTCGAACAGGACGTACCGGCGGTCGAGAAAATGCAGATCGGCCGCGGCTCGCCAGGCTATGACGGCGGCGTATTTTCCCCCGTGATGGATACGGTGACGCATCATTTCCATACCTGGGTTGCCGACCGTCTCAACCGGGCGAACGCGTCAGACGTTTCGCAACCGGCGTGATCAACAGCATGATGGCGGCCGCGAGGAGCGACCACCAGAATATCTTCGAGAACAGCGCCGGCAGCGTCAGCAAGTTGTGAGCATCGTACTCACCGGACAACTGCCCCGCGAGATTGTCGCCGAGTGCGAGTGCGAGGAACCATAGACCCATCACCTGGCCGACGAAGCGGCTCGGCGCGAGCTTGGTCATCGCAGACAACCCGACCGGCGACAGACACAGGTCGCCGCACTCCTGCAAGAAGTAGCTGAACAACAACCAGGTCGGCAGGACCTTCGTGCCGGTCACCACGTGGCGTGCGGCGAAGTACATCACGAGGTAGCCGAGTGCGAGCAGCACGAGACCGATCGAGAATTTCGCGGTCGGGGCCGGGTCCTTCCCGCGGCGTCCGAGCGCGATCCACAGGGCGGCAAACACCGGCGCGAACAGAATCGTGTAGAACGCGGTCGCGCCTTGCAGGATTCCGGCGGGCATCGACCAGCCGAACAGGGTTCGGTCGGTGTACCGTTCCGCGAACAAATTCAGCGATGCACCGGCCTGCTCGAAGCCGGCGAAGAAGGCGGCATAGGCCGCGAACAGCGCTCCCATGACGTACAGCCGCCGGCGTTCCGCGGCAGTGAGTCCGGCGAAAAACAGCAGGTAAAGGAAGTATCCGCCGACGAACGACACGATCACCCACGAGGCCGCAGCGGCGAGGCGCACCGGATCGAGTTTGAGCCAGCCGCCGGCGGCAAGGGCGATGACTGTCCCGATCACTGTCGCGACCAACGCGACGCCCAGCCAGGCTCGGCGCCCCCCGGAGCCATGAACCGTTCGACCACGATGGCCGAGCCAGTGCCGAGTGGTAAAGAACTGCCCCAAGCCGAGTGACATGCCGACGACGGGAAGACTGAACCCCCAGCGCCAGCCGAAACGAGCCGCGCAAAGTGGCACGAGCAAGGATCCGAGCAAAGCCCCAATGCTGATTCCCACGTAGAACACCGAAAAGCCAGCATCCCGACGCGAATCACCCGCAGGGTACAACTCGGCGACCATGACGCTGATATTCGGCTTGAGCAAGCCGACGCCGAGCACGATGACCGCGAGCCCGACGAAGAAGACGTGCATTCGCCCGAGCACCAGCGCGGCGTTGCCGAGGAGAATGAGCACACCTCCCGCGATCACGGCGCGCTGCGCACCGAGCAACCGGTCGGCGATCCACCCCCCGATCGGCGCAAATACGTACGTGCCTGCGATGTAGAGTCCGTAGACGGCGCTCGCGACGCGATCGTCCATTCCGAAGCCGCCGCGGCTCACCGCGGCGACGGCGTAGAGGATCAGCACCGAGCGCATCCCGTAGTAGGAAAATCGCTCCCACATCTCGGTGAGAAACAAGGTCGCGAGTCCGCGCGGCTGGCCGAAGATCGTAGCCCCTTCGGCGGCAGCCGTTGGTTCGGCGACGCTCATACCAGATCGCGTGGAATCGTAAAATCCCATCGGCGCTCGGCTACGACGACTCCCTCCAACCGAGCCGTCAGCGTGCCCGTCACATAGAAACTCTGTCGGTCGCCGTGCATCTCGGCCTGCGTGTCGACGCGGGTCCGCCATCCCTCGCGACCGAGTTCGAACGACTGGGTCAACCGATAGCGCGCGGACAGCGGGTCGTCGTCGCGAATCGTCAACTCGCGTTTCAGCGAATGCGCGAGTTCGACGTCGATTGCGTCGAGCCGCAGCACTCCCTCGCCGAACACGCCACCGACGGCGTCGGTGATGTACCTCGTCTCTCCGCTGACGTGGTCCTGGACCGTGTACCGATGAACGTGGCCTGGTGCGATTTTCGTAATCGGCGTACGCGGCCCATGGACGGGCGGGGGGAACGAGACTGCGGAGCCCGGGTCGGAGCCACGAACCGGCAGATCGAGACCGCTCGCGTCCGCACGAATCGTGAGTGTCGCCCGATAGGGTGCTGGCCAGACGATCGGCCAATAAGCGGTCGCGATGGACAGTCGAATCCGATGCCCCGGGCGGAACCGATGCCCACAGACGTTCATCTTGACTGGCACGTCGTAATAACGTCCCGGCTCGAGCGGCGTCGGATGCTCGTGTCCATCGCGATGCGCCAGATTGAGCACCTGGTAGCTCACCCGAGTCACTCGACCGTCGGGCGCGACGTCGCCGAGGCGAACCGCCAGTTGCGCGACCGGTGCGTCGGCCGCGAGCTGCAGCCGCAGCGCCGGCGCACCGAGCAGGTCCATTGCCGCGGTGAGCGGCGCCGAATCGAAGACGAGCGCGCCGCCGTCGTCGAGCCGTTGATCGGTCGGATGCTCCCCCGGGCAGCCGGCCGCCATCCACTCGCCCGCCGACTTGCCGTGGCTCTGCGGCGAGCAAATCGTGAATTCGGCGACAGCGCTCGCGTGCTCGCTCAGCGCGTGGTCCGCACCCAGATACATGTGCCGCGCCGTGATGTTCGGCGACGGATAATCCAATTCGCCGACCCAGCGTCCCGGGATGAACGTGCGGGTACCCTCCGGCACCACCGACTCCTCGATGTAGGCCCGCAGCATCGGCTCGCGCATGATCCCGGTGTCGCGATCCTTGAGCCAGTGATCCCACCAACGGACTGCCTCCTGCAGGTAACCGATCGCCGGCCCCGGGACACCGTCGTGCGGGTAGACATGTCCCCACGGCCCAATGATCCCTAACCGGGGGACCTGGAGCCCCTCGAGCAAGCGGGGGACCGCATTCGTGTAGGCATCGGCCCAGCCGCCAATGGCGAGCACCGGACATCGTATTGCGGCAAGATCCTCGCAAACGGAACCATGTTTCCAATAGGCGTCGTAATGCGGATGCGCCATCCACAACGCCGGGAAGAACGGCAGCCGTTCGAGGCGTTCGATCCAGCGCGCGCGCCACTGCTCACCGACGATCTGCGGATCGAGCGGCCGGCTCTGATAGGCCAGCATGATGCTGCCCCACCACAGGTTGTCGTTGAGCAGACACCCGCCCATGTAGTGGATATCGTCGGTATACCGATTGTCCGTGGAGAACGTCGTGATGATCGCCTTCAGCGCAGGCGGTTGCCTCGCGGCGATCTGCAAGGCGTTGAATCCGCCCCATGATTTTCCCTGCAGACCGACCGCGCCGCTGCACCAAGGCTGTGACGCGATCCAGGCGATGATCTCGAGGGCGTCATCCTGCTCCTGTTGCAAATATTCGTCGAAGAGCAGTCCGTCCGACTCCCCGGATCCGCGCATGTCCACGCGGACGGCGGCATAGCCATGCTCGGCGAAATAGCCGTGCATCGGCTCATCTCGCGCACGCGTCCCGTCGCGCTTGCGGTAGGGAATGTATTCGAGAATGGCCGGTACCGGACACTGCCGCGCCTCGTCCGGGAGCCAGAGACGTGCGCTGAGACGACACCCGTCGCTCAGCGTTATCCAAATATTTTCTTCGACTTGCACGCGACGCACCCGTAGTTATCGGTTCCGCCGATAGAGCAGATTTCCGTATCGCACCCACTGACCGCTTCCCTTGGGTGCGATGTATTGCTGCATACGTACGTCCCCATCCGCGAGGCGTTCATAGACGAGCCGCACGTCTCGGCCGCGCGACGGAATGATGGTCTCGAAGGTCAGCTCGCCCGGTGCGGTCGCAACGCCGCGCAACGCGATCGCGCCCCACTGATTGTCCGCCCACATCTGCAGCCACTGTTCGCCGTCGAAGCGACTAATGCTGATTCCGGCAAGGCGACGCACGACCCCCGGGCGACGGTAAAGATTCGAGAGAAAATGGAGGTGCTCCTCGAGCACGCAACCCGCCTCGCGCTTCTCGACCCGATCGAATGCGACCAGCCGATGGGTATCGAGATCGTAGACCTGCCACGTCCCGACCCAGAAGTCGAACTCGTGAAACGGGGGACCATCACAGGTCGATGCCGACGGGGAGGCTGGTTTCGCGGCCAACGCGGGGGCGCTCGAGCGCGCGCCCCCGGCAGCCCAGGACACCGCGGACACCAGCGCCGCGATCCCGAGACCTGCCGCGAACACCTGCCCGATTCGGCTGCAACCGCGCAAGATCCTCATCGCTTATCCACAGCCGATCCGTCGGATCTCAGAAACGGTACGCGAGCCTGAGGCCGATCTCGCGCGGCGGGTTGACGATGTAGTCGTTGGTCAACTTTCCGAGCTCGTTCACCTGTGTCGGCGGCACGAGGACGTTTTGTCGATCGAAGACGTTCGTGACGTAGACGGTCGCCCGCCACGGTCGGTGATTCAGCGCGGCCGAAAGGTTCACAAGTTCGTACGACCCGGATCGCTGTACCGTCGTCGTACCCAGCGTCGGCGTCAACTGCATCGGCACGGTACCCCGGTAAGTACCGTTGACGCTCAATGCGAGGTCGTATCCCGGCGTCAGCGGCATGTCGTACATCAGCGCAGCGCTCACGCTCGTCTTGGGGCTGCCTGGCATCTGCTCCCCGGCGCTGCCGTGGATCAACCCCGGGACGATGTTGCCGGTCTGGGTTCCATCGTTGGCGGGCAACGAGAAGCCGCTCGTGAGGTACGCATCGGCATAGGCAAAGCTCACGGAGTAGGTCAGATGGGGCAGGAACAGCGGTCCGCTCGTCTCGAACTCGAAGCCCTTCGATACCGCGGTGTCGGCGTTGTAGACCGCGAGATTGCCCGATGGAAGGCTCGCTGAGATTTGCGGTTTGTCCCACCTGATGTAGAAAACGTCCGCCGTATAGGAAAGACCGTTTTCGAACCGCCCCTTCAGCCCTGCCTCGTAGTTATTGGTGCTATCCGGCGCGTAGGTAGCGAGCAGCGGGCTCTCGCGGAAGGGCCCGGTCATCGGTACCGAGTTCGCGCCGCCACGACGGAAGCCCTGCGACCACAGCGCGTAGACGTAGTGATCGCGCGCATACTCGTACGATGGATCCACTTTCCACACGGTCTTCGAAGCGGGCGATGCGTGCGGCGTCGCGGGCAAATGCGTCGGGAAATTGTAATCGTCGTAAGACTGCGCGTCGGTGAATTGCTGCTTGAAGTGTCGCAACCCAACCGTGATCTGGGCTCGAGGCGTGAAATGCCAGGTGAGTTCACCGTAGATGGACTTGTCGATGAAGTCCTGCGTATCGATTTGCTGGAACGTCACGTCGCCAGGCGCAACGCCGATGTTCCAGTAGCAATTCGGCAGGCAACCTTGCGCAACCTGGCGCTCCGGCGAGCCTGGCACTGCGATCGTCCACGCGCCCTGGCTTCGCTGATTTTCATAGAACACGCCAATGACGTAGTCCAAGGGATGATCCGGACCGGCCTTCGATACGAGCCGCACCTCTTGCGAAAAAGTCCGCGACACGTCGGCGAATTGCTGGTCATAGATGAATCGCGGATTGGTCGGGACTCCGGCGTAATACGGCAGGTAGCCCCCGTTCGCGAGACCCCCGAGGCTGTAGGTGTTGTCCTGCAGCGTCGAGCCGGTGGTCGAATAATACGAACTCGTCGAAGAAACGGTCGCGAATCCCGCGTCGTAGCTCAAGTCGAGGCTTGCGAGATTCGTATAGCGCGACCAAGGTTGGTCGATCTGCGAGAATTCTCGATAGCGACCGCCGCCGGGCAGCTGCGAAGCCGGGTCGAGCGGCGATATGCCGCCGGGAAAATCCGGGTTCACCTGGGGACCGCCGTCACCAATGGCGTTCGAATGCAAAATGGCCGCTTCGGCTCGGAAGTTTTCGGTCGGCTGCCATAACAGACTCGCACGACCCGTAAACGTCTTCTGGTAGTTCCAGTCCTTCTTGTCGTTGTAAATCGGCGGGCTGTTTACCGGGTCGCTCGGATTGGCGAGCAGCGGGATACCCGAGAGCCCGTTATTGGTTCGAGCCAAGAGCCCGTAGGTGTCGATGAAGCCCGGTTCGTAGTCGTACTTGGCCGCCACACGGAACGCGAGCCGCTCTCCGAGCGGCAGATTGACGATGCCGGTCACCGAATAGGGCGTTCCGTTCGAATGGGCGAGCCGCCCCCCGCTCGCCTCGATCATCCCCGAAAACCGGCCGAGTTCAGGTGAATTCGGAATGAAGCGAATCGCACCGCCGAGCGCACCGGCACCGTACAAGGTCCCCTGCGGTCCTCGAAGTACCTCGACGCGCTTCACGTCCACCAGCTGAAAATAGCCGTCGATCGGCGAGTTGCCGACGTAGGTGCCTACCGGCGCCTGCTCGAACGAGCGAAAGCCGCGCGTCGGCTCACCGGTGGCGTTGATACCGCGGATGATCGGCACGGTTGCCGCAGCATCACGGGCACCGTAATCGTACATGCTGAGCCCTGGTACCGCGGTCGCCAGCGACGAAATATCGGTGACTCCCGCCTGCGCGAGTTGCGACGCGCTCACCACCGAAAGGCTGTAGGGGACCGACTCCAAGGTCTCTCGCCGACGGGTCGCGGTCACCGTCACTTCTTGCAATACCGAAGTAGGGTCGCCGCTCGCTCGCTCCCCTGGGGCCGCCGACTGCGCGCCATTCGCTTCGCTGACGTTTTCGGTTTTGGCGGCCGGCGCCACTGCACCGGCGGGATCCTGAGCAACCGCGAACTGCGAAATGCCATACAAGGCGAGACAGATCGCCGTACGCAGGGGCAAGGTCGGCGAACGGCTGCCAGGCGCCGGATGAGTTCGCTCACGACGTCGAATGAAACGGGTTCCCATATCATTGATCTCCCAGTTGGAGCCGGATGTCGCGATGATTCGCGCGTCGAGCCCTTATTTCTCTCGCACGGCAGCGGCGAGCGAGTCGATGATGGAAATATGTGACACGAGGGTGACGCCGTCCACCGAAAGCTTCGTTGAGTCACAGGAGTTCTTCGGAGATCGGTATTTTTTGAAGGCTCGCACGCAAGGACCCAACCCAATACGACCCCCCGGGGTCCGAGCCCCCCAGCGCCCGACGGGTGACCATCGCGATCAGGCACCCGGCCACCCGCTTGGCGTATCATCGCGACGCGTCGCTCCCGCGGCACCTCGTCAACTCACTGATCCGAAAGGTTTATGCGAGACGGCTCCCGACCCTCGGCCACCGCCGTGCCCGACACGGATGCGTTCGCGGCGCACACCCCGATGATGCAGCAGTACCTGCGCATCAAGGCGCAGTACCCCGACGTGCTGCTGCTCTATCGGATGGGGGACTTCTACGAGCTGTTCTACGAGGATGCGCGCCGCGCCGCGAAGCTCCTCGACATCGCACTCACGCAGCGCGGCGCCTCGGCCGGTGCGCCGATTCCGATGGCCGGCGTTCCGGTCGCGACACTCGACACCTATCTCGCGCGTCTCGTGCGCCGGGGCGAGTCGGTCGCGATCTGCGAGCAGCGCGGCGAGCCCGGCCAGACCCGCGGACCGATGGAGCGCGAGGTCGTCCGGATCGTGACGCCCGGAACCCTGACCGACGAGGCCCTGCTCGAGGAACGGCGCGACAGTCCGCTCGCGAGCGTGCATGCGGCCGCCGGGCGCTTCGCGCTCGCGTGGCTCGACCTGTCGGCGGGGCGCTTCACGATCATGGAGCTGCCCGATCTCGACGCGCTCGACGCCGAACTCGAGCGCATCCGCCCGGCCGAGTGCCTGATCGCCGAGGGCGCGCCGCCGGCGCTCGCGAGCCTGCTCGCGCGCTGCAGCAAGCCGGTGCGGATACGCCCGCCCTGGCACTTCGACGCCGATGCGGCCACGCGCGCGCTGTGTGAGCAGTTCCAGACCCACGATCTGGCCGGATTCGGCTGCGCGGACGAGCCGCTCGGCGTCGCGGCGGCGGGGGCGCTGCTCGCCTATGTGCGCGAGACGCAGAAATCGGCGCTGCCGCACTTGCGGGGGATCGCGACCGAGGCGCGTGACGGGGCGCTGCAGATGGACCCCGCGACCCGTCGCAACCTCGAACTCGACGAGAGCCTCGCCGGCCGGCCGGAGCTCACCCTCGCGGGCGTGCTCGACCGCACCGCGACCGCGATGGGCGCCCGCCTGCTGCGCCGCTGGCTGCATCGGCCCCTGCGCGATCACGCGCGCCTGAACGCCCGTTACGACGCGGTCGAACGGCTGCGGCGCGACGCGGCGGCCGCGCCGCTCGCCGCACCGCTCGCCGAGATCGGCGACGTGGAACGCATCCTCGCGCGCGTCGCGCTGCGCTCGGCGCGCCCACGCGATCTCGCGAACTTGCGCAATGCGCTCGGCGCACTGCCCCGGCTGAAAGCCGCGCTCGGGGATCCGGAAACGCCGCGGCTCGACGAGCTCGCCCGCGCGATCGGCACTCACGCGGATCGGCACGCCCTGCTCGCGCGCGCGCTGGTCGAGGCGCCGCCGCACCAGCTGCGCGACGGCGGCGTGATCGCCGCCGGCTACGACGCGACGCTCGACGAGCTGCGCGCGATCGGCGGCGACACCGAGAAGTTCCTGCTCGAGCTCGAAGCGAAGGAACGGACGCGCAGCGGCCTGTCGAGCTTGAAGCTCGGCTACAACCGCGTGCAAGGCTTCTACATCGAGGTGAACCGCAGCCAGGCCGAGCGCGTGCCGCCGGACTACCAGCGCCGCCAGACGGTGAAGTCCGCCGAGCGCTTCGTGACCCCGGAGCTGAAGAGCTTCGAGGACAAGGTGCTCGGTGCGCGCGATCGCGCGCTCGCCCGCGAGCGCGAGCTCTTCGAGAGCCTGCTGGACGCGCTGATCGGCGAGCTGCCCGCGCTGCAGGCGACCGCGACCGCGATCGCCGAGCTCGACGTGCTGGCGACGTTCGCCGAACGAGCGCAGACGCTGCGCTGCGTGCGGCCGGAGCTCGTCGACGCGCCGCGCCTGACGATCGAGGCCGGCCGGCATCCGGTCGTCGAGCAGGCGAGTCGCGAGCCGTTCGTGCCGAACGACTTGCGGCTCGACGAGCGGCGCCGGATGGTGATCCTCACCGGCCCGAACATGGGCGGCAAGAGCACCTACATGCGCCAGACCGCGCTGATCGTGATCCTCGCGCACATCGGCGCGTTCGTGCCCGCGAGCCGCGCGGTGCTCGGCCCGCTCGACCGGATCTTCACCCGGATCGGCGCATCGGACGACCTCGCCGGCGGCCGTTCGACGTTCATGCTGGAGATGACCGAGACCGCGAACATCCTGCGCCATGCCACCGACCGCAGCCTCGTCCTGATGGACGAGATCGGCCGCGGCACGAGCACCTTCGACGGACTATCGCTCGCCTGGGCCTGCGCGGCGCACATCGCGACCGAGATACGCGCGTTCACCCTGTTCGCGACCCACTACTTCGAGCTCACCAGCCTCGCGGGCGAGATCGACGGGGTGTTCAACGCGCACGTCGAGGCGGTCGAGCACGACGAGGCGCTCGTGTTCCTGCACAGCGTGCGCGAAGGTCCGGCGAACCGCAGCTACGGCCTGCAGGTCGCCGCGCTCGCCGGAATACCGCGCAGCGTCGTCGCGGCCGCGCGCGGCTATCTCGCCGAGCTCGAGCGCGAGCGCGACGCGCTGCGGCGCCAGACCTCGCCGCAGCGGCCGCTCGAGCTGCCCGAGCCCCCCGCCGCGGCCGCGACGCCGCCGGTGCCGGCGGCGCTCGCGACCTTGCGCGCGACCGACCCCGATGCGCTCAGTCCGCGCGACGCGCTCGACTTGCTGTATCGGCTGAAGCGCCTCGACGCGCCCTGACGGCTCAGCCCGCCGGCCTCGATCGGGCCGTTTCCCCCTCGCGCTCGAAGCGGCCGCGCTCGAGGAACGCGGCCGCCTGGTCGGCGACCGCGCGCGAGAACAGCATGCCGGAGTGGTTGACCGGCAACTCGAGGTGGTCGCGCGCGCCGGCGAGCCGGGTCTCCTCGACGAGCACGACGCCGTCGTTGGGTTCGGGCAACCGCGCGACCAGTCGACCGAGGCCGTAGGGCGCCGTGCCGGCAATCACGCCGACTTCGCGCCCGAGGGGTCGCGTCCGCGGGCCCGCCTCGAGCACCGCCTCGGCGATCGCGCGGCCGAGGATGCCGCGCCCGCCCGGCCAGCGGGCGAGCCCGCGTGCCGCCCGACTGCCTTGGACCGGGGCGCCGAGCAGCACCGCGCGGCCCGGCGCACGCGGCGTCGCTCGCTCGAGCAGCCTGAGGATCACGACGCCGCCGAGACTGTGACCGACCAGGTCGATGGTTTCCCCGCCGAGCGCATCGACGAAGCGCGCGAGCGCGGCGGCGCTCTCGCTCAGACTCGCCGCGACCGAGCGATAGTGGAACCGGTGCAGCGTCGCCGCGCGCCGACGCGCGATCCGATGACCGAGCCACGCCGCCTCGAAACCCGTCATCCAGAGCCCATGCACGAAGACGACGCTGCGCCTCGAGCCGGTCATCGCGCTGGGCCCGGCATCGCTCAGCGCCGCAGGTGCTGGATGACCGTCCGATTGGTGGACGAGGAGGCGCGCTCGACCGCCGCCGCTCCCGGCAGCCACTCGTAGCGCCGGTGCTCCCGCGGATTCAGCGTGACCGGCACGCGCCCGGGGAGTCGCAATGCGAACGCATGCTCGCGATTGTGGGTGATCCCGGGGGCGTAGGTCCGACCGAATGACGGCCAGATCTCGTAGATCTGCGTCCACTGCAGGTTCGTCAACAGGCCGTCGCGGATGCCGGTTTCCTCGATCACCTCGCGCCGCGCCGCATCGTCCGGCGACTCGCCCCACTCGAGGCTCCCGGTGACCGATTGCCAGAACCCCGCCGGCTTGCAGCGCTCGATCAGCAGGAATTCGTCGTTCGCGTCATGGATCACGACTAACACCGACTCGGGCCGCCGGTAGTGCGGCGCCGGAGGTGTTGCCTGCGGCTCGCTCATCGACGCTCACTCGACCTTCGGCGGCGTGCGCACCCGGATGTGCAGCTCCCGCAGTTGCGCCTCGGCGACCTCGGTCGGCGCGTCGGTGAGCGGACACGCGGCGGTCTGCGTCTTCGGGAACGCGATCACGTCGCGGATGCTCTCCGCACCCGCCATCAGCATGCACAGCCGATCGAGCCCGAACGCGATGCCGCCGTGCGGCGGCGCGCCGAACTTGAGCGCATCGAGCAGGAAGCCGAACTTCTCGCGCGCCTCCTCCGGGCCGATCCCGAGCAGGTCGAACACGGTCGACTGCAGCTCCTGGCGGTGGATACGCACCGAGCCGCCGCCGACTTCGGAGCCGTTCAGCACCAGGTCGTAGGCCTTCGCGAGCGCTTCGCCCGGGCTCGCCGCGAGCGCCGCGTAGTCGAGGTTCACCGGGCTCGTGAACGGGTGATGCATCGCGACCCAGCGCTTCTCGTCCGCATCCCATTCGAACATCGGGAAGTCGACGACCCACAGCGGCCGCCAGCCCGGCGCGACCAGCTGCAGATCGTGCCCGACCTTCAGGCGCAACGCGCCGAGCGCATCCGCGACGATCTTCGCGCGATCGGCGCCGAAGAACACCAGGTCGCCGTCGACCGCGCCGGTGCGCCGCAGGATGCCGTCGATCGCCGCGTCGCTCAGGAATTTCAGGATCGGCGACTGCAGGCCGTCGCGCCCTTTCGCGACGTCGTTGACCTTCACGTAGGCGAGGCCCTTCGCGCCGTAGCGAGCGACGTACGCGGTGTAGTCGTCGATCTCCTTGCGGGTGAGCTTCCCGCCCGCGGGCACGCGCAGCGCGGTGACCCGGCCGCCCGGGTCGGCCGCGGGTCCGGCGAACACCTTGAAGTCCGAGTCCCGCACGAGGTCGGCGACGTCGACGAGTTCCAGCGCGATCCGCAGGTCCGGCTTGTCCGATCCGTAGCGGCGCATCGCCTCCGCGTAGCTCATGCGCGGCAGCGGCCGCGGCAGCTCGACGTTCAACACCCGTTTGAACAGGTCGACGAACAGCCCCTCCATCGCCTCCATGATCTGGTCTTGGTCGAGGAACGAGGTTTCGATGTCGAGCTGCGTGAACTCGGGCTGGCGATCCGCGCGCAAGTCCTCGTCGCGGAAGCATCTCACGATCTGGTAGTAGCGATCGAAGCCCGCGACCATCAGCAGCTGCTTGAAGATCTGCGGCGACTGCGGCAACGCGAAGAACTTGCCGAAGTGCGTACGGCTCGGTACCAGATAGTCGCGCGCGCCTTCCGGCGTCGCCTTGGTGAGCATCGGCGTCTCGATGTCGACGAAGCCGGCCTCGTCCAGGTACGCGCGCAACGCGCGCGTGACCCGGTGGCGCAGCAACAACCGCTCGCGCATGTCCTCGCGGCGCAGGTCGAGGTATCGATAGCGCAGCCGCACTTCCTCGTTGACCGGCTCGTCGAGCTGGAACGGCAGCGGCTCCGAGCGGTTCAGGATCTCGATCCGTTGCGCGAGCAGCTCCACCCCGCCGGACTTCAGGTGGGCGTTCACGGTGCCGGCGGGCCTGGCGCGCACGAGCCCGGTGACCTCGAGCACGAATTCATTGCGCACGCGCTCGGCCTGGGCGAACACCTCGGCCGTATCCGGATCGAACACCAGTTGCAGGATGCCGGCCCGATCCCGCAGGTCCACGAAGATCACGCCGCCGTGATCGCGCCGGCGTTGCGCCCAGCCGGCCACGGTGATGACCTGACCGATCAGCGATTCGCCGACGTCGCCGCAATAATGGGTACGCATCAGTTAACGCACGAGTTGCCGAAGGGGAAACGCGCGATCCTACGGCCTGCCGGGCGCTGCGGCAACCCCCTTCGGCAGGCCCGTCCGGGCCGCGCCAGCCGATCGCCGGCGCAGGCCGCGCCGGCGATCGGGGCGAGGGCAACGGAGCCGTCGTGCTACGGGAAATTCACGGTCGTGGTCTGGGTCGCCACGACGCTCACGTTGGCGGTCACCGGACTGAAGGTCATCGGCGTCGTGGCCGTGCTCGTGTCGAGGTCGGCGTCGCAGGTGTAAGCGACCGTGTAGGTGCCCGGCGGCAGGAAAGTGAACTGGTAATACCCATAATTGGCGCTCGTCGTGTCGAGGATGGGCGCCTTCGAGGTCACCGGCACCGGCGAATTGACACTCGCCTGCGTATTGCCGGAGTTCTGGTTGTAGTTGCCCTGCAGCGGGCTCATCGCGGTCGGCGATGCGCTGCTGTACAGGTAGACCGCCGGCGCCGGACACGGCACCGTCGTCGTGCCGGTGAGCAGCACCGGGGACACCGTTCCCTGGATGTTGCCGACGGTGGTGTTGTCGACCAGGCGCAGCGCGGGCTGCAGGAAGCAGCTCGTCTGGCCGTTCGGACAGGTGATCGACTTGCGCAGATCGAAATCGATCGTGTAGTCGACGACGCCGCTCGAGCTCACGTCGAAGCCGGAGACGAGCTTCAGGCCCGTCTGCGCGCCGCTCGGGATCAGCAACCCCGTGGGGCCGGAAGCACCCTGCAGCGTGATCGAGGAGTGGCTCGGGTCGCCGTCCGCGAGAACGATCAGGCGGATCGAACTGTAGGAGCCGGCCGGGATCGGCTGGTTGAACAACTGCGCCGAGGCGGTGTTGCTCTGGTTGAGCAGATCGATGAACTTGGGTTGCGCGAAATTGATGTCGACCGGATTGCCGTTGCTCTGCATCAGCTCGACACCGGTGAACTCGACCACGACCGAGGTCGCGCCGTCGACCGGCGCATCGGCGACCGATAGCGACATCTGGCCGCTGCCGCTGCCCGAGCCACCGCAGGCGGCCAAGGTCCAACTGGACGCGATCAGCAGGCCGAGCCGGAAGATGCGTTTTGACGCGCTGAACATAGCGATTGACCTCCGAGTTCAAGAGCCCCCGGTAGCTAAGACGATCGGCCAGCGCATTTTCTTCCCATTCGGTCACAGATCGGCGTGACGGGGCGCCCAGTCCCGTGCGCGGGCGGCCCGCTCGCCCGCACGGTCGAGCGGCTGACCCACGATACGCGACTGAATGGCCTGCAGCACCGCGGGCGGCAGGCTCGAACCGGCCGTCCGATAACCGGACTCCCGGCCCGGTTCGCCGGGCGCTCGCGCCAGGGCCGCGATGCGCCACTGCGCAGCGCCCCGACACGCGACCCCGCTCCGCGGCACGCGACCCGCGATGCGAAACGCCCGGCAATACTCGCCCGATCGGTCGACGAAACTCAGGATCACGTCGACGCCGCCGGTCCCGCCCGGACCCGAGAGGTCATGCGACAGCGCATGCGCCAGGCGACCGCTGGCGACCGGCGTGCCGTGCGCGGTCCGGTGCAGCAGTCGGCCGGAGGCATGCCACACGACCAGGCCGATCCCGACGCTGAGCACGAGGCTCGCCGCGGCCGCGAGGGGCAGCGGCGAGCGCCACCACCGGCGGTGCGCCCGCGCAGCCGCCCCCGCGGGCGATACGCCCGCCGCCGGCGTGCGCCGCGCCGCCTCGAGGAGTCGCCCGGGCACCGGCTCGAGCAAGTCCCCGGCGAACGCGGCCTGCAGCCGGGCACGCAGCGCGCGATGCTCGGCGACTTGCGCGGCGAGGCCCGCATCGTCACGCATCGCCGCTTCGACGGCCGCGGCCGCCGCCGCGTCGAGTTCGCCGTCGGCATAGGCCATCAAGAGTTCGGCGGTGATCTGCATGCGGGTCCCTCCTTAGGCTTGCAATGCGGCCTGCAACGCCTGCCGCGCGCGGGCGAGGCGGCTCGTCAGCGTGCCGATCGGCACGTCCAGCACGTCGGCAGCCTCCTGATACGACAGACCCTCGACGAGCACCAGGCTCACCGCGAGCCGCTGCTCTGGCGGGAGTCGCGACAGGGCCGCGCGAATCGACAGCGCATCGTCCAACTGGCCGCCGGCCTCCGCGGACGCGGTGTCCTCGGCGAGGAAGACCTCGTCGCGCCGCTTGCGGAAGCGAATCTCGTCGATCCAGGCGTTTCTCACGATCTTGAACAGCCAGCCGTCCAGGCGCATGTCGCACCGCCGCTGCGCAATGTGCGTCAGCGCCCGCTCCACCGCGATCTGCACGACGTCGTCGGCGTCGTGCACGTTGCGTGTCAACGAACGCGCGAACCGCCGCAACCGCGGCAACAACGACGCGATCTCCCCCTGGACGTTTTCCGTCGTCCCGTTCGTCATCATCGTGTAGACGTCTGCACCGGAGATTTTCTTCCCGACACCTGCGCGACCGCCGCCGATTTACCCACGGCCGCGACGCCGGGTGCAACCGGTCTGTGACGTAGGCGGCGAACCGGGCCGGACCCGCGAGCTATCATGGCGGCGGTGGCCATGCCCTGGCGGGCTGGAGGGATCGAACGGATGACACGGTGGCGGGCAGCGGCGCTGGTGCTCTCGTCGGTATTGATCCTGCCGGCGCACGCTCAGAGTCGCCTGGCGGCGCGCATGCCCAGCGCGGGCTTCGGACTCGGCATGGGCGGGGGTCCAGGCCTCGGCCTCGGCCTCGGCCTCGGCCTCGATCACGTCCCAGCGGACTTCGGTCACCGCGGCCCCGGCCTGCTCGATGCGCTCGATCAAGACACCCTGCGGCGACTGACGGGGCAGCGCCGAGCCGCGATCCGGCGGCTGTTGCGCACGCACGGCGATCTCGTCGAAGCCGATCCCGACGGCGATCCCGTCGTGCGCCACGAGATCGTGGCGACGTTTCCAACGAGCGCGGCGCGGGCGCGGGCAACGGCGCTCGGATTCACGGTGATTCGCGACCACCCGATGGCCGACCTGGGGTTGGACGTCGTCGCGCTCGCGGTCCCGCCGCATTGGTCGCTGCGAAGATCCCTGCGAACGCTGCGAGCCGCGGTGCCGGAAGGCACGTACGACTACGATCAGATCTATTTCACCAGCGGTACGCCGGCCGGGGCCGTCGCCGCGCGCGGCGCCAGCGCGAACGCGCGCGCCGTGCGTCGCTTGCCGAAACTGGGTCTCATCGACACCGGGATCGATGCGTCCGCCCCGGTGTTCCGCCGCTCGATCGTGCACACCCGGGGCTTTGGCGCGGCGACCCGCCCCGCGGCGCACGGCACCGCGGTCGCGTCGCTGCTGGTGCGCGGTGCGCCGGCCGACCTGTACGTCGCCGACGTGTATTGCGGCATGCCGACCGGTGGTTCGGCCGAGTCGCTGATCGCCGCGCTCGCCTGGCTCGCGCGCCATCGCGTGCCGGTGATCAACGTGAGCCTCGTCGGCCCGAAGAACCGACTGCTCGCCCAGGTGATCGCGGCGCTGCTCGCGAAAGGCTACGTGATCGTCGCGGCCGTCGGCAACGACGGACCGGCGGCGCCGCCGCTGTACCCCGCCGCCTATCCGCAGGTCGTCGGCGTCACCGGCGTCGACGCCCGGGGGCGCGTGCTGCTCGAGGCGGAACGCGGTCCGCAGGTCACGTTCGCCGCCCTGGGTGCCGGCGTACCGGTCGCCACGGTCGGCGGTGGCACGAGCGTCGCTCGCGGTACCTCGTTCGCGGCGCCGACGGTCGCCGCCCTGTTCGGCGCGTTGATGGACGCGCCGAACCCACGCGCCGCGGCCACGGCGCGCGCCGCGTTGATCGCGCGCGCAGTCGACCTCGGCGCGCGGGGCTGGGATCCGATCTACGGCTACGGCCTGCTCGGCGCCCGCTGAGCAGCGGGTCGGGAAGAAACCCGCCGCGCCGATCGTATGACCGATGGAGCCCGCGGAAGGTCCGCGGTCACATCGGAGCAACACCATGCAAACGAAATTCTGGATCGCCTCCGCCACCGCGGTCACCGTGATCGCGTGCAGCGCGGCGGCGCACGCTCGTGGCTTCGGCGGCGGTCTCGGTGCGATGGGCGGGCTGTCCGGCGCGCTCACCGGCGCCGGTGCCGCCGGTTTCGGTAACGCCGGTTTCGGTGCCACCGGCTTCGGTGATGCCCGTTTCAGTGGCACCGGCTCGACCGGCAGCCGCGTCGGCGCCGACCGGGCCCTGGGCAGCCGCATCGCGAGCGACGCCCGCGGTCGCGGGTCCGCGACCGCGGCCAACCGGTCGGCGAACGCACTCGCGGCGACGGCGACCGCGGCTCAAGCCGTCGCAGGCGCCCGCCCGCGCGGCGCGACGCACGCGACCGGCGGTGAGCACACGCGCGACGGGACGCACGGTCCGCAAGCGACCGCCGCCGCGTCCGCCGGGTCTAGCCTCGCGCTCGACGCGCAGCCGAGCACCGATCCGGATGCGCGCGCGACCACGACCTCGCCTCCCGATCGCCACGCCGGCGCCGGAGCGCCCGGGCGTCATCCGTCGAAATAGCGAGAACGGTCAGCGGCGGCTCGATGCCTTGCGGGCCGCCGCTTTCTTCGCCGGCCGCTTCGCCACGGCGCGTCGCGGCGGCGCCTTCACCGGCGCACGGGCCTTCACCGCCGCCCGCTTCGCCGGGGTCGGGGCCACGGCGGGTGCCTTCGCTTCCGTCGGTTTCTCGGCTGGCTTCTTCGCGGCGTCCGCGGCCTCCGCGGGCTTGGCGACGGCCTTGTCCTCATCCCCCTTCTTCGCCTCGGCGTCGGGCCGGTCGGCGAGATTGCGCTTGCCTTCCTTGTCGGACTTGAAGTCGGTCTCGTACCACCCGCTGCCCTTGAGCCGGAACACCGGCGCCGACATCAGGCGCTCGAGCGCGCTCTTGCCGCAGGCCGGACATTTCTTCAGCGGCGCATCGTGGACCTTCTGCATCGCTTCGAGGGTGTGGCCGCAGCGTTTGCATTGATATTCGTAGAAAGGCATGTACGTCCTCTTCCCGATCGATGAACTAGACCCGCCGTACCCGCGCACGCCGTGCGAGACGGCGCCGGGTGCGGCGCATCCTCCAACGGAGCCGCCCGTCAGTGCAAGCGTTCCTTCTCGAACACCAGCCCCGAGCGCTCGAGCTTCGCGACCACCAGGTCGCCGGCCGCGAAGTCCCCGCGCAGGATCGCCTGCGCGAGCGGATTCTCGATCTGCGACTGGATCGCCCTTTTCAGCGGCCGCGCGCCGTACACCGTGTCGAAACCCGCCTCGCCGATCTTGTCACGCGCATCGTCCTCGAGGCGCAGCTGGATGTCGCGCTCCGCGAGCCGCTGGCGCAGCCGACCGAGTTGGATGTCGACGATCGCGCGGATCTCGGTACGGCCGAGCGGATGGAACACGACGATCTCGTCGACCCGGTTGATGAACTCGGGCCGGAAGTGCTGGCCGACGACCTGCAGCACGGCCGCCTTCATCTTCGAGTAGTTCGCCTCGCCGGAGAGTTCCTGGATCACCTGGCTGCCGAGGTTCGAGGTCATGATCACGACCGTGTTGCGAAAATCGACGGTGCGGCCCTGCCCGTCGGTGAGCCGGCCGTCGTCGAGCACCTGCAGCAGCACGTTGAACACGTCCGGATGTGCCTTCTCGATCTCGTCGAGCAGGATCACCGCGTACGGCCGCCGGCGCACCGCCTCGGTGAGGTAGCCGCCCTCCTCGTACCCGACGTAGCCCGGCGGCGCGCCGATCAGCCGCGCGACCGAGTGCTTCTCCATGAACTCCGACATGTCGATCCGAACCATCGCCTCCTCGGTGTCGAACAGGAACTCCGCGAGCGCCTTGCAGAGCTCGGTCTTGCCGACGCCGGTCGGACCCAGGAACATGAACGAGCCGGTCGGACGATTCGGATCGGCGAGCCCCGCGCGCGAGCGCCGGATCGCGTCCGCGACCGCCTTGACCGCCTCCTGCTGGCCGACGACCCGCCCGCCGAGCACCTGCTCCATGCGCAGCAACTTCTCCCGCTCGCCCTCGAGCATCCGCGACACCGGGATCCCGGTCCACTTGGACACGATCTCGGCGATTTCGGTGTCGGTGACCTCGCTGCGCAGCAGCTGGGTCGGCTTCTGCTCCGCCTCGAGCGCCTTCGCGAGCCGCCGTTCGAGGTCCGGGATGCGGCCGTACTGCAGCTCCGACATCCGCGCGAGATCCTGCGCGCGGCGTGCCGCGTCGAGATCGGTGCGCGCCCGCTCGAGCTCCTCCTTGATGTGCGCGGCCCCCTGGACCGAGGCCTTCTCGGCCTTCCAGACCTCCTCGAGGTCGGCGTACTCCTTCTCGAGCCCGCGCAAGCTGTCCTCGAGCGTCGCGAGGCGCTTGCGCGAGGCCTCGTCGCTCTCCTTCTTGAGCGCCTCGCGCTCGATCTTCAACTGGATGATCCGCCGGTCGAGCTTGTCGAGCGCCTCGGGCTTGGAGTCGATCTCCATCCGGATCAGCGCCGCCGCCTCGTCGATCAGGTCGATCGCCTTGTCCGGAAGCTGTCGGTCGGAGATGTAACGGTGCGAGAGCGTCGCCGCGGCGACGATCGCCGGATCGGTGATCTCGACGCCATGGTGTACCTCGTAGCGCTCCTTCAGGCCGCGCAGGATCGCGATCGTGTCCTCGACCGAGGGCTCGTCGACCAGCACCTTCTGGAAGCGCCGCTCGAGCGCCGCGTCCTTCTCGATGTACTTGCGGTACTCGTCGAGCGTGGTCGCACCGACACAGTGCAGCTCGCCGCGCGCGAGCGCGGGCTTCAGCATGTTGCCCGCGTCCATCGCGCCTTCCGCCTTGCCCGCGCCGACCATCGTGTGCAGTTCGTCGATGAACAGGATCACCTGCCCTTCCTGCTTCGCGAGATCGCTGAGCACGGCCTTCAAGCGCTCCTCGAACTCGCCGCGGAACTTCGCGCCGGCGATCAACGAGCCCATGTCGAGCGCGAGGATCCGCTTGCTGCGCAGCCCTTCCGGCACCTCGCCGTTCACGATCCGCAGCGCGAGCCCCTCGACGATCGCCGTCTTGCCGACGCCGGGTTCGCCGATCAACACCGGATTGTTCTTCGTGCGCCGTTGCAGCACCTGGATCGTGCGGCGGATCTCGTCGTCGCGGCCGATCACCGGGTCGAGCTTGCCCTGGGTCGCGCGCTCGGTCAGATCGATCGTGTATTTCTCGAGCGCCTGGCGGTTCTCCTCGGCGTTCGCGTCCTCGACCTTCGCGCCGCCGCGCACTTCGGCGATCGCCTGATCGACCGCGCCGCGCTCGACGCCGCAGGCCTTGAGGATCCGGCCGAGTTCGCCCCGATCCTCGCAGGCCGCGAGCACGAAGAGCTCGCTCGAGATGAACTGGTCGCCGCGCTGCTGTGCGAGCTTGTCGGTGAGGTTCAGGAGCTTGTTGAGCTCGTTGCCGATCAGCACTTCGCCGCCCGCGCCCTCGACCTTCGCGATCCGATCGAGCGCGCCGGCGAGTTCCGAGCGCAGCTTCGCGACGTTCGCGCCCGCCTTCTGCAGCAAGGGCCGCGCGGTGCCCCCCTGCTGGTCGAGCAGCGCAGCCATCAGGTGCGCCGGTTCGATGTACTGGTTGTCGCGGCCGACCGCGAGCGACTGCGCGTCCGCGATCGCGGTCTGGAACTTCGTCGTCAGTTTGTCCATTCGCATGAGGGCACCGGTTCGAAAATCTTCGAGATGCCCCGTAGCTGGGGTCGAGATCGGCTCAATTCAACCGCCGCGATCGCCCTGCCCGGGCGCCGCCCGGGGGCCCGTTCAGTCGAGCCAGATCAGGGTCGCCTGGCGCCCGCAGTGGCCGTCGCGACGATGCGAAAAATAACGGTTCGCGTCACTGTAGGTGCAATCCGCGGTCGCGCCGACCCGCTCGATCCCGAGCGCCTCGAGCCGGTCGCGCGCGAGCGCCGGCAGGTCCGCGAGGTACCGTCCGCGGGCGTTCGGGCGGAACGCCCACTCGGCCGCCGAGCCCTGGCTCGCGAACGCCGCCCGGACCTCCGGGCCCACCTCGTAGTGCTTGCGGCCGATCCCTGGGCCGATCCACGCGAGGAGCCGCGGCGGCGGCACCCCGAGTGCGCGCACCGTCGCCTCGAGCACGCCGGCGGCGAGGCCCCGCCAGCCCGCATGCGCGGCCGCGACCGCCGTACCGTCCTCGGCTGCGATCAGCACCGGCAAGCAGTCCGCGGTCAGGATCGCGGCGACCCGACCCCGGCGGCGCGTGATCGCCGCGTCGGCCGGCGCATCCGGCGTGCCGGCGTCGAGATCGGCGACGCGCAAGCCGTGCACCTGGCGCAGCCACACCGGCTCCGCCGGCAATCCGGCCGCGTCCCGGACCGCGCGCCGGTTGCTCGCGACCGCGTCCGGGTCGTCGCCGACGTGATCCCCGAGATTCAAGCTCGCGTAGGGCCCGCGGCTCACGCCGCCGCCGCGCCAGGTCGACAGCGCGCGCACGGTCGGCGGCACGGGCCAATCCGGCGTCATCCATTCGATGCTCACGCGTCGACGTCCCGGCGCAGCGCATCCAGCAGCTGCGCGAAGTCCGCCGGCGGCGCGCTCTCGAAGCGCAGCGCACGCCCGGTGCGCGGCTGCGCGAAGCTCAAGCGGGTCGCGTGCAACGCCTGCCGGCCGAATCCGGCGAGCGCCGCGACCAGCGCGTCGCTCGCGCCGCGCGGGCGCTGGAAGCGACCGCCGTACAGCGGATCGCCGACGATCGGGTGGTGGGCGTGCGCGAGGTGCAGGCGGATCTGATGCGTCCGCCCGGTCTCGAGACGCACGCCGAGCAGCGCATGGGCGCGAAACCGCTCGAGCACCCGGTAGTGAGTGACCGCGGCGCGGCCGTCGGCGCGCACCGCCATGCGCAAGCGGTCGGCGCGGTCGCGGCCGATCGGCCGATCGATCGTGCCGCCCGCGGTCGGCACCCCGCGGCAGATCGCCAGGTATTCGCGCCCGACGCTGCGCTCGGCGATCTGCCGGGTGAGCGCGGTATGGGCCGTCGGCGTGCGGGCGACGACGAGCAGCCCGCTGGTGTCCTTGTCGAGCCGATGCACGATCCCGGCCCGCGGCAGCCGCGCGAGCTCGGGATCGAGCGCGAGCAACGCGTTCTGCAAGGTATGCCGCGGATTGCCCGCCCCCGGATGCACGACGAGCCCCGCCGGCTTGTCGATCACGAAGCACTCCCGGTCGCGATGCACGACGACGAGCGCGATCGATTCGGCCTCGACGCCGCCTGCCGTCGGTTCCTCGCCCCCGACGCGCACCCGAATCCGCGCGCCCTCGTCGACGGCCTCGCTCGGCCGGCAGCGCCGCCCCTCCCGCTCGACGTCGCCCGCGTCGATCCAGCCCCGGATCCGACTGCGCGAGTGCTGCGGGAGCAGTCGCGCGAGCGCCCGATCGAGCCGTTCGCCGGCCAGCTCCGGCGGGATCTCGAGGGTCAAGGTCTGGAACTCCGCGCTCATTGGGATGTTCGAAGGGTACTCGAGGGGCTTCGGGTATACTGCCGCGTCCTGTCGGCTCGAGACCATTGTAAGGAATCGCATGTGAGATCGCGCGATTGGAGATTTTCCGCCCGGGCGCTCGCCTTGGCTGCCGTTGCCGTCGTGTTCGCGACCGGCTGCCATCACCGCGGCGAGAACTTCAAGGCCGGTCCGGAGATCATCTATCGGCAGGCCCAGAAGAGCATGCACGATGGGGATTTCGCCAATGCGATCAAGCAGCTCGACGCGATCGAGGCACGCTTCCCGTTCAGCGCCCAGGCGCACCAGGCGCAGATCGACCTGATCTACGCGAACTACGAGAACCGGCAGACCCACGCCGCGATCGACGCCGCGAACACGTTCATACGCGAGAATCCGACCAACGTCCGGGTCGACTACGCCTATTACATGAAGGGGCTGATCTACTTCTCGCGGCAGCGCAACTTCATCGAGCGCTATTTCAAGGTCGATCTGTCGGCACGACCGCCGGAGAACTCGCAGAAGTCCTTCGAAGCGTTCGCGCTGCTGCTACAGAAGTTCCCGCGCAGTCCCTACGCGCCCGACGCCCGGCAGCGGATGATCTATCTGCGCAACCGCCTCGCGAACTTCGAGATCCACGTCGCCGATTACTACATGCGCCGCGGTGCCTACGTCGCCGCGATCGACCGCGCGAAGTATTGCGTGTCGCACTACGACGGTGCTCCTGCGGTGCAGCACGCGCTGTTGGTGATGATCGCCGCCTATAAGAAGCTGCACATGCCGGACCTCGCGGCGAGCGTGCAAAAGGTCTACGACTTGAACTTCGCGGGCACCCACCCGGCGCCCTTGCCGCGGGCGAAGAAGCACTGGCGCCTGTGGAAGTTCTGGTAGCCGGCGCGTCGGCCTCCGGAACCCTCAGTTGCGGCGCGGTTCGTAGCCGCTCGTGATCGGGTAGCGCCAGTCGCGCCCGAACGCCCGGCCGCTCACGCGCACCCCGGGCGGCGCCTGTCGGCGCTTGTACTCGTTGCGCTTCACGAGATCGAGGATGCGGCCGACCGTCGCCCGATCGAAGCCGCGGGCGGCGATCTGATCCACCGACAAATCCTCCTCGATGAATGCCTCGAGGATCGGATCGAGGATCTCGTACGGCGGCAAGCTGTCGGTGTCCTTCTGGTCCGCGCGCAGTTCCGCCGACGGCGCCCGTTCGAGGACGCGCTCGGGGATCGCGCGCGAGCACCCGTTGCGCCAGCGCGCGAGCCGATAGACGAGCAGCTTGCTGCAGTCCTTGATCGGCGCGAAGCCGCCCGCCATGTCGCCGTACAAGGTCGCGTAGCCGACCGACATCTCGCTCTTGTTGCCGGTCGTCAGCAGCATCCGGCCGGTCTTGTTCGAGATCCCCATCAGCAGCACGCCCCGGCACCGCGACTGGATGTTCTCCTCGGCGGTATCCGGCGGGAATCCCGCGAACTCCTCACGCAGCGCCGCGAGCGTCGCCTCGAACATGCCCTCGATCGAGATCTCGCTGTGCTTCACGCCGAGCCACGCCGCCTGCAGCGCCGCGTCCTCGCGGCTCATCGCCGAGGTGTAGCGCGACGGCATCGCGACCGAATGGACGCGAGCGGCCCCGAGCGCATCGACGGCGATGCACAGGGTGAGCGCCGAGTCGATTCCGCCCGAAAGCCCCATCACGACGCCGGGGAAACGGTGCTTGTCGACGTAGTCGCGTGTACCGAGCACGAGCGCGCCGTAGACGCTCGCCTCCTCGCCGAGGATCGGCGCGAGCGCGCCCGCCGCCGGCGCGAGCACCCCGGACGCATCGGTCGACACCTCGAACGGGATCACGCCTTCGGCGTACGCCGCCGCGCGCTGGGTCACGCGACCCTGCGCGTCGATGACGAACGACTGCCCGTCGAAGATCAGCTCGTCCTGACCGCCGACGAGGTTCAGGAACACGATCGGCAGCCCGGTCTCGAGCGCGCGCCGGCGCACGACCGTTTCCTCGCGTTGCTGCTGCTTGCCGACCTCGTACGGCGAGGCGTTGATCACGAGCAGCCACTGCGCGCCCGCCTCGCGCGCGCGCCGCGCCGGCTCCTGCTCCCACACGTCCTCGCAGATCAGCACACCCGCGGTGACGCCGCCGAGATCGAACACGGTCGGTTCGGTGCCGGGCGTGAAGTAGCGCTTCTCGTCGAACACCCGGTAATTCGGCAGGCAGCTCTTGCGGTGATTGGCGACGAGGCGACCGTCGCGAATCACCGCCGCGGCGTTGTAGATCCGCCCGGCGTCGTACTCCGGGTACCCGACGACGAGCGTGATGCCGCTTACCTCGCGGCGCAGCCGCTCGAGCGCGCGCGCGACCTTCCAGCGCATGCCCGCGTGGAACAGCAGATCCTCGGGCGGATAGCCGCAGACCGCGAGCTCCGGGAAGAGGATCAGATCGGCGCGATCGCGATCGCGCGCCTCGAGGGCCGCGGCGACGATGCGCGAGGTGTTCCCGTCGACGTCGCCGACGCCGAGATTCAGCTGCGCCATCGCCCCGCGGAGTCGCCAGACGTCCGCCAACGCGCCTCTCCTACTTCGGGCGGCGCGCGGTCCGGCGACCCGGCGCGCTGCGCGCGCGCGTGGCCGGCCGCGGCGTCGCACGGGCCGTGGCCTGCGCGCGCCGTACCGTCCGCCCGCCGGCCGCCGCCGGCGCGCGTCCCGGCGACTTCGCCGGCGCCTTTGCCCGCGCCTTCGCTGGTGCCTTTGCCGGCGCCGCCCGACCCCGCGGCGCCACCTTCGCCGGCCCCGTCGTCCGGCCGGCCTGCGCGCCGCCGTTACGCCCCTTCGCGAGCGGCCGACGCAGGCGCGCGGCGATCGCCGCGCCGAGCTCCGCCGGCGAACGCACGGTCGTGATCCCGGCCGCCTCGAGCGCCGCGAATTTCGCCGCCGCGGTACCCTTGCCGCCCGCGACGATCGCGCCGGCATGGCCCATCCGCTTGCCCGGAGGCGCGGCAACACCCGCGATGTACGCGACGACCGGCTTGGTGACGCGCTTCGCGATGAATTGCGCGGCCGCCTCCTCGTCGCTGCCGCCGATCTCGCCGACCATCACGATGCCCTCGGTCTGCGGATCCCGTTCGAACAGCTCGAGCACGTCGATGAAGTTCATGCCGCGGACCGGATCGCCGCCGATGCCGACGCAGGTGCTCTGGCCGAGCCCCGCCTGGGTCGTCTGGAACACCGCCTCGTAGGTGAGCGTGCCCGATCGGGACACGATCCCGACCCGGCCGCGCTTGTGGATGAAGCCCGGCATGATCCCGATCTTGCAAGCCTCCGGCGTGATGATGCCGGGGCAGTTCGGACCGATCAGCCGCGTCGAATAACTCGCGAGCGCCGCCTTCACCCGCACCATGTCGTTCACCGGGATGCCCTCGGTGATGCAGACGATCAACTCGATCCCCGCATCCGCGGCCTCGAGGATCGCATCGGCCGCAAACGCCGCCGGCACGTAGATCATGCTCACCGTTGCGCCGGTCTTCGCGACCGCGTCGCGCGCGGTATCGAACACCGGCAGCCCGAGATGCTGGCTACCGCCCCGGCCCGGCGTCACCCCGCCGACGAGTTTCGTGCCGTAGGCGAGGCACTGCTCGGAATGGAACGTGCCCTGCTTGCCGGTGAACCCCTGGCAGATCACCTTCGTATGCTGGTCGACGAGAATGCTCATGCGTGCGCTCCGGCCATGCGAACGGCCTTGTTGGCTGCGTCGGTCAAGTCGCTCGCCGGAATCACGCCGAGCCCGCTCCCCTCGAGCAACTCGCGCGCGCGCGGCGCATTCGTGCCCTCGAGGCGAACGACCACGGGGATCGTGACGCCGACCTCCTTCACCGCGGCGATGATTCCCTCGGCGATCATGTCGCAGCGGACGATGCCACCGAAGATGTTGATCAGGATCGCCGAGACCTTCGGATTCGACAGGATCAGCTTGAACGCCGCGCTGACCCGGTCCTTCGTCGCGCCGCCGCCGACGTCGAGGAAGTTCGCCGGGGCGCCGCCGTGCAGCTGGATGAGATCCATCGTCGCCATCGCGAGTCCCGCGCCGTTCACCATGCACGCGATGTTGCCGTCGAGCGAGACGTAGTTGAGCTCGTGCTCGGCGGCGCGGCGCTCCATCGGATCCTCCTGCGACGGATCCCGCATCGCCGCGAGGTCTTGCTGCCGGAAGAGCGCGTTGTCCTCGATGTTGATCTTCGCGTCCAGCGCGACCAGATCCCCCTCGCCGGTCAGGATCAAGGGGTTCACCTCGACGAGGCTCGCGTCGCGCTCGAGGTAGAGCCGGTAGAGCGCACGCGCGATCCGCCCGAACTGCGCGATCTGCGCGCCGGTGAGCCCGAGCCCGAACGCGAGTTGCCGGCACTGATAGTCCTGCAGGCCCGCGGCCGGGTGCACGTCGACCCGCAGGATCTTGTGCGGCTCGCGCTCGGCAACCTCCTCGATCTCCATCCCGCCCGCGGCCGAGGCGACGAACGCGATACGCCCCGCATCCCGGTTCAGTACGACGCTGAGGTAGTACTCGCGGGCGATGTTCGAGCCCTGTTCGACGTACACCCGCTCCACCGGCAGGCCCTCGGGGCCGGTCTGGTGGGTCACGAGCCGGGTGCCGAGCATGTTCGCCGCCGCCGCCCCGACCGCGTCGAGGTCCTTGACGACCTTGACCCCACCCGCCTTGCCGCGGCCGCCGGCGTGCACCTGCGCCTTCACGACCCAGACGCGGCCGCCGAGCTCGCGCGCGGCCGCGATCGCCCCCGCCGCGGAGTCCGCGATCGCGCCTTTCGGCACCGGGATGCCGTACTCGGCGAACAGCTTCTTCGATTGGAACTCGTGCAGGTTCATGGAAGGCCCTTCCCGTCGATCGGATCGCGTAAGGCCGGCTATTCTGAATTAAGCTCTGCATCTGCGCAAAGCCGATATCCGAGGGACCTGCTCTTGGCGAACGCGATCGAACCGCACTCCGGCCCCCGTGCCGCGTTCGCGTGGCGGATCCTCGGGCTCCTGAATCTGTATCGCGTGCTCGTGCCGGCGGCGCTCCTGTCGGTCGTGACGGTTTCGGGGCTGCACTCGCTCTCGGTCGTCTCGCCGTCGGTGTTCTACGGCGCGACGCTCGCCTACCTCGCGTTCGGGGTGCTGAACGTGTTCGCGATCCGGCGGCGACTCGCGACCGCCCGGACGCAGCTCGTGCTGCAGGCGGGCGTCGACCTCGCGGTGCTGATCCTGATCCTGTACGCCTGCGGCGGCGTCACCAGCGGCTTGGGGTCGCTGTTCCTGGTCCCGGTCGGCGCGCTCGCGTTCCTGCTGCCGATGAATCGCGGCCTGTTCCTCGCGGCGATCGCCGCGATCGCGCTCCTCGGCTCGACGATCGGCGAGCAACTGAACGGCCGCGCCGACGCGTCCGCGTACGCGACCGCCGGGGTGCTCGGCGCGGTGCTGTTCCTGGTCGCCGCCGCCGCCAGCTTCGTCGCGAACCGGATGCAGGAGAGCGAGGATCTCGTTCGGCAGAAGGAGATCGATCTGGCGAACCTCGCGGAGCTCTCCCAGTACATCGTGCAGCACCTGCGCGAGAGCCTGCTGGTCGTCGACGGCGACGACCGGATTCGCCTGATCAACGAATCGGCCGCGCAGATCCTCGGCGAGGAGCGCGCGCGCCCGAACGAGCTGCTCGGCGAGGTCTCGCCGCGGCTGCTGTACGCGCTCGCCACCTGGCGCCGGCACGCGCTCGGCGGCGAGCCGCCGCCGACCTTCGTCGCCGCGGACGGCGCGCGCATGGTCCAGCCGCATTTCGCACCGCTCGGCAGCGGACCCGGCGGCCCGACCCTGGTGTTCCTCGAGGACACCAGCGCGATGGCCGAGCGTGTGCAGCAGAGCAAGCTCGCAGCGCTCGGGCGGCTGTCCGCGAGCATCGCGCACGAGATCCGCAACCCCGTCGGCGCGATGAGCCACGCCGGCCAGCTGCTCGCGGAAACGGCCGAACTCGGTCCCGAGGAGCGGCGCTTGACGACGATCATCCGCAGCAACGCGGAGCGGGTCAGCACGATCATCAACAACGTGCTGCAGCTGTCGCGCCGCGAGGCGACCCAGCCGGAGCGTCTGCCGCTCGCGGCCTGGCTCGACGATTTCCTGCGCGAATTCCTCGAGACGATGCAGGTCGCGCCCGGCGCGCTGCGCGTCGGCGTGCCGGATCCCCCGACCGACGGCGCCACGCTCGAGGTGCGCTTCGACCCGGGGCACCTGCGCCAGGTGGTCTGGAACCTCTGCGACAACGCGCTGAAGTACGGCGTGGCGGAGGTCGAGCTCCGCTACGGCCGGCTCGCGCCGAACGCCCGCCCGTTCCTCGAGGTCGCGGATCGCGGCCCCGGCATCGACCCGCAAGCGGTCGATCGGATCTTCGAGCCGTTCTTCACCGGCCGCCAGGGCGGCACCGGGCTCGGCCTGTTCATCGCCCGGGAACTCAGCCAGTTGAACCGGGCGGTGCTGCTGTACGAGGCGCGCTCGGGCGGCGGCAGCGTGTTCCGGATCGTGTTCGCCGATCCCCAACGCTGGGAGGAGTAGCGGCGGCACGCGCCCGGCTACAATGCACCGATGACTTCACTCCCGATCCTGATCGTCGACGACGAGCCGGACCTGTGCGAGCTGCTCGCGATCACGCTGCAGCGGATGAACCTTGCGACCCGCAGCGCGCCGAACCTCGCCACCGCGCGCAAGCTCCTCGCCGCGGAGCGCTTCGCGCTGTGCCTGACCGACATGCGCCTGCCCGACGGCGACGGCCTCGAACTCGTCGAGTGGATCCAGACGCAGGCCCCGAGCGTCCCGGTCGCGGTGATCACCGCCCACGGCAACATGGAAACCGCGGTCAAGGCCCTGAAGCTCGGCGCATTCGACTTCGTGTCGAAACCCGTCGACCTCGCGGTGCTGCGCAAGCTCGTCGGCAGCGCGCTCAAGCTCTCGGGCGAGGACGGCGACACCGGCGTCTACGGACCGCGGCTCCTCGGGGCATCGCGCTCGATCCAGACGCTGCGCGAGATGATCGCGCGCGTCGCGCGCAGTCAGGCGCCGGTGCACATCTACGGCGAGTCCGGCACCGGCAAGGAACTCGTCGCGAAGCTGATCCACGATTCCGGCCCGCGCCGTGACGGCCCGTTCGTCCCGGTGAACTGCGGCGCGATACCCGCCGAGTTGATGGAGAGCGAGCTGTTCGGTCACAAGCGCGGCAGCTTCACCGGCGCGGTCGCGGACAAGCAGGGGCTCATACCGTCCGCCGAGGGCGGGACGCTGTTCCTCGACGAGATCGCGGACCTGCCGCTGCACATGCAGGTGAAGCTCCTGCGCGTGATCCAGGAGAAGGCCGTGCGTCCGGTCGGCGAATCGCGCGAGGTTCCGGTCGACGTCCGGGTCCTGTCCGCGACCCACAAGAACCTCGCGCAGGCGGTCGCGGAAGGCCGCTTTCGCGAGGACCTGTTCTACCGCGTCAACGTGATCGAACTGCGGGTGCCGAGCTTGCGCGAGCGGCCCGAGGACGTACTCGAACTCGCCGAGGCGATCCTGCGGCGGCTCGGCCGGCGGATGAAGATCGAGCCGCCGCAGCTCACCGACGCGGCGCGCCAAGCGCTCGAAACGTACGCGTTCCCGGGGAACGTGCGCGAGCTCGAGAACATCCTCGAGCGCGCGCTCACCTTGTCGACCTCGGGCGAGATCGGCGCCGAGGACATCCAGTTGCGCCCGAACGGCGCGGCGGCGACCACGACCGGCACCGCCCCGCTCGGCGATCACCTCGAGGACATCGAGCGCGAGGCGATCCTCGCGGCGCTCGAGCAGACCCGCTACAACAAGACCGCGGCGGCGAAGCTGCTCGGGATGTCCTTCCGCGCGTTGCGCTACCGGATCAAGAAGCTCGGCATCGAATGACCGACGATCCCCAGACCCAAGACCTCGAGCTCACCGTGCTGATGCCCTGCCTCAACGAGGCGCAGACGGTCGGGCGCTGCGTCGCGAAGGCGCGCGCGTACCTCGAACGCGCGGGGATCGCGGGCGAAGTGCTGATCGCCGACAACGGCTCGACCGACGGTTCGCGCGAGCTCGCGGTGGCGGCCGGCGCCCGCGTCGTGCCCGTCGGTCGCAAGGGCTATGGTGCGGCGCTGAGCGGCGGGATCCACGCGGCACGCGGCCGTTACGTGATCATGGGCGATGCCGACGACTCGTACGACTTCACGAATCTCGGGGCGTTCGTCGCCCGGTTGCGCGATGGGTACGCGCTGGTGATGGGCAATCGATTCACCGGCGGGATCCGCCCGGGCGCGATGCCGACGCTGAATCGGTATCTCGGCAATCCCGTGCTCTCGTTCGTCGGTCGCTGGCTGTTCGCGGCGCCGGTCGGCGACTTCCACTGCGGGATTCGCGGCTTCGAGCGACGCGCGATCCTCGATCTGGACCTGCGTGCCTCAGGGATGGAGTTCGCGAGCGAGATGGTCGTGAAGGCGACGCTCGCGGGACTGCGGATCACCGAGGTACCGACCACGTTGAGCCCCGACGGTCGCGGCCGGCCACCGCACCTACGGCCCTGGCGCGACGGCTGGCGGCACTTGCGCTTCATGCTGCTGCGCAGCCCGCGCTGGCTGTTCCTGTACCCCGGCCTCGCGCTCACGGGGATCGGACTCGTCCTCGCGTCGGTGCTCACGTTCCGCTCGATCCCGATCCCCGGCGTGTTCACGCTCGACATCAACGGCTTGCTGTATTTCGCGATCGCCGCGGTCGTCGGCGTGCAGGTCGCGTTCTTCGGCCTGTTCGCCGAAGCGCTCGCGCGCAAGCTGAACCTGCGGGTCGACCACGGCTTGCCGGAGACGCTGTTGCGCCTCGCGTCGCTGGAGGGCTCGATCGCGCTCGGCGCCGCGCTGGTGCTCGCCGGGCTCGCGGGCGCGGCCTACGCGGTGGTGCGCTGGGGCGAGCAGTCGTTCGGCCCGCTGATTCCGAGCCAGATGATGCGGATCACTATCCCCTCGGTGACGACGCTCGCGATCGGCACGCAGATCCTGTTCGGCGGCTTCCTGCTCGGCTTCATCGAGGCGGAGTGACGCCCGCAGGCCGTGCGGGCGGCGCAGCGGGAAACACGAATCGCGGCGAGCTCCCGCCCGGTGGAACGATCCGCCGATCGACGGGACCGAGGTTCCACTCCTCGCCGTACGGACCCCAATCGACCTCGACCGCGTGCGGCCAGAATCGTCGGACGAGCGCCGCATCGCGTCGCGGACCGTAACTGAACATCCGCAGATCCGGATCGCGGAGCTCGGGGTCGTTCTGGATCATGTCGCCGATATAGAAGCCGCCGTCAGGATTCACGAAGATCACGTCGTTCCCGGGGCGCCGCGGCGCGGGAAGCTGCGCGAGGTGACGCCCGATGAAGCCGTCGATCTGGTAGAGCTGATAGGGCACGAGCAGCAGCAGACTCAACACCGCCGCCGCGCCGGCGAACGCCGTGAGCTTTTCCCGCTGTCCCGAACCGCCGGCGAACGCGCCCGCGGCGAGGATCGGCAGCACGCCCCACGCGGAATGGAAGTAGCGATTCCCCCAGCCATGACCCTGGTCGAACACGACGAAGAAGTAACCGAGGAAGGTCGTGACGGCCGACCACGCCAGCAAGCGCACGCGCCAGTCGCGGCGCCAGCGCACGAATCCCAGCACCGCGAACAGCAGCAAGCACGGCACCGCCCAGACCCAGAGCTTCGCGAGACCGGCAGCCCGCGCATTCCACATCACCGCGTCGGGCCAACGGAAGAACGCTTTGACGCCCGCCAGATGGGTACGGTGAATGTCGGCACCAATCCGCCCCCGCACCCAGAGCCAGCCCACCCCGCCGACGAGCGACAGCGGCACATAGCCGGCGATCAACGGCAGGAGAACCCGGCGCCGGTCGCGGTCGACGAGGAACGCGATCAGCCACGGCAGCGCGAACAACATGTGCGGGAACGGGTTGTGCAGGATCAGCGCGAGGGATCCGACGAATCCCGCCGCGAGCGCCCGTCCGCGAGTCGGCGTCATCAACAGCCACGCGTACAAGAGGTTCGCGGTCAGGTGCGCCTGCATCGAGTAGAACGAGATCGCGTTCGCGACGTACGCACCCGAGGCGACCGAGAACAGGACCGCGAAGCCCGCGGCGACCCGATCGCGAGTGATCTCGAGCGTGATCCGGTGTATGAGATACAGCCCCACACCCGCGAGCAACGGATTGCACAGCCACGGCGCGCCCAGTCGCTCGAACGGCGCGAGCAGCAACGCGAACCCCGGCCAGTACGCCTCGACGACGCGGCCGGTGATCGGTGAGGCGAACAAGAACACCCGGTTGAAGCCGGGGGCGATCAGCCAGTCGACGAGGTACGGCGGCAAGTGTCCGACCAGATGGCCGCTCGCGAAGATCTTCGCCTGGAAAACGGCCGCGTATTCGTCGATTGCGAGCGGGTAATCGTGGTAGACGAACACCGCGCCGAGCGCGAACGCGACGACGAAAGCGGCCAGCGTTCGCACGAGGTACTGATCGATGAATCGCGCAATCGACTGATAAGGTGCAGCTCGTGAACCGAATGCAGCCATGATGGCGATTGCCGTGCAAAACCACGCCGCATGCGCATCATATAGAAGCAATAAACGCTCGAAGATCGGCGTGAAGCCCAGGGTCGAGAACCCCCACCGGTTCACGAGCAGGAAATACGTGAGGACGGCGCCCGAAAGACCGAGCCCGAGCATCACGACCAAACGATCGCGCCAGTACACCGCACGCTTGGGGTCCGACACGCCGAGTCCACCCGCCGTTGGATTCATCCTCGTACACCCAATATCGCTCGCAGCCGCGAGGCCACTGGAGTACGCATGTTACCGCGCTCGATCGCGACGGGCGGCCGTTTAGTGGATAGAACGCGTATAATTTGAAAATTTGAATCTGCGCATCACCGCCCCGTCGGCTTTCGAGCACGCGATGCGTCGCGCTACCTGACAGAAGTCCGTCATGACCGATCGCTCAGCAGACGCGCAACGCAAGGAATTCGATGAGCACTGGGAGACCTACTGGCTCCCGCTGCAATCGATCGGGCCCTTGACGGATACCCGCTACCGGCTGTTGCTCGCGCGCTTGCCCCGCGGGCTACCGGCGGAATGCCGCGTGCTCGACGCCGGCTGCGGCCCGGGTGCGCTCCTCGAGCGCATCGGTCAGCGACTGCCGTCCGCGGATCTGCAAGGGATCGAGTTCTCCCCGGCCGCGGCTCGCCATGCACCCGAAAGGCTGCGCGGACGAATCCTGGTCGGCGACATCCTCGCCGTGGCGCCGACGCTCCCGCCTCGCGCGTTCGACGTGATCGTCTGCAGCGAAGTGCTGGAACACGTGCCGGATCCCGCCGCGGTCGTCCGGGCCCTCACGACGCTCGCGAAGCCCGGCGCGACGTTGCTGTTCTCCGTTCCGGCCGGCATGGCGCATTGGTCGGTTCAGGACGAAGCCGCCGGGCACCTGCGCCGATTCGACGCCGAGGAATTCCGCGGGTTGCTCGCCGCGGCGGGTCTGCGCGTCGACGAACTCTTGACCTGGGGAGGACCGATCGGGCGGCTCTACAACGCGTTGCTCAATCGCGTCGGACCGAGCAACGCCGCGCATGCGGGCGACTCGCGCGTCGGCCGCATCGCCGCCCGCCTCGCGAAGTACGCGCTGCATCTCGACGATCTGTGGCCCACGAAGTCCGGGTTCCAGTTGATCGCGCGGGCGCGGTTGCCGGAGAGCGCGCGATGAGCACGGCGCGTGGCGCACGACTCAAGCAGTTCTTGCGGTTCATGGTCGTCGGCGGCGCGGCGGCGGTCTCGGGATGGGTCCTGTTGTACGTGCTCGTGCACTTCCTCGGGTGGAACTATCTCGTCGCCTACGCGACGTCGTTCCTCGCGATCAATGCGGCGTCGTACCTCGCCGCCGGCGCCTATGCGTTCGGTGGCCGCGACGCGAATCGGCGCGGACTGGTCCGCTACTACGCGATCAACCTCGCGAGCCTGGTCGGCAACGGCCTCGCACTCGCCGCGCTCGTCGAATGGGCGCATTTCAATTATCTCGTCGCCGCGATCCTGCTGTCCGCGCTGAATGCGCCGATCAATTTCCTGCTGCACCGACGCCTGACCTTCGGCATCGACTGGCGCGACCGCGGCACGGCCTCGTGAGCGCTCGCTTGCGACTCACCGTCGTGACGCACTACTTCGCGGAACACGGCGGCGGGATCGAGCGCGTCGCGGGGCGACTGTGCGAGGATCTGACGACGCGGCACGGCCACACCGTGCGGTGGTTCGCGAGTCACACTGACTCCTTGACCTCGGACTCCGAATCGCCCGTCGAACGGATCGCGTCGGTCGTGGAAAGGGTCGCGGTGCCCAACTGGAACGGAATCGAGCGGTCGACCGGCTTACCGTATCCGCTGTGGAGCGTGGCCGGGCTCCGGGCGCTCGCGCGTGCGATCGAGCAATCGGATGCCGTGCACGTGCACGACTTCTCCTACTTCGGCAGCCTCGCCGCTGCGCGGATCGCGCGTTCGCGTGGCGTGCCGCTACTCCTGACCCAGCACACCGGCGCGGTACGCACCGGGAGTCGTGCGTTCGCGACGCTCTACGGCGTCGGGGAGCGCACGATCGGACGCTGGCTGTTCGCGACGGCCGCCGCCGTCACCTGCGTGTCGGAGACGACGCGCGCGCACTGGCGTCCGATCGTGCGCGACGCCACGAAACTGCAGACCGTCTGGAACGGTCTGGATTTCGACGACACGATCCGCGTGGACGATCGCGAACGCGGCCGCTGGCGTGCCGCGTGGGGCGTCCGCGACGACCGACCGATCGTCCTGTTCGTCGGACGACGGATTCGCAAGAAAGGCATCGAGATCGTGCACGGCGTCGCCCGCGCGATGCCGCAGGTCACCTTCCTGATCGCGGGCCAGGGCCCGATCGACCCGGAGGTCTGGGCCCTGCCAAACGTTCGCACGCTGGGATACGTCGCCTCGGAGCGCGTTGGGGAACTCTACGAGCTTGCCGACGTCTTGCTGTTACCGAGCTACGCCGAAGGCTTTCCGCTCGTCGTGCAGGAGGCGCTCGTGCGCGGGACCGCGGTCTTGAGCACGGCGGAAGTCGCCGCCGCCTGCCCGCCAGTCGCGGAATCGATCGCGCACTGCCCGATCCCGGAGCGCGACGATGCCCAACCCTGGATCCGCACGCTCGAGCGGTTGCTGACCGAGAGCATCGGCGAGCCCGATCGAACGCGCCGCGCCGAGCGCGCCCGAGGCCTCTGGTCCAGGACCCGGTGCGCCGCCGAATACGATGCGATCTTGCGCCGGATCGCCGTGCAGCGCCCCGATGGCGGCACCGCGAAGTTCGCGTAGAATTCGCGCGCTCGATGAATCGGTGCAAGCACGCAAGGTGGACACGAGGATGAGTGCGATCGACCCGGGACCGTCGGCGGCAACCGCACACCCATCGCCTGAAAGGCGCCGTACCCGCGACCTGCTCACGGGATCGGCCAGTGTGGCCGCGCTCGCGGTGCTCTGGACCCTGACGCATCGCTACGGCGGCATCACGCAGGACGCGCATATCTACGCTTTCCAGGCGTTCGCGCGCATCCGTCCGGCGCTGCATGCGGACATCTACCTGAGCAACACCTCACAAGATCGCTTCACGATCTTCTCTCCGATCTTTGCGTTGTTCATTCGTACGCTGGGGCTGAAGGTCGCGGGCGAACTGCTGCTCGGCGTCTGCCTGACAGGCTTCCTCGTCGCCGGATGGTTCGCCGCGCGCGCGCTCCTCGGTCGCGAACTCGCGGTGTTCTCAGTCGCGCTGCTGATCCTGACGGCGGGCGTCTACGGCGCATACGGGATCTTTACGTACGCACAGGATTATCTGACCGCGCGCTCGCCGGCCGAGGCACTCGTCGTCACCGCGCTCGCGCTCGCACTCACGCGGCGACACCGGCTTGCGGCCGGCGCCGTTCTGATCGCGATGCTGCTGCACCCGTTGATGGCGTTCCCGGGGCTGCTATTGCTCCTCGCGCTGTGGACGAGTCCGCGCTGGAATGCGATCGGCGCAATCGGCGGGGTCGCTGCGGCGGCGCTGATTTCGATCGGCGCGATTGCCGCGCACGTCACCTCCGGTCCGTTCGCCGTGCTCGATCCGACATGGCTCGACGTCGTGCGCGAGCGTTCGCAGTTCCTGTTTCTCGCCCTCTGGCATGCGCACGACTGGGATCTGAACGTACGCCCGTTCCTGACCGTCGCCCTCGCGGTGCTCACGCTGGGCGACGACCCGCGGATCCGCAAGCTGTGCATCGCGGCCACATGGGTTGGCGCGTCGGGCCTTGCGGTCGCCGCGATCGCCAGCTCGCTGGGGCCGGTTGCGATCCTGCTGCAAGGCCAGGCCTGGCGGTGGGACTGGGTCACGACCCTCGCCGGCGTGATCCTGTTACCCGGGGTGTTCCTCCGTTGCTGGCGCGCCGAGTCGGTCGGCCCGGTCTGCGCGATCATCGCGGTGCTCGCGTGGACGTTCGAGCCCATCGACGGAACAGCGGCGCTCGCGGGCGCGCTCCTGCTCTGGAGCCTGCGCGGGCGCCTGGGACGGACGCTGGACGCCTACTTTCGCTGGAGTGCGATCGCGATCGTCGTGCTCGCACTCATCTGGGGGATGGGTAACTCCTGGATGTATCTCGCCACGAATTTCAATTGGAATCGCGGCTCGTTATTGGTGCAGCGCCTCAGCGACATTCTCGGACTCAAAGTTCCGGCCTTGCTGCTCCTGCTCGGCCTCGCGCAGTGGCTGCGACGCACGCGAACCCTGGCGATGCCGGCCGCGCTGACCGTGGCCTTCGCCGCCGCGCTCGTCGTCACGGTCCCGTTCGCATTCGACTCACCAGCGATTCCGAGTCTCGCACCACGACCGGACCCGTTCAGCAACTGGCGACGAGCGATTCCGCCCGCGGCCAACGTGTTCGTGGACGACGGGAGCGATTCCCCCCTATTCGCGTGGTTCACCTTGCGCCGGCCGAGCTATCTGTCGATCGATCAGTCCGCCGGCGTCGTGTTCTCGCGCAAGACGGCACTCGAGATCGCGCGCCGCGCCAAGGTGCTGCGGCCCTTGATGTTCCCTGACTACCGGGTGCTCGACAAGCGCCGCGCGGCCAGGCTGCACCAAGCCGCCCGCCCCAAGAAGCCGTGGCCGAAGCCTCTGACGATTCCCCTGCTGGAGCGCGTCTGCCGCGACCCGTCGCTTGGGTTCGTGATCGCGCATCAGCACCTGGGGTTCGATGCGATCTCGCACACGGCGAGAGACGCCTGGAATGGCTGGTCCCTCTACGACTGCGCGCGCGTTCGCGCTAGGATGCGCGGCGCATGAAGAGGCTGTTCAAGGAAGCCGTCGGTTACGGGCTCGCATCGGCGATCGCACTCGCGGCCGACGCGGGGCTGCTGTTCGTGCTCGTGCATTTCCTCGGTTGGTGGTATCTCGCGGCGGCGACCGTCTCGTTTTCGGCGGGAGTGATCGTCACCTACGTGATTTCCGTGCGCTTGGTGTTCACGAATCGTCGCATCCAAAGCCGACATCGCGAATTCCTGGCGTTCGTGTTGATTGGTGTAATTGGCCTGGGCGTCAATCTCGCAATCATGTTTGCCGCGGTGAGCATCCTCCGGTGGAACTATATGATCGGAAAATTTGCTGCCGCCGGTGGAACGTTCCTGTGCAATTTCTGGCTTCGGCGCCACGTTCTCTTCTCCCGATCCAGCGCCGAAGCGGCCGTTTTGGAATTTGCGTCCCGACGCAAGGCATAATGCTCTCAATGCACCGGGGTTTAGCGTCAGGGGACGGCGGAATCATCAGCTTGCATACGAAACGCCGTCTATCTAATTCAGCGAATTTAGAGGTCAGGAACCCGCCGAACCAGTCGAGGCTGATGCTCGTCGGCCAAACGGCCGCGATGACGGCGCTGCTCATCGTGCTCTGGTCCTTGACTCACCGGGATTTCGGCTACGGCCAAGACGGCATCCTCTACGCTTTCCAAGCATTGGCGCGTCTGCGACCGTCGTTAGACGCCGACCTATACCTCAAATATGGATCGCCAGATAAATTCACCATATTTTCGCCGGTATACGCTGAATTCGCGCGGTCGTTCGGACTCACACGTGCCGGGGAGATCCTGCTCGCGAGCTGCGCGGCGACGTTCCTGATCGCCGCCTGGAATTTGGCACGCTCGCTCGGTTCGCGGCGCAGTGCATGGTTCGCGACCGCGTTCCTGATCCTGACAGTTGGCGCATACGGCGCCGGCGGCATTTTCCGGTTTTCTGAGGAATTCCTCACCGCGCGTTCCGCAGGCGAGGCGCTGACCCTGGTAGCGCTCGCGCTACACTTCGCCGGACACCGCAAGGGCGCGCTGCTGACCGCGTGCGTGGCATTGGTCATGCATCCGCTGATGGCATTCCCCGGGCTGTTGCTGCTGCTGTGCCTCTGGGGTGGGTTGCGCAACGGCGCCGTCGCCGCGATCGCGGGTATCCTCGCCGCGCTCGCATTGTCGTTGTGGGCAGCACACGGCACACCACCACTGCGCATACTGGCAGTCATCGATCCCACTTGGCTCGAGGTGGTCAGAGAGCGATCCCAGTTCCTTTTCTTGCAACTCTGGAGACCCTCGGACTGGCTGTTGAATGCGCGGCCGTTTTTGTGCCTGTCATTGAGTGCTTGGGCAATCACGGAACCACGCATGAGGCAGGTCAGCCTCGCGGCGCTCTTGGTTGGCGCGACCGGTCTTGCGATCGCTGCGATCGCCAGTCTCATTGGTCCGTCGGCGCTGCTCCTGCAGGGTCAAGCCTGGCGGTGGGTCTGGATCACCAGCCTGTTTGCGGTTTTGCTGCTGCCCGAGACCGTGATCCAGCTGTGGCGCGACGCTCGGCTGGGACCTCTGTGCGCCGTGCTGCTGGTGGCTGCCTGGACCTTCCCGCCCATCGATGGTACGAAGTCGGCGGCGGCAGCACTGTTGCTGGCGGCTCTGAACTCACGCGTCGAGACACGTCATGGACGCCGGGCACGTCAGGCCGCGTTCGGCGTCGCGGCGATCGTGCTCCTCTGGGTCGTGGGAACGACGCTCGAGTACCTCATTCATCCAACGAACATGGATGATGGGCCGATGTGGGTACAAGCTGCCCGCGCCATCGTGGGACTCGGGCTTCCGGGGTTGTTATGCGTACTTCTGCTCGACCGCTGGCTGACGCGTTCGCGTTCGACCCGGGCGGTGGTCATCGGCGCACTCCCATTGACCGTACTGGCGGCATACTTACTGCCGTTCGCCGTTTTTTCTGATACGGGCACCGACTGGCCAGGATTGCACAGCGAATACTCGGATTGGCTGCGACACATTCCACCAAGCGCGAACGTGTATGTGGCCGACGGCCATGACGTGCCGATGTTCACCTGGTTCACCCTGCAGCGCCCAGATTACCTGTCGACGACGCAATCGGCGGGCGTAGTTTTTTCGCGTTCGATCGCGCTGGCGGTTCGGCGCCGCTCGAAGGTCCTGCGGCCCTACATGTCGGCGGACTGGCGTCTGCTCGATTACAGTCGACACGACTCGTCGGCTGATGCTTCACGACACGATCGCTTCCGCACTCAGCCGATAACCAGCCGGTCGCTGATCGAACTCTGTTCCGACCCACGACTCAACTACGTGATCGCACCAAGGATCCGCGGAGTTCCAGGAATCGTGCACGAAGGGCCGGGCCTCTATCGACACTGGAGCCTCTATGACTGCGCTGAAGTCAGCAGACGAGATCCGTACCGAATGAACGCTCCGCATACGCCGACATGAATCGACCGCACGAAAGAGAAATTGTCGTGATCGCCGGCGCGGGACCGGCGGGCCTCACCGCGGCGCTCGAGTTGCTGCGCCGCTCTGATCTGCAGCCGATCGTGCTGGACTACGACTCACAGGTCGGTGGGATCTCGAAAACAATCGAGTATCGCGGGAATCGGATGGATCTCGGTGGCCATCGGTTCTTCTCGAAATCCGACTGGGTGATGCGTTGGTGGCAGTCGATCCTGCCGGTCGCGAGCGACCCCGGCGAGCCCCTGCGGATCGCCTATCAAAGCGCCGCCCGCGAATTCACGCCGGACCGCACCGCGCCGGGCGCCGAGGATCGGGTGCTGCTGGTTCGTGAGCGGCTGTCGCGGATCTTCTACCGGCGGCGGTTCTTCGACTACCCGTTGAAGCTGAACGCGAACACCTTGCGCAGCTTAGGGCTGGCGGAGACGCTGCGCGTCGGCGTGAGCTACGCGCAAGCCCAAGCGTTCCCGCGCCGGGACGAGCGCTCGCTCGAAGATTTCTTCGTGAACCGCTTCGGCGATCGGCTCTATCGGACGTTCTTCAAGGATTACACCGAGAAGGTCTGGGGCGTGTCCTGCCGCGAGATCTCGGCGGAGTGGGGCGCACAGCGCGTGAAGGGTCTGTCGATCGGCAAGGCGGTTGCGCACGCACTGCGCCAACCGTTCCGGCATCGCGCCGGCACCGCACAAAAGGATACCGAGACCAGTCTGATCGAACGCTTCCTGTACCCGAAATTCGGACCGGGTCAAATGTGGGAAGAGGTCGCGCGCCAGATCGCGGCGCAGGGGGGACGCGTGCTCTTGCGCCACCGCGTCGTCGGGTTGCAGCGCGACGGCGCGCGGATCACCGCGGTGGACGTGCGCAATGACGCCGACGGCTCGGTCGAGCGCTTTCCCTGCGCGCATTTCATCTCGACGATGCCGGTTCGCGATCTCGTCGCGATGCTCGAGCCGTCGGACGAGTCGCTGCGCCGGGTCGCCGCGCATTTGCCGTATCGCGACTTCATGACCGCCGGGCTCTTGCTCCGGCGGATGCGCACGACCGGCCGGTCCAGCGACCGACGCGCGGCGAACGGGATGCCGCCGGACAACTGGATCTACATCCAAGAGCCCGACGTGAAGATCGGGCGCCTGCAGGTGTTCAACAACTGGAGCCCGGCGATGGTCGCGGATCCCGCGACGATCTGGCTGGGCCTCGAGTATTTCTGCGACGAAGGCGATGCGCTCTGGTCGATGCCGAACGCCGCGTTCCTCGACTTCGCGGCCGCGGAGCTCGAGAAGATCGGGATGATCGACCGCGCCGACGTGCTCGACGGCACGGTCGTGCGGGTGCCGAAGGCGTATCCCGCATACTTCGGCGAATACCGGGAATTCGCGCGGGTCCGCGCGTTCCTCGACACCGTCTCGAATCTGTATCCGATCGGCCGCAACGGCATGCACCGCTACAACAATCAAGACCACTCAATGCTCGCGGCAAACGCCGCGGTCGACGCGATCTTGACACTTGGCGACAAGACCGCGATTTGGCAGATCAACGCCGAGGACGACTACCACGAAGAGCGCTCATCCCCCCGCTGAGCGTTTCGTACCCACGCCCGCCGTATCGGGGCGCGACACACGCTGACAATTTTTGTCAGTCGGTGACGCAGCGGAGCATCCCAGCCGATCCGCCAAATGAGACGCGGATCGCAGCGGGTATCCGGCGAAAAACAATAATTCAATGAAAATCATTCGGTTACTCGCTTTTTTTTCCGATTGGCACGCCCCTTGCTTAATTCTCGGCACAGGCGCAAGCCGTGGTCTTAGTACCGATATTCAGGATCTTTACCATCTCAAGGAGCGCAAATGACGAAGCAAGTCCAGAAAGGTTTCACGCTGATCGAGTTGATGATCGTCGTCGCGATCATCGGCATCTTGGCCGCGATCGCGATTCCGGCGTATCAGAATTACACGATCCGCGCGCAGGTCACGGAAGGCTTGAGCCTCGCCGATGGCCTGAAAACCGCGATGCAGGAGTACTATGCCAATTACGGCTCAATGCCGACGGCGATTTGCACCAGCGGCACTGGCGGTGTGTCGACTAACTGCGTCCAGATGGGTGGCGGCACGATCTCAGGTAAATATGTTTCGGCCGTCACGATATCGAACGGCGATATCGCAATTGCATATGCCCAGCCTTCGACGAATGCTGCGATTTCGGGGTCCTCACTCTACCTGGTTCCGTATGTGGACACGAGCAAGGACGTCACTTGGGTTTGCGGCTTGGCGGCTGCGCCTACCGGTGCCGTTTTGGCTAGCGGCGCTTCCGCTGCACCGACTAGCGGTGTCGTCGCCGGTCAGTACCTCCCGACCGCCTGCAACTCGTAATGGCTGACGGCGTCCAAGCCGTTCGATTGGAACGGGCCTGACGGCCCAACCCGGAGCCCCTCGCAAGAGGGGCTCTTTATATTTGAGCAGACCGGTTTCACGAGCAATGGACAGCCCGATGCGAACGGACCTCCGCCCCTGTCGACTCGATCATCCGCGGACCCACTCGCCACCCGGCCGGCCCGGCCGCGGTCGGTCGGATCCAGGCGCTCCGCACGACCGACGAATACTGGGAACCGAGTCACGAAGCCGGCCGCGGGCTTGTGCGAGGATCCTCGCGAATTTGACAATTGCTCGCCGGCCTTCCGGTAGTAGACTAAGGGTTTGGAGCAACGCTCGGTTCGACGTCAATCCATGAACGACAACGCATTGGCATCGATGGGCAGCGGCTCGCGCTCCGCCTTCAGCGGTCTCGCGCAACGCCTGGTGCAGGACGGGCTCCTCGAGGAGTCGGCGATGCACGATGCGATCACGCGCGCGAAGGAAAAGCGCGTGAGCCTGGTGACCCAGCTCGTCACCACGAGCCTCGCGAGCGCGCGCGACATCGCGATCTCGGCGTCGAACGAGTTCGGCGTCCCGCTGCTCGACCTCGACGCGGTCGTCCCGGACCCGGACGCGTTCCGGCTGGTCAGCGACAAGCTCTTGCAGAAACACCGTGTGATGCCGCTGATGAAGCGCGGCAAGCGGCTGTTCCTCGCGGTCGCCGATCCGACGAACCTGCACGCACTCGACGAGATCCGCTTCCAGACCTCGATGGTGATCGAGTTCGTCGTCGTCGAGGACGACAAGCTGCAGAAGGCGGTCGACAAGGCGATCGAGCAGGCCGAATCGGTGATGCCGCACCTCACCGACGACGACTTCGACCTGGAGAACCTCGAAGTCACCGGCGGCGATGACGAGGTCAACGGCGACGCGCTCGGGCGCGACGACGTCGAGGACGCGCCGATCGTCCGCTTCGTGAACAAGATCCTGCTGGACGCGATCAAGAAGGGCGCGTCCGACGTGCATTTCGAACCCTACGAGAAGACCTTCCGGATCCGCAGCCGGCTCGACGGCGTGCTGAAGGAAGTCGCGCTGCCGCCGGTGCAGCTCGCGCCGAAGATCGTCGCGCGCCTGAAGGTGATGTCGCGGCTCGACATCGCCGAGCGGCGCGTGCCGCAGGACGGGCGCATCAAGATGCGTCTGTCGAAGAACCGCGCGATCGACTTTCGCGTGAGCACCTGCCCGACCCTGTTCGGCGAGAAGGTCGTCGCCCGCATCCTCGACCCGTCCAGCGCGATGCTCGGGATCGACGCGCTGGGCTACGAGAAGCCGCAACGCGACCTGTACCTCAAGTACCTCGCGAAGCCGCAGGGCATGATCCTCGTGACCGGCCCGACCGGGAGCGGCAAGACCGTCTCGCTGTACACCGGCCTCAACATCCTGAACACCGAGGATTGCAACATCTCGACCGCCGAGGATCCGGCCGAGATCAACCTGCCCGGCGTCAACCAGGTCAACGTGAACCCGAAGGTCGGCCTCACTTTCGCGGCCGCGCTGCGCGCGTTCCTGCGCCAGGATCCGGACGTGATCATGGTCGGCGAGATCCGCGACCTCGAGACCGCGGAGATCGCGCTGAAAGCGGCGCAGACCGGCCACCTCGTGCTCTCGACCCTGCACACCAACGACGCGCCGCAGACGCTGACGCGGCTGGTCGACATGGGCGTGAAGCCGTACGCGATCGCGACCTCGGTGAGCCTGATCATCGCGCAACGCCTCGCGCGCAAGCTCTGCATCCATTGCAAGCAGCCGATCGACGTGCCCGCGGAGGCGCTGCGGCGCGAAGGCTTCGAGGAGGCCGACATCGCGCGCGGCATCCGCGTCTACAAGGCGGTCGGCTGCGGCCAGTGCATCGACGGCTACAAGGGCCGCACCGGCATCTATCAAGTGATGCCGGTGACCGATGCGGTCGGCCGGATCATCATGGAAGGCGGTGGTGCGATGCACATCGCGGACCAGGCGGCGAAGGACGGGGTGTGGAACCTGCGCCGCGCGGGCTTGCAGAAGGTGATGGACGGTTTGACGAGCCTCGAGGAAGTCAACAGCGTCACGCTGGATTGATCGTTGCAGCGCAAGACGGGAATCGAACCATGGCGATGACGGCGGCCGCGAGCACCAAGAAAGACACCCAGTTCATCTGGGTAGGCAAGGACAAGCGCGGCAACGTCGTGCGCGGCAAGGCGCTCGCGGCGAGCGAGGCGGCGCTGCGCGCCGACCTGCGCCGCCAGGGCGTCGCCCCGACCCGGGTGAAGACCCAGCGCGCGCGGCCGTTCAGCGGCGGCGGCAAGGTCAAGGCCGAGGACATCGCGGTGTTCAGCCGCCAGCTCGCGACGATGATGGCGGCCGGGATCCCGATGGTGCAGTCGCTGGAGATCGTCGGCAACGGCCACGACAAGCCGGCGATGCAGAAGCTCGTGCTCGACATCAAGTCGACGATCGAGGGCGGCAGCACCCTGCACGAGGCGCTCGCGAAGCACCCGCTGTATTTCGACGATCTGTTCGTGAACCTCGTGGAGGCGGGCGAGCAGGCCGGCGCGCTGGAAACGCTCCTCGACAAGATCGCGACCTACAAGGAAAAGACCGAGGCGCTGAAGAAGAAGATCAAGAAGGCGCTGTTCTACCCGACCGCGGTGATGGTCGTCGCGGTGCTGGTGATGACGATCCTGCTGATCTTCGTGATCCCGCAGTTCGAGTCGCTGTTCAAGGGCTTCGGAGCGGCGCTCCCCGCGTTCACGCAGATGGTCGTGAACCTGTCGCGCTTCGTGCAACGCCGCGGCTGGCTGATCCTGATCGCGGCCGGCGCGGCGGTCTATACGTTCATCTACTTCAAGAAGCGCTCGCGCAACATGCGCCGGACGCTCGACCGGATGCTGCTGCACATCCCGGTGATCGGGCCGATCATGGTGAAGGCGGCGATCGCCCGCTTCGCGCGCACGCTCTCCACGATGTTCGCGGCGGGCGTGCCGCTCGTCGAGGCGATGCAATCGGTCGCCGGTGCGACCGGCAACATCGTGTACGAGGAAGCGACGCTCCGGATGAAGGACGAAGTCGCGACCGGCCAGCGCCTGCAGCGCGCGATGGAGAACACGGGACTGTTTCCGAACATGGTCGTGCAGATGATCGCGGTCGGCGAGGAATCCGGATCGCTCGACCAGATGTCGAGCAAGGTCGCGGAGTTCTACGAAACGGAAGTCGACGCGGCGGTCGATGGGATGTCGAGCCTGCTCGAGCCGCTGATCATGGTCGTGCTCGGCGTGCTCGTCGGCGGCATGGTGATCGCGATGTACCTGCCGATCTTCAAGCTGGGCCAGGTGGTCGGCTAGCGGACCGCCGGGGCCGCGGCTCGCAGCACCTCGAATTCGCCGATGCTGAGCGAACTCGCGGCGGTCTACGCCGGGAACCCGGGACTGTTCGCGGGCTCGGTGTTCGTGATCGGCCTGGTCGTCGGCAGTTTCCTGAACGTCGTGATCTACCGCGTCCCGCGGATGCTGGAGCGCGACTGGCGCGCCCAGGCCGAGGACCTCCTGCGCGAGGAGTCCGCGGCCGCCCCGCGCCCGGAACCGCCGGCGGCGGCGACGTTCAACCTCTGGACCCCACGCTCGGCCTGCCCCGCGTGCCGGACGCCGATCAAGGCCTGGCACAACGTGCCGGTGCTCGGTTGGCTCATGCTGCGCGGCCGCTGCGCGGCCTGCGGCGCGCGCATCTCGGTGCGCTACCCCGTCGTCGAGCTCGCGACCGGCTGGGCCTCGGCGATGGTCGCGGCCCATTTCGGCTTCGGGATACCGGCCGCCTGCGCGCTGCTCGTGACCTGGCTGCTGATCGCGTTGACCGGGATCGACATCGATCACCAGTTGCTGCCCGACGGAATCACGCTGCCCCTGCTGTGGACCGGGCTTGCCGCGGCGGCGTTGTGGGGTTCAGGGCCGACCGGGATCCCGGTCGGCCCGCATGCGGCGATCCTCGGCGCGGTGGCGGGGTATCTGTCGCTGTGGCTCGTGTATCAGGCGCACCACCTGCTGACCGGCAAGGAGGGCATGGGGTATGGGGACTTCAAGCTGTTCGCCGCCTTGGGCGCGTGGCTCGGCTGGCGGATGCTCCCGCTGGTGATCGTGCTCGCCGCGGCGGCCGGCGCGGTGCTCGGCATCGCGATGATCGTCTTCCGCGGACGGGACCGCGCCGCGCCGATCCCGTTCGGCCCCTACCTCGCGGTCGCGGGCTGGCTCGCGATGCTCTACGGCCCCGAGATGCTCGGCGACTACCTGCGGGTCTCCGGACTCGGCCACTGAGACGATGACCGGGCTGCGGATCGGGCTCACCGGCGGCATCGCGAGCGGCAAGACGACCGCCGCGGGCCGCTTCGCCGAGCTCGGCGCGACGGTGATCGACGCCGACGAGGTCGCCCGCGCCCTCGTCGAGCCCGGCACGCCCGCACTCGCCGAGATCGTCGCCCGCTTCGGCGACGGCGTCCTCGACGCCGAGCGGCGCCTCGACCGGCGGGCGCTGCGCGAACGGGTGTTTCGCGACCTCGGCGCACGCCGCGATCTCGAGGCGATCCTGCATCCGCGGATCAGGGCCGAGATGGCCCGCCGCACCGCCGCGGCGACCGGCCCCTACGCGATCCTGGTGATCCCGCTGCTGATCGAGGGGGGGCCGCGGGACGATATCGACCGGATCCTGGTCGTCGACGTCACCGAGGACACGCAGCGCCGGCGCTTGCTCGAGCGCGATCGCATCTCGGCCGAGCTCGCGGACTCGATGCTCGCCGCGCAGGCGCGACGCGCCGAACGGCTCGCGCGCGCGGACGACGTGCTGCCGAACGACGGCGGCCCCGAGGCGCTGCGCGCGGGCGTCGACGCGCTCCATCGGCGCTATCTCGCGCTCGCCGCGGCGCACCCCTCCGCGCGGCCGACGGGGGCCGCTGCCCCCCCAGACCCCTGATCGAGGTTTACCCTGGGGCACGGTCTGGCTCAGAATAGGCAGATGAACTCGCATTTGGGCCCGACGGCCGAATCCGCTCCCGAGCCGGCGCCGGTGATCTATGAGCAGCCGCTGAACGAGCGGATGCGCATGTTCCTGCGGCTCGACTTCCTGTACACCCAGGCGATCTATCACAGCGAGTCGCCGAGCCCCTGGGGCACGCGGGCCGCGGTCGCGAGCCTGCTCGAGATCCTCGCGATCACCGCGCGCGGCGACGCGCGCAGCGACGTGCTGAAGGAGCTCGAACGGCAGATCAACATCCTCAAGGACTACCAGTCGAAGAGCGGCGTCGATCCCGGACGCTTGAAGGCGCTGACCTCGAACCTGCTGCGGCTGCGCAACGACCTGTCGGCGGTCGGCGGCAATTTCATGGCGCCGCTCCGGGACTCGGAGTTCCTGTGCGCGATCAAGCACCGCAGCGCGATTCCCGGCGGCACCTGCGACTTCGACTTGCCGGATTATTCGCATTGGTTGAGCCGGGCGCCAGAGGAGCGCGCGGCGGAGTTCGGCCAATGGCTCGCGATGATCCGGCCGCTGTGCGACAGCATCGCCGAGATTCTCTGGCTCACGCGGCAAAACGCCCGCAGCAAGCCCGAGACCGCGATCGGCGGCGTGTTCCACCTGCCGCTGGATCGCGAGACGCCGTGCCAGCTGGTGCGGATCACGCTGCCCGGCGACATCGGCCTGTTTCCGGAGATCAGCGGCAATCAGCATCGCTGCACGGTGCGATTCCTGAACTGGACCGATTCCGCGCACCGGCCGGTGCACGTCGAGACCGACGTGTCGTTCCTGTTGACCTGCTGCCTGTAGCGGGGCGCGTCGCCCGATGATCCCGAGCGTCGAGTGTCCGACCTGCCATCGCGCGGTGCCGTGGACGGCCGCGAATCCCTATCGCCCGTTCTGCAGCGAGCGCTGCCGGCTCGTCGATCTCGGCGCATGGTTCAGCGGCGCGCGCGCGATTCCCGACGAGTCCGCGCCCGAGCTCGCCCACCCCGAGGACGACGCGGCGGCGGACGAACGCTGACGGCGCCAGGCCGTCGCGCGCGCCCGGACCTCAGCCGCCGGCGCGAGGAATCGCGTTCACGCCGCTCGCGCCGAGCGCCTGTGCGCGTGCGAGCGCGAGACCACGTGCGTAGACCGGGATCCCGACTGCATCGCACAGCGCCCGCAGGGTGCGCGGCGCGAGCCGCGTGTCGAGCACCAGGAAATCCGCGCCGCCGGCCGCCGCCCGCCGCGCCGCGCGCGCATCCGCGCACCGCGCGCCGCGCAGCCGCGCGCCGCCCGGCCCCGGCCACCGATCGATCCGGTAGCACGCGGTCCGCGTCGCCGTGAGCCGCGGTGGCAAGCGCAACGCCGTGACGACCGGTCGGTCCGCGGGCAGCACTCCCGCCGCCGCGAGCGCGCCGACCGCGCACCAGCGCAGCGCCTGGCCGTCGCGACCCTCGGGTTCGCCGCGATAACGCGTGACCGCCCACACGTCGAGCAACACCTGACGGTCGGGATAGCGGTGCGCGATCCGGATCAGCGGA
>JAJYFF010000013.1 GCA_021785405.1 Pseudomonadota bacterium | reverse complement strand
CCGGGGCGGACGCCGCGGGCGCGGGTGGCGGTGCGGCCGCCGTGGCGGCGGCGCCCTCGACCTCGAGCCGCAGGATCAGCGACCCCTGCGACACCTTGTCGCCGCGCCGAACCTTGAGCTCCGCGATCCGGCCGGCCTCGGGCGAAGGCACGTCCATCGTCGCCTTCTCCGTCTCCAGCGTGATCAGCGGGGTTTCCTTCGAGATCGTCTGGCCTTCGGCGACGAGGACGTCGATCACGCCGACGTCGGTGAACCCACCGATGTCGGGGACGGGGATGTCGATGATCTGGGACACGATATTGCGCCTAAACGCTCGGAGGATTCGGTTTGTCCGGGTCGATCCCGAACTGCTTGATCGCTCGCACCACGGTATCACGGTCGATCTTCCCTTCGTCGGCCAGCGCCTTCAGCGCGGCGACGACGACGTAGTGGCGATCGACCTCGAAGAACCGCCGCAGCTCGGCGCGCGAGTCGCTACGGCCATACCCGTCGGTACCGAGCACGACGTACCGGCCCGGCACCCACTGACGGATCTGGTCCGGAACCGTCTTCACGTAGTCGGTCGCCGCGATGAACGGGCCGTCGCGATCGCCGAGCGCTTGCACGACGTAGGGTTTGCGCGGCGCGTCCTCCGGATGCAGCATGTTCCAGCGCTCGACGCCGAGCGCCTCGCGGCGCAGCTCGCTGAAGCTCGGCACCGAATACACGTCCGCCGGCACCCCGAAATCGCCCTCCAGGATCGCCGCCGCCGCGATCACCTCGCGCAGGATCGTGCCGGACCCGAACAGCGTCGCGCGCACCTTGCCCCGGCCGCCGATCTGCAGCAGGTACATCCCGTTCAGGATGCCCTGCTCGACCCCCGCCGGCATCGGCGGGTGGACGTAGTTCTCGTTCATGCAGGTGATGTAGTAGAAGACCCGCTCGCGCTCCTGGTACATCCGCCGCATACCGTCGTGCACGATCACCGCGAGTTCGTACGCAAAGGTCGGATCGTAGGCGACGCAGTTCGGCACCGTGGTCGCGACGAGCTGGCTGTGGCCGTCCTGATGCTGCAGTCCCTCGCCCGCGAGCGTGGTGCGCCCCGCGGTCGCGCCGATCAGGAAGCCTCGCGCCTGGCTGTCGCCCGCGGCCCAGATGAAGTCGCCGACGCGCTGGAAGCCGAACATCGAGTAGAACACGTAGAACGGGATCATGTTGATCCCGTGGTTCGAGTACGCGGTCGATGCCGCGATCCACGAGCACAGCGCACCGGCCTCGTTGATCCCTTCCTCGAGGATCTGGCCCTTCTTGTCCTCGCGGTAGTACATCAGCTGATCCGCATCCTGGGGCGTGTACAGCTGGCCGACCGAGGAGTAGATGCCGATCTGGCGGAACATCCCCTCCATGCCGAAGGTGCGCGCCTCGTCGGGAATGATCGGCACGACGTGCGAGCCGACGTTCTTGTCCTTCACGAGCGCGGTCAGCAGCCGCACCAGCGCCATCGTCGTCGAGATCTCGCGTTCGCCGGTGCCCTCGAGCAGGGCCTTGAACGACTCCAGCGGCGGCACGATCAACGGCGGCGCGTCGTCGGTGCGCGCCGGCAGGTAGCCGCCGAGCGCCTTGCGCCGCTCCTGCAGGTAGCGGATCTCCTCGCTGTCCGGGGGCGGCTTGCGGAACGACAAGCCTTCGATCTCCTGGTCGGTGATCGAGATGTTGAAGCGGTCGCGGAAGTCCTTCAGCGAATCCTCGTTGAGCTTCTTCTGCTGGTGCGCCGCGTTGATGCCTTCGGCGCCCTTGCCGAGTCCGTAGCCCTTCACGGTCTTCGCGAGGATCACGGTCGGCGCGCCCTTGTGCGCGACCGCGGCGGCATACGCCGCGTACACCTTCTGCGGATCGTGGCCGCCGCGATTGAGGCGCCAGATCTCCTCGTCCGACATGTTCGCGACCATCTCGCGAAGTTCCGGGTACTTGCCGAAGAAGTGCTCGCGGGTGTAGGCGCCGCCCTTCGACTTGAAGTTCTGGTACTCGCCGTCGACGCACTCCTCCATCAGCCGCTTCAGCAATCCCTTGGTGTCGCGTTCGAGGAGCGGATCCCAGCGCGAACCCCACAAGACCTTGATCACGTTCCAGCCGGCGCCGAGGAACGCCGCCTCGAGCTCCTGGATGATCTTGCCGTTGCCGCGAACCGGACCGTCGAGTCGCTGCAGATTGCAGTTGATCACGAAGATCAAGTTGTCGAGCTTCTCGCGCACCGGCATCGTCAACGCGCCCATCGACTCCGGCTCGTCCATCTCGCCGTCGCCGAGGAAGCACCAGACCTTGCGGTCGGAATCGGGCATCAGGCCCCGGTGCTCGAGATAGCGGATGAACCGCGCCTGGAAGATCGCGTTCATCGGGCCGAGGCCCATCGACACCGTCGGGAACTGCCAGAAATGGGGCATCAGCCAGGGATGCGGGTAGGAGGAGAGCCCGCCGCCGCCGACCTCGCGGCGGAATTTCATGAGCTCCGCCTCGCCGAGGCGCCCTTCGAGATACGCCCGCGCGTAGATGCCCGGACTCGAGTGCCCCTGCATGAACACGAGATCGCCGGGATGCTTCGCGTTGGGCGCCCGCCAGAAGTGGTTGAACCCGACTTCGTAGAGCGTGGCCGCCGATGCGTAGGTCGCGATGTGGCCGCCGTACTCGGCGGTCTCGCGATTCGCCTGCACGACCATCGCCATCGCGTTCCAACGCATGAACGCCTCATTGCGACGTTCCAACGACCGATCGCCGGGATACTCGGGCTCCTGGATCTTCGAGATCGTGTTGAGATACGCGGTGTTCGGCTTGAACGGCAGGTAGGTGCCGGACCGGCGCGTGAAGTCGACGAGCTTCTCGAGCAGGAAATGCGCTCGCTGCGGTCCTTCCGTGCGGATCACGGAATCGATCGACTCGAGCCACTCCTGAGTCTCCGCGGGATCGATGTCTTCGTAGGGCGATCTTTCGGTCATAAGGAACCTTCGGGATGGCGGGCCTTCATGCAGCGGCGCGCGTGTCCTGTTAACATGGAGGGCGCGTCGCGGCGCCGGCGCAGCGTCGACCAGCGATGTTTCACGAAAGCGCTATCTTCGGGGTTTGATTTTTCATGGTCAAGCGAGCTCAGCGCTTGCGTTCACACGAAATGCCGGCGCGGCTGCCGCTCGAGCGCTTGCTCGTCCCGGTCCGCACGATCCGCTCGCGCCCGGGCGCGGTGACGCTCGCCCGTCATCCGGCGGCGCTCGTGTTGCTGCCGCCGGCGCCGTCGCGCGCCGACTGGATCGCGCTCGGGCCGGAATTCTCGGCGCTGCAGCGCGCGTTCGTCGCGAAACGGCGGCGCCCGGGCGAAATCTTCACGCGAACGATCGGCGCGCGCGCCGAGACCCGGGTCGCGGTCGCGATCGTCGACGCGGCGATGAGCCCCTACGAACGATTGCTCGCGGCCGGCAAGGCCGCGCGCGCCGCGCTCGAGGATGCGCCGACCCGCGTGCTGTTGCTCGCGCACGGGCTCGCCGCCGAACCCGCCGATGCGGCGCTGCGGGCCGGCGTCGCCGCGCTGCAAGCCGCGGCGTTCCGCCTGCCGAATTTCAAGGCCGAGCGTCCCGTCGCGCCGTTGGCGCGCATCGATCTCGTTGCGCGCACGCGGCTGGCCGGCCTCGATCGCGAACTCGCGAGCGCCGCCGGCAACAACCTGGCGCGCTGGTTGACCGCGCTGCCGCCGAACCTGCTCGACGCCGGCGCGTACCGCCGACTGCTCGCCGAGTATGCGCGGCGCAACGGCCTGAAGTTCGAGTTCTACGACGAGCGGCACCTGCACCGACTCGGCGCGGGCGCGTTCCTCGCGGTCGCCCGCGGCAACGCCGCGCGCGACGCCGGGATCGCCCGCCTGTCGTACCGCCCGCGCGGCGCCGGACGCGCGGCCGTGTGCCTGGTCGGCAAGGGCATCTGTTTCGACACCGGCGGCACCAACCTCAAGGCGCATGCGGGCATGCTCGAGATGCACACCGACATGCAGGGCAGCGCGGTCGCGCTCGGCTGTCTGCACGCGCTGCGGGCGCTCGGCGAGCGGACCGCGGTCGACTGCTGGCTCGCGATCACGGAGAACCGGATCGGCCCGACCTCCTACCTCCCCCAGGAGGTCGTCCGGGCGCACGATGGAACGACGATCCAGGTGATCCACACGGACGCCGAGGGACGCATGGTGCTCGCCGACGCGCTGAGCCTCGCGGCCGCGACCCGCCCGCGCTTGATCATCGATTACGCGACCCTGACGGGCGCCTGCGTGCGCGCGCTGACCGAGCGCTACAGCGGCGCGTTCACGAACCGCCTCGCGACGCGCGACGCGATCGAGGCGGCCGGGGTCGCGAGCGGCGAACGGGTCTGGTGCTTTCCGATGGACGCCGATTACGACACGGACCTCGACAGCGCGATCGCCGACATCCTGCAATGCGCGGTCGACGGCAAGGGCGACCACATCCTCGCCGCGCGGTTCCTGCAGCGATTCGTGCCGCGCGAGATCGCGTGGCTGCACCTCGACCTCGCGGCGGGTCAGCGCCGCGGCGGACTCGCGCACGTCGGCACCGACGTGACCGGCTTCGGCGTGCGCTTCACGCTCGAGTTGCTCGCGCAGCGCTGGCCCCGCGCGCAGGGCCGCGCATGAGGCGGATCACGATTCCCCGGCCGGACGACTGGCACGTCCACCTGCGCGACGGCGCGGCGCTCGCGGCCGTCGCCCCGTTCACCGCGCGGCGATTCGGCCGCGCGATCGTGATGCCGAACCTGCGCCCGCCGATCACGACGACCGAGGCGGCGCGCGCGTACCGGCATCGGATCCTCGCGGCGCTGCCGCCGGCCAGCGGCTTCGAGCCGCTGATGACGCTGTATCTGACCGAGAGCACCACGCCCGAGGAGATCGCGCGGGCGAAGGCGAGCGGCATCGTGCACGGGGTGAAACTCTACCCGGCCGGCGCGACCACGCACTCCGATGCCGGCGTCGCCGACGTCGACCGCACGTTCGCGGCGCTCGAACGCATGGCCGAGGTCGGACTGCCGCTGCTCGTCCACGGCGAGACGCCGGATCCCGCGGTGGACCCGTTCGACCGCGAGGCGCGATTCCTGGACGACGTGCTCGCGCCGCTCGCCGCACGATTCGCGTCGCTGCGGATCGTCGTCGAGCACATCACCACCCGGCACGCGGTCGACTTCGTCCGTTCGGCGCGCGCGGGCGTCGCCGCCACGATCACGCCGCAACACCTGCTGCACAACCGCGGCGCGTTGTTCGCGGGCGGCCTGCGGCCCCACTACTACTGCCTGCCGGTGCTGAAGCGCGAGGCGGACCGGTGCGCCCTGGTCGAAGCGGCCACCGGCGGCGAGTCGCGGTTCTTCCTCGGCACCGACAGCGCGCCCCACGAGCGCGCGACGAAGGAAAGCGCGTGTGGCTGCGCGGGCATGTTCACCGCGCACGCGGCGATCGAGTTGTACGCGGAGGTCTTCGAGGCCGCCGGCCGGCTCGACCGCCTCGCCGGCTTCGCGAGCCGTTTCGGCGCCGAGTTCTACGGTCTCGAGCCGCACCGCGAGACGCTGACCTTGGTCGAAGCGCCGTGGACGGTGCCGGACCGCTACGCGTTCGGCGACGGGCAGCTGGTGCCGTACCGCGCGGGCGAGACGGTGCGTTGGCGGATCGAGGCGGAGAGCGGCGCATGAGCTCGCTGCCGCCGATCACGATGGCGACGCGATTCCGCGGATTCCTGCCCGTCGTCGTCGACGTCGAGACCGGCGGCTTCAATGCGCGCACCGACGCGCTGCTCGAGATCGCGGCGGTGCCGATCGAAATGCGCGCGGACGGATCGCTCGCGCGCGGCGAGACGGTGCGATACCACGTGCAGCCGTTCGAGGGCGCGAACCTCGAGGCCGCGTCGCTCGCGGTGAACGGCATCGATCCGTACCATCCGCTGCGTCCGGCGATCCCCGAGAGCGATGCGTTGCAGCGCATCTTCCAGCAGGTACGCAACGCCGTCCGTGCGGCCGAGTGCACCCGCGCGGTGCTGGTCGGCCACAATGCGTTCTTCGACTTGAACTTCCTGAACGCCGCGGTCGAGCGCACGCAGATCAAGCGCAACCCGTTCCACCCGTTCTCGAGCTTCGACACCGCGACCCTCGGCGGCGTCGCCTACGGCCAGACGGTGCTGATGCGCGCGACGCTCGCCGCCGGCTTCGACTGGGATGCCTCCGCGGCGCATTCGGCCGGCTACGACGCCGAGCGCACCGCGGATCTGTTCTGCGCGGTCTGCAACCAGTTCCAGGGCGTGTACGAGGCGAGCCGGCGGCGGATCGCCTCGATGGGTCCGTTACCGCGACCGGACGAGGACCCCGCCGTCGACTGACGGCGGCGGGCCCCACCCGCGAACGCGGCGCTCAGGCGGCGACCGCACCGGCCTCCGAGAGCATCTTGCGGAGCTCCCCGGAACGGTACATCTCGAGCGTGATGTCGCAGCCGCCGATCAGCTCGCCGTTCACGTAGAGCTGCGGAAACGTCGGCCAGTTCGAGTACGTCTTCAGCGCCTCGCGGACCTCCGGGTCCTCGAAGATGTTGAAATGCGCGAACTTCGCGTTGCAGGCCCGCAGCGCACCGACCGTCTGCGCGGAGAACCCGCACTGCGGAAAGTCCGGGGTTCCCTTCATGTACAGGACGACCGGCGCGGAGGCCAGCTGAGTCTTGATGCGATCGATGGCGTTCATGGTCAATCTCCAGGGTGGATGTTCGAGGCTCGATCGTTGAATTATCGGGGTCCGTCACCTATTCTTCCAGCCCGGCGATGAGCACCGCTCCCCCAGAGTCCCGACCCCCGATCGACCCGATCACGCTCGCGGCCGCGCGCCCGCCGAGCCTCCCGCCGCCGCCGGCGGATCTCGCGGCGCAGGTCGCCCGAGCGCTCGAGGAGGACCTCGGCGCCGGCGATTTGACCGCCGCGTTGATCCCGCCCGAGCGACGGGGCCATGCGCGCGTGATCGCCCGGGAATCCGCGGTGATCTGCGGTCGCCCCTGGGTCGACGCCTGTTTCGCGGCGCTCGATCCGCGGGTACGGATCGATTGGCGGATCGAGGAAGGCGAACTCGTCGAGCCCGCCCAGACGGTGCTCGAGATCACCGGGCCGGCGCGGGCACTGCTCAGCGGTGAGCGCACCGCGCTGAATTTCCTGCAACTGCTGTCGGCGACCGCGACCGCCGCGCGCCGCTATGCCGCCCTCGTACTCGGCACCGGCTGCACCGTGCTCGACACCCGCAAGACGATCCCCGGGTTGCGCACCGCCCAGAAGTATGCGGTCCGCGTCGGCGGCGCGCGGAACCACCGGTTCGGCCTCTACGATGCGATCCTGATCAAGGAGAACCACATCGTCGCCGCCGGCGGGATCACGGCCGCGGTCGCGGCCGCGCGCGCGTCGGCGCCCGGCGCGCCGGTCGAAGTCGAAGTGGAGTCGCTCGAGGAACTGCGCGAGGCGATCGCGGCCGGCGCCGACACCGCGTTGATCGATGACTTCACGATCCCGCAGATGCGCGCGGCCGTCGCACTCAACCGCGCCGCGGCGCGCCCGCTCGCGCTGGAAGCCTCCGGCGGCGTCGGCGAGCGCGAGGTGCGGGCGATCGCCGAGACCGGCGTGGACTTCGTATCGGTCGGCTCGATCACGAAGCACGTGCGCGCGGTCGACCTGTCGATGCGCTTCGCCTGGAGCGACTGAGCGCCGCCCGGGCCGGCGTGCGCCGCCTCAGGACTCCTTCGCGACCGCGGCCTTGCCGATCCGCTGCGGCTGGGAGATCCCGTAGCCTTGCGCGTAGTCGACGCCGAGCTCGCGCAGCTTCTCGATGATCGCGGCGTTCTCCGCGAATTCCGCGATCGTGCGCTTGTCGGTCAGGTGGCCGATCTGGTTGATCGAGCGCACCATCTCGTAGTCGATGTCCTCGTGCAGGATTTCCTTCACGAACGCGCCGTCGATCTTCAGGAAGTCGACCGGGAAGTGTTTCAGGTAGCCGAACGAGGACAACCCGGAGCCGAAGTCGTCGAGCGCGAACTTGCAGCCGAGTTCCTTCAGCGACTGGATGAAGCGGTTGGCCTGCGCGAAGCTCGCGATCGCCGCGGTCTCGGTGATCTCGAAGCAGATCTTGGTCGCGTCGAGGCCGCTGCGCGTCAGCTGCTCGATGACGAACGGCAGGAACTTGTCGTCGCCGAGCGAGAGGCCCGACAGGTTGATCGAGCACATCGCGAGCTTCTCGCGCTCGTCGGCGTCGGAGACCAGCCAGCGGAAGGCGTTCTCGATCACCCAGCGGTCGATGTTCGGCGTGAGCCCGTAGTGCTCCGCCGCGGTCATGAAGTTGTCGGGCGTGACGATCTTGCCGTTCTCGTCGCGCATCCGTAACAGCAACTCGTAGTGCGCGCCCTTCTCCTGGTCCCTGAGGGGCAGGATCGTCTGGCGGAACAGCTCGAAGCGGTCCTCCTCGAGCGCGGTGTTGATCCGCGCGGCCCACTGCATCTCGCGGCGCCGGCGCATCAGGTCGAGGTCGTTCTCCTCGAAGCTGTGCACGCGATTGCGGCCCGCCTGTTTCGCGGCCTGGCACGCGTTGTCGGCGGCGCTCAGCACCGCGGCGACGTCGACGTTCTCCGCCGCGATCGGCACGACCCCGATGCTCGCGCCGAGGCGGAACGTGCGCTCCTCCCAGGTGAACTTGAAGTTGCGTACCGCGTCGCGCAGCGTCTCGGCCATCCGCATCGCCTCGTCGAGCGTGCAGTTCTCGAGCAGGATCGCGAACTCGTCGCCGCCGAGGCGCGCGAGCGTGTCGCGCCAGCGCACCTTCGACTTGAGCAGCCCGCCGACCTGGCCGAGCAGCGCATCGCCGGCGCTGTGACCGCAGGTGTCGTTCACGATCTTGAATTGGTCGAGGTCGAGATAGCACAGCGCGTACGAGGTTTCCCGCGCCTTCGCGCTCTTCAGCGCGCGCTCCATCCGGTGCTCGAATTCGCGGCGGTTCACGAGACCGGTGAGCACGTCGTGACTCGCGTGGTAGGACAGGCGCCGATTGAGCTCGCGCGCCTCGCTGACGTCGTGGAACACGAGCACGCCGCCCGCCACCGCGCCGCTGCCGTCGCGGATCGGCGAGGCGGTGCTCTCGATGTAGATCTCGTTGCCGTCGCGCCGGATCAGCAACATCGGCCGCACCGACTTGATCGAGCGGGTGCGCCGGATCGCGACGGCGAGCGGATTCTCGAGCGGCTCGCAGGTTTCCTCGTGGAACGCGCGGAACACTTCCTCGATCGGCCGCCCCTGACTGTCCTCGAGGCGCCAGCCGGTCAGCTGTTCGGCGACCGGATTGATGTAGTCGATCACGCCCTTCGCGTCGGTCGTGACCACCCCGTCGCCGATGCTCTGCAGCGTGATCTGCGCACTTTCCTTCTCGCGGAACAGCGCCTCTTCGTAGAGCTTGCGCTCGGTGATGTCGAGCTCGACGCCGACCAGGCGCAGCAGCCTCCCCTTGTCGTCGACCTTGGCCTTCGCGCGGCTGATCACCCAGCGCCACTCGCCGGTCGCATGCCGCATCCGGTGCATGCTCTCGAACATCGCGGTCTTGCCCGCGACGTGGTCCCGGATCGCGGCCTGCACGCGCGACATGTCCTCGATGTGCACCAGCGTGCGCCAGTCCGGCGCCTGGCCGACCTGGGTTTCGTCGTACCCGAGCATCGCCTTCCAGCGCGGCGACAGGTACACGCGGTTGTTCAGGGTGTCGAAGTCCCACAAGCCGTCGTTCGCGCTGTGCATCGCGAGCTCGTTGCGCTCGCTCAGATCGGCGAGACGCGCCTGGATCGCGAGACGCTCGAGTCCGCTCGCGAGGCTCGAGCCGACGAGCTTCAGCATCAGGTGCATCTGCACGTCCCACTGCTCGCGCGGCCGCGCACCGGCGATCCCGAGCACGCCCGCGGGACGATTCTCGATGAAGTACGTGATCGCGAGCACCGAGCCGATGCCGAGCTCGCACCAGACGGCCGCATCCGTCGCTTGTTCGCCGCGCACCCGCGCGGTGTCGCGCAGCTCCGAGATCCGGAGCGGCTCGAAGCGCGACCGCAGCCAGGGCATCGTCTCGAGACCGCGGCCGCGCAGTTGTTCGGGGTTGCCGACGGTCAGCGGGTTGCACGCGGCCGATACGTCGGTGAAGGCCCCCGTCTCGGCATCGACGGCGGCATGGAACGCGGCGTCGGACTGGGTCGCGTCGCGCAGCAGTTCGAGATTGGAGGCGAGCCGCTGGGCGACGGTGCCCGCGGTCATGGCTTGGAAGTCCACCGCGATCTTGATGCAGATCACGTCGAGCCCGACGGGCGGCGCCCCTCCACGACGCGGCCAAACGTGCGGCGAGAGGATGTCCGATGCAGTGAAATCGGGGGACCGCGGTTCGTTCGGAGCTATCGCCATGGGCCGAGCGGTGCCTTCAGTGTCCGGAATCCTTCAGATGGGCGGGGAGTGTGCCATTGCGTGTCGACCTGTGACCGAACGCGTCACACAGTTCCTGAGTTCTCCCGACTCACTTCTTATGGAGGGATTCTCGCATAATTTCTCATAAATACAAGCTAAGATTTTGTATTCAAGAGGATTTTGTCCTTTCAATCGCCGAGTTCGGCCTCCCCGGGCAACTGGGCGGTCGTCACCTGCAAGGCCCCGGCCGAGATCGACCCGAGCAGGTCGACCGTCGCCCCACCCGCGGCCGACGCGAAGAACTGCGCACTGCTGATCGAGGTCTCTTCGCTGCCGTAGAACTGCGTCGCGCTGCCCGTGAGGGCCGAGATCCCGAGCACGGTCAACGACGGCGCAGTGACCGCGCTCGGCGGCGCACGCAATTCGACCTCGGGACTCGACTCCTCGCGGATCAGCACGGTCGCCTGGAGGACGCCGGCGGCGTCCAGGTGGCCGTGCACTTCGACATAATCCCCGACCGAGACCGCGGCCAGGTTGAACGGCGTGACCGGATTCGCCGTTTGATCCTCGTAGCGCGTCAGCGCGTCGGTCGCGACCGGGATCCCGAGCACGGCCAAGGTCCCCGCGCTCGAATCGACCGCGGTCACGGTCGCGCGCACCAGAATCGGGTTCGTCGGCGCGAACTGCACCGTCGTGGCGACCAAGGTACCGTTCGCGTCGAAGGCGCCCTGCACGGCGATCTCGACGCCGGCGGCGAGGGTCGCCGCGGTGCCGTTCTGAAACTGGGTCTGAGCGTTGGTCGAGACCGCGGTATCGTCGACCTGGAACTGCGCCGGCGAGACGTACCCGTCGATCTCGCCTTGCACCGCGCCTTGCGCACCGCTCGCGGCGGACAAGGGCGGCAACAGCGTGATCCGCGTCGCGAGGAGCGTCCCGGCGACCGAACCGACCGGTAGCTCGACCTGGACGCGATCGCCCACCTGCAACCCGCCGCCCGCCGGGAATCCCGCGAACTGCGCGCCGCTGAAGTCGACCGTGTCGCCGTTCACCACGACTTGCAGCGTCGAGGGATCGACGGCGGCCACGACGCCCGTGAGTTCATACGCGGCCAGCTGCGTCTGGATCTCGACGCGCGTCGCGGCCAGCGTGCCGTCCGCCCCCGGGAAACCGCTCACCTCGATCAGGGTGCCCGGGACCAGCGACGCGAACGTCGGCGTTCCACCCGCCTCGGCGCCGAGCGAGGTCTGCGGACCGATCTGCACCGTCTGACCGAGGACCGTCACGGTCGAGTTCGGGCCGTCGACCGCGCTGATCGGCCCCTGTACGGCGGTTCGATAGTCGACCGTGGTCGCGGTGCCGGTGGTGCCGCCCGCGGCGATCGACCCCTGCACCTCGACGACGTCGCCGACGCTCAAGTCGCTCGCGGTCGCGCCGCGGCCGTCGATCGAGATCGTCGCGTGGGTCGTGTCGAACTCGACCCCGTTCACGAAGATGCTGCCGAAGCGGCTGATCGGTCCCGAGGAGGCCGCGGCGACCTGCGCGGTACCGGTGCCTTCGATCCCCGCGACGACCCCGCCACCCCCACACGAGGACAGCAGCACGCCCGCCGCCAGCGCGAGCGCCACCCAGCGTCGCCGGCGCCCCGCCCTCACGAACTCGGCCCTGCCTTCGCGATCGGCTCCTCGATCAAGTACGCCCCCGCGCCGAGCCGCGCGATCGCGCCCGGGTCGCCGCCGTCGGGACCGTCGACGGCGTGCTCCGCGAGCCAGCCGTCGACGCGCTCCAGGAATTGCTGACCCTCGCGCTCGAGAAAGTCGCGAAATTCGGGCACCGCCGATCGGCGGACGCGCGCGTGGATCGCGCGGCGCTCGAAGCGCGCCGCGGCGGTCGGCGCGCGGGTCACGTTGTAGGCGAGCGTCGAGGCCATGTCGTGCAAGATGCTTCCCCACAGACGGATCTGGTTCGGATCGAAGGATTTCGGGATGTAGCTGCGCATCAGTGCCTGCAGATGGCCGTCGTCGCACAACTCGACCGCGCCGGCCGCGGACAACTCCTTGAACAGCGCGATGTGCGGCAGGTCCGGCGCGTAACGGCGCGCGAGCGCCTGGAAGCTCGGCAGGCCGCCCTCGAGCGGCAACCGCGCCGGCTGGCCATCGGCGTCGAGGAAGTCCGCATCGAGATGCCACCCGGAGAGGATCCGCGAGCCATGGCTCATATACAGCGCCTCGAGCGTCGCCAGCGGCTCCGCCGAGCGGATGCGCGCGACGTCGCGTCGATTCAGACCGGTCAGGATCGCGGTCCGCGAGACGTTCGTCGGCCGGTTGCGCCGACCGTACTCCGTCGTCGCGATCTCGACGTAGGTGAACTTCGCGAGCTCGCTGAACTCGCGAAACGGGATGCCCCCACGCAGGAGCACCCGCACGATCGGCCGCAGCATCAATCGCACCGAGGACCGCAGGACGGATCGTAAGTCATCAACCATATGTGTATTTTTCTCACACATATGGATTTGCTGCAATGATTCGTACCCATCCATGCGCCGACCCGGCATCCACATCCGGGTTGGACTGCTGCCGTGGGGAAAATCAATCGAGCCGCGCGCGCGCCTCGGCGAACAGCGTCCGCAAGCGCTGCTCCAATTGAACTTGCAGCGCCTCGAGGGCCTGGGCGTCGAGCCGCTTCGGCACCCAGATCGGCTCACCGAACGCGATCGCGACGCGCGCGAACGGCTTCGGGATCACGAACTGGTCCCAGTGGAACATCCACGCGCGCGAGGCCGCGTAGCTCATCGGCACGATCGGCCGCTGCGACAGTTGCGCGAGCAGGATCGCGCCCGGCTTCGCCTTCCACGGCGGGCCGCGCGGGCCGTCCGGTGTGATCGACGGCGACACGTGATCCTGGACGAGCGCTTGGTAGTAGTCGCGCAGCGCACGCGCACCGGTATGCGAGGAAGACCCGCGAATCGCGACCGCGTTCAACCGCCCGATCAGCATCGCGCCGATCTCGCCGTCGACCGACGGGCTGACCAGAAACCCGGGCCGCAGGCCGCGCTCGCGCTGATCGAGCAGCGCTTTCACGCAGAACAGCTGGTGCTGGTGCCAGTACACCGGGATGAACGACGGGGCCGCGCGCAGCGCCGCGTCGACGTGCTCGACGCCGTCGATTCGCACGCTGCGCGCCGAGCGCCACACGAGGCGCACCAGCGCCAGCCCGATCGGCACCAGCACGCGGTACGCGGCCGCGCGCAGCGGCGTCAGCCGCCGCGACGAGCGGGTCTGCTGCCGGTAGATCGTGTTGCGGAGTCGATCCTCGTCCGTGTTCTGTGGCACGGGCGGCATTCTCGGGAAGCGCGCACCGGGGCGCAACCCGGGGACCGCCCGAGTGGGGTGATTCTCAATTGCGGGCACCGGCCCCCGCGGGCGCTTACGTTACAATGGGCGGATGTATCAGGAAGCGATGCCGCCCGGGCCGGCGGAGGGCTTCGATCTCGGCGGCAGCGAAGAATCCCTGGCCCGGCTGTGCGCGTACTTCGCCGAATACGGTGACACCTACCGGGTGTTCGCGCCGAGCCGCGGCGCCTATTTCTACGTGATCAACGATCCCGACGACGTCAAGCACGTGCTGCTGTCGAACCACCGCAACTACACGAAAGGTGAAGGCATCGAGCGGGTGCAGATCCTGCTCGGCAACGGGATCATGACGAGCGAGGGCGACCTGTGGCGGCGGCAGCGGCGCATGATCCAGCCCGCGTTCCACCGCAAGGTGCTCGAGCGCTTCGGCGCGCTGATCGACGAGGTCAACGACCGGTACGCGAACCGCTGGGTCGCGCACGCGGCGCGCGGCGAACCGGTCGACGTCGTCGACGAGACGAGCGCGCTGACGCTCGAGATCGTGTTGCGCTCGATCTTCGGCGAGGACCTCGGGCGGCTCGAGCGCGAGCTCGGCGGCAACCCGTTCGCGCTGGTCGCGCAGGTGACCGATCGCGATCTGCGATTCGCGTTCCGCTTCCGCTCGCTCGCGAAGCTCGTCGTGGATCTCGCCGCTCGCCGTCGGCGCGAGCCCGCGGAGCGGTTCGATTTCCTCGAGATGCTGATGAGCGCGCGGTCGCGCGACACCGGCGAGGCGATGAGCGACGCGGAACTCGTCGACGAGGTACTGACCTTGATCGTCGCGGGCCACGAGACCACCGCGGCCGCGCTCGCGTGGACCTGGCACCTGGTCGCCCGGCACCCCGACGTCGGCGAACGGCTCCGCGAGGAGGCCGATCGCGTCGGCGGCGCGCGGCCGCTCGGGCTCGCCGCCGCCGAGGCGCTCGAGTTCACGCAGCAGGTGATCCAGGAAGCCTTGCGCCTGTATCCTCCGGGGTGGCTGTTCACCCGCCGCAGCATCGAGGCGGATGTGCTCGGCGGCTACTCGATCGGACCGCGCACCGACGTGTTCATCTGCCCGTACGTCCTGCATCGGCACCCGCGCCATTGGAAGGAGCCCGAGGCGTTCCGTCCCGAGCGCTTCGCGGGCCGGAGCGCGGCGGAGCGGCACCGGTTCGCCTACTTGCCGTTCTCGGCCGGACCGCGCCACTGCGTCGGCGAGAACCTCGCGATGTTCGAGATGCTCGTGCACGTGCAAACGATGAGCCGGCGCTTCCGGATCGCGCCGGCGAACGACGATCCCGTGGAATTCGAGGCGCAGATCAACCTGCGTCCCCGATCCCGACTCTTGATGACGGTAGAGGAACGATGACTTACAACACCCTGGTGGACATCTTGGAGATGAACCGCAGCGTCGATCGCGCGGTTTGTTACGTGGACGGCGAGAATTCCGAGCGGCGGGTCGGCTACGCCGAGCTCTACGAGCGCGCGCTCGGGATCCTGCACCACCTGCAGACGCTCGGCGCCGCGCGCGGCGACCGCATGATCATCTTCCTCAACGACAACGAGCAATTCATCGACGGCTTCCTCGCGGGCGTCTGCGGCGGGATCCAGCCGGTGCCGCTCGCGGTCGGGATCAGCGACGAGCATCGCCACAAGCTGCTGCGCGTCGCGCGCAAGCTCGGCAAACCCTGGTTGTACACCGACGCGAAGAACCTCGAGCGCCTGCAGGCGTTCGCGGCCGAAGCCGGCGAGTCGGCGCTGTTCGCCGAACTGAAGGCGCGCTGCTTCCTCGTCGAGTCGATCACCGACGTGTCCCGGCCCGGGAAGATCCACCGCCCCGCGCCCGACGACACGGCGTTCATCCAGTTCTCCTCGGGATCGACCAGCGAACCGAAGGGCGTCGTGCTCTCGCACGCGAACCTGGTCGCGAACACCCGCAGCGCGACCAAGCTCGACCGTTTCAACGAAACCGACGTGTCCTTGAGCTGGATGCCGCTCACCCACGACATGGGCCTGATCGGCTTCTTCTGGATGCAGTTCGCGAACCACGTGCACGTGAACCTGATGCCGACCGAGCTGTTCGTGCGGCGCCCGCTCCTGTGGCTGCAGGTCGCCTCGCGCAAGCGCGCAACGATCACCTGCTCGCCGAATTTCGGCTACCGGCACTTCCTGAAGGTGCTCGGTGGACGGCGGCTCGACGGCGTCGACCTGTCCGCGATCCGCTTGATCTACAACGGCGCCGAGCCGATCTCGGTCGAGCTGTGCAACGAGTTCATGGACGCGCTCGCCTACACGGGTCTGAAGCGCCGCGCGATGTATCCGGTCTACGGCCTCGCCGAGGCTTCGCTCGCGGTCGCGATGCCGGTGCCCGACACCGAGTACCGCTGGATCCGGGTGAACCGCCACAAGCTCGCGCCGGGCGATACGATCGAACCGAATCCCCCGAACGCGCGCGACGCACTCGAACTGATGGGCGTCGGCCAACCGATCCCCGACACCGAGGTCCGCATCGCCGACGCCGCCGGCGCGGCGGTCGCCGCGGATCGGATCGGCCGGATCCTGATCCGCGGGGCGAACGTGACCCGCGGCTACTTCGCGGACCCCGAGACGACCGCGGCGGCGATCGACGCGGACGGCTGGCTCGACACCGGCGACCTCGGGATGTTTCACGAGGGCTCGCTGTACGTGACCGGCCGCGCGAAGGAGATCATCTTCGTGAACGGCCAGAACTACTACCCGCACGACCTGGAGAACATCGCGCAACGCGCCCCCGGGCTCGAGCTCGGCAAGGTCGTCGCGGCCGGCGTGCGGCGCCCCGGATCCCAGGGCGAGGATCTGGTGCTGTTCGTGCTGCACCGCTCGGGAATGCCCGAGTTCCTGCCGACCGCGACCGCGGTCGCGCGCCTGATCAACGAGCACGCGGGACTCGAGGTCACCGAAGTCGTTCCGGTGAAGCGCATCCCGAAGACGACCAGCGGCAAGATTCAGCGGCACCTGCTCGTGCAGTCGATGGTCGACGGTGAATTCGACGCCGAGCTCGCCGAGCTCGCGGCGCTGCGCAGCAGTCACGGCGGCGCGGCGCAGGTGCGCGGCTCGGAGCTCGAGGGCCGGCTGCGGGCGATCTGCGAGGCCGCGCTCCCGGGCAAACGGATCGAGATCGACGACAACCTGTTCGAGCTCGGCGCGAGCTCGCTGAAGCTGATCGAGATCCACGAGACGATCGACCGCGATTTCCCGGGTCAGATCGATCTCACCGAGCTCTTCGACCATCCGACGATCCGCGAGCTCGCGGCGCACCTGCAGCGCAAACTCGCCGCGCCGGCCTGACGCGCGGCGGCCGCGCGGCTCGAGGCGCGCGCGGCCGGCCGCGGTTCAGGACGTGCCGTAGATCGCCTTCTGGATCCGCCAGCGGCGATACGACCAGAGCCAGTCCGCGGGGCTCGCGAGCACGTCGCGTTCGCACGCGCGCGCGTACCGCTCGGTGATCTCGCCCGGCTCGAGCGGCTCGCGGCCGTCCCACAGGGTCTGCAGCTCGACCTCGTAATAGCCGCGGCGGACCCGGCGCATCACGACGTAGATCACCGGCAAGCGGGTGCCGCGCGCGATCTGCTCGGCACCGAGGTAGAACGCGGTCTCCTGACCGAGAAAACGCGTCCAGTGACGCCGATCGGTCGACACCGGCGCTTGATCGGCGTTCATCGCGAGCGCGCGGACGACGCCGCGCCGCTGCAGGTGATCGATGAGGAGCTGCTTCGCCGGCACCAGACGCGCCCCGAAGCGCGAACGGATCTGCAGCATCAGGCGCTCGGCCCAGGCGTCGTGCAGCGGCTTGTAGGCGGCGTCGAGCGGAAACCCGAGCTCCAGCGCAAAGCCGTGCAGCAGCCACTCCCAGTTGCACAGGTGCGAGGTCACGAGCATCACCGAGCGGCCGGACTCGAGGTAGTCGCGCGCGACCGAGAGGTTGCCGATCCGCACCCGCCGGCGCATCTCGTCCGCCGAGATCGTCGCGGACTTCAGGATCTCGACGGCGACGTCGCAGAAATTGCGCAGGAATTGCCGGTGGATCCGCCGACGCTCGCGTTCATCCGCTTGCGGAAAGACCCGTGCGATCTGCTCGTCGATCACCCGCTGGCGATGGCGCACCAGGTAGCACGCGATGAAGAAGAGACCGGTGGAGAGCGCATAGAGCACGCGCATCGGCAGGCGCGACAGGAGTTTGACCATCGGCCGGTGGCGCGGGCGTCAGAGGACGGAGCGGATCGGGGTCATCGACGCATGGTAGACAATCGGTCGGGAAAACTGAACCGCCGCGCGGGCGGCTCGTCGACGTGAGGATGGTGCCGCAACAGGGATTCGAACCCCGGACCCACGCATTACGAATGCGTTGCTCTACCAGCTGAGCTATTGCGGCGTTTCGCGAACGATCCTCGGCCGACGGGGCGCTGCCCGGCCGGCGGGGGCGGCATTCTAACCCGTCGTTTCCGTCGTTGAAAGGCTGCCCAGATGCTTCGCGACGTCGCGCAGCGTCTTCGGCAGCGCGAACACCACGTTCTCGGTCCGGCCGGCCACTTCCTCGACGACCGCCCCACCCCACTCCCGCAGGCGGCCGATCACGCCCTGGACGAGCACCTCGGGTGCGGACGCGCCGGCGGTCACGCCGACCGAACGCACGCCTTCGAACCACTCGCGCCGCAGGTTCTCCGGGCCGTCGACGAGATAACCGGGCTTGCCCGCCTTGTCGGCGATCTCCCGCAGGCGATTGGAGTTCGAGCTCGACGCCGAGCCGACCACGATCAGCACGTCGCAGCGGTCGATCAAGCCCTTGACCGCGTCCTGGCGGTTCTGGGTCGCGTAGCAGATGTCTTCCTTGCGCGGCGTCGCGAGGTTCGGGAAGCGGCGGCGCAGCGCCGCGACGATCGCCGCGGTGTCGTCCATCGACAAGGTCGTCTGGGTCACGAACGCGAGGTGATCGGGGTCGCGGACATCGAGCGTCGCGACGTCCTCGACCGTCTCGACCAGCACCATGCGCCCGCCGTAGGACGCGTCGAAGCGGCCCATCGTCCCCTGCACCTCGGGATGGCCGGCATGCCCGATCAGCAGCACCTCGCGCGCGTCGCGCGCGTAGCGCGCGACCTCGATGTGCACCTTCGCGACCAGCGGACAGGTCGCGTCGAACACCGCGAGCCCGCGCCGCTTCGCCTCCTCCTCGACCGCGCGCGCGACCCCGTGGGCGCTGAACACCAGCGTCGCGCCGTCCGGGACCTCGTCGATCTCCTCGACGAAGATCGCGCCGATCTCGCGCAAGCGGTCGACGACGTAGTGATTGTGGACGATCTCGTGACGCACGTAGATCGGCGCGCCGAACACGTCGATCGCGCGCTCGACGATGTCGATCGCCCGGTCGACGCCGGCGCAGAATCCGCGCGGATTGGCCAAGTAGATCTGCATCACGGAGTACGCCTCGTGTCGAGCAGGGCATCCAGCAACAGCAACCCCGCGCCGATCGTGATCGACGTGTCGGCGAGGTTGAACGCCGGAAAATACGCCCGGTGCCAATGAAAGTGGATGAAGTCTATCACCGAGCCGAGGCGGACGCGGTCGATCAGGTTGCCGATCGCGCCGCCGAGGATGAACGCGAGCCCGGCGGGCAGCAGCACCCCCGGATTGGTGCGCGGCCGCACGAGCCAGGCGACGATCGCGATGCTGACGCCGAGCGCGAGCGCGATGAAGAACCAGCGCTGCCAGCCGGACGCCGAGGCGAGCAGGCTGAACGCCGCCCCGACGTTCTGCATCCGGGTGATGTCGAGGATCGGCAGCACCCGGGTCACCTCGAACTCCCCGAAGTGGCGCGCGATGTACGCCTTGCTCGTCTGGTCCGCGAGCACGACGCCCGCCGACAGCCCCAACCAGCGCCACGAGCGGACGCGTCGTTCGATCGAATTCATGCGAAGTGTCGCTCCTCTCCAGGTCCCTCGACGTTGACGACGCAGCGCCCGCACAGTTCCGGATGCCGCGGATCGGCGCCGACGTCCACGCGGTGATGCCAGCAGCGCACGCACTTCGCGTGCCGGGTCGGTTGCACCCGGATCCACGCCTCGTCGAGGCCGGTGCGCACCGCGTCCGCCGGCGGCACGTCGCGGACCTCGACGTTCGCGTCGCTCGTGATCAACAGGAAGCGCAGCTCCTCGCCGAGCGCGCCGAGCCGCGCCGCCTGCGGGGGCGAGGCATACACGGTCACCTCGGCATCGAGCGGCGCACCGATCTCGCCGCCGACGCGCAGCCGCTCGAGCTCGCGCGCCACCTCGCCCTTCAGCGCGACGAACGCCGGCCAGTCGATCGCCGACGGCCGCTCCGCGCCCGCCGGAAACGCGTGCCAGGTCGACAGCAGCACCGACTCGCCGACGGCGCCGCCGAGGAAACCCCACACTTCGTCGGCGGTGAAGCTCAGGATCGGCGCGATCCAGCGCACCATCGCGTGCGCGAGATGGTGCAACGCCGTCTGCGCCGAGCGCCGCGGCGCGCTGTCCGCACCGGTCGTGTACAGGCGGTCCTTGAGGATATCGAGGTAGAAGCCACCGAGCTCGACCACGCAGAAGTTGTGCACGCGCTGGTAGATCTCGTGGAACTCGTAGTTGCGGTACGCGGTGACCAGCTGATTCTGCAGCGCGAACGCGCGCGCGATCGCCCACTGATCGATCGCGACCAGCCGATCCCAGGGCAGCGCGTCGCGCGCCGCGTCGAACCCGTGGAGGTTCCCGAGCAGGAAGCGCAGCGTGTTGCGGATCCGGCGGTAGGAGTCCGCGACCCGCTTCAGGATCTCCTCGGAGACGCTCATCTCGTTCGCGTAGTCGGTCGCCGCGACCCACAGCCGCAGCACGTCCGCGCCGAGGGTGCTGGTCAGCTTTTGCGGCGCGAGGATGTTGCCGAGCGACTTCGACATCTTGCGGCCCTTCTCGTCGACCGTGAAGCCGTGCGTGAGCACCGCGCGGTACGGCGCGCGGCCGTGCATCGCGACCGACGTGAGCAGCGAGCTGTGGAACCAGCCGCGGTGCTGGTCCGAGCCTTCGAGGTACAGATCCGCCGGCGCGTCGACCTCCGGCCGCATCGTCGCGAGACAGTGGTGCACGACGCCGGAGTCGAACCACACGTCCATCACGTCGCCGGTCTTCTCGTAGTCCTTGGCTTCCGCGCCGAGCAGTTCGCCCGGATCGAGATCGAACCACGCGTCGATCCCGGCCTCGGCGACGCGGTTCGCGACCGCTTCGATCAGCTCCGGGGTGCGCGGATGCAGCTCGCCGGTGGTCCGGTGCACGAACAGCGGGATCGGCACGCCCCAGGTCCGCTGCCGCGACACGCACCAGTCCGGGCGGCCGGCGATCATTCCGGAGATGCGCTGCTCTCCCCAGCTCGGCATCCAGTCGACGTGCGCGATCGCCTCGAGCGCGCCGCGGCGCAGGCCCGCCTGTTCCATGCTGATGAACCACTGGGGCGTCGCGCGGAAGATCACCGGCGTCTTGTGCCGCCAGCAGTGCGGGTACGCGTGCCGGTACGGCTCGGCGCGCAGCAGGCGGCCGCGCTCGCGCAGCACTTCGATCACTTGGGCGTTCGCGTCGAACACCCGCTCGCCGGCGAACAGCGCGGTCGTCGCCAGGAATCGACCGTCGCCGTCGACCGGATTGTCGGCCGACAGGCCGTAGCGCCGTCCGGCGACGTAGTCCTCGAGCCCGTGCGCCGGCGCGGTGTGCACCGCGCCGGTGCCCGCATCGAGCGTCACGTGCTCGCCGAGGATCACCGGCACTCGTCGCTCGTAGAACGGGTGCTGCAGCATCGCCCGCTCGAGCGCCGCGCCACGCACCGTCGCCACGACCTCCCACGGCGCCTCGCCGAACAGCGGCATCACCGTCGCGACCCGCTCGGCCGCGATCACCAGGCGCTCGCGGCCGGCGTCCGTGGTGCATTCGACCAGCGCGTAGTCGAGCTCCGGATGCAGCGCGACCGCCTGGTTCGCGGGCAAGGTCCACGGCGTCGTCGTCCAGATCGCGACCGCGGTCGGCACGCCGCCGGCGCCGCGCTCGAGGTGGAAACGCTGCGCGAAGTCGTCGGGATCGGCGACCGGAAAGCGCACGTAGATGCTCGGCGAGCTCACTTCCTCGTACTCGACCTCGGCTTCGGCGAGCGCGGAGCGGCAATTCAGGCACCAGTGCACCGGCTTGTAGCCCTTGTACAGGTGGCCGTTCGCGATCACCTTCGCGAACGCGCGCAACTGCTCGGCCTCGAACGCCGGCATCATCGTGAGGTACGGGCGCTCCCAGTCGCCGAGCACGCCGAGGCGCTTGAAATCCGCGCGCTGCGACGACACCTGCTCGCCCGCGTAGCGGCGGCACGCGGCCCGGAACGCCTTCGCGTCGAGCTTCGCGCCGACGCGGCCGTGGGTCTTCTCGATCTGCATCTCGATCGGCAGGCCGTGGCAATCCCAGCCCGGGATGTACGCCGCGTCGTAGCCGTCGAGCGTGCGCGACTTGACGATGATGTCCTTCAGGATCTTGTTGACCGCGTGGCCGAGGTGGATCGCGCCGTTCGCGTACGGCGGCCCGTCGACGAGCGTGAACCGCGGCCGGCCGCGGCTTGCCTCGCGAATCTTCCCGTACAGGTCGCCCCGCTCCCACGCCTCGAGCCTCTTCGGCTCGCGGTTCGCGAGATCCGCCTTCATCGGAAATTCCGTGTTCGGCAGATTAATCGTGTTCTTGTAGTCGGCCACAATGCACCTTACGTCAATGCGCGGCGCGCCGCCGCCGCATCCTCGCGCATCTGCGCGACCAATTCGTCGAGCGAGTCGAACTTGCGCTCGTCCCGCAGCTTCGCGACGAATTCCACTTCGAGCTCGCGCCCGTACAGATCACCGGCGAAGTCGAACAAATGCACCTCGAGCAGCGGCTCGACGCCGCCGACCGTCGGCCGCGTGCCGAGGCTCGCGACGCCGGGCCACGGCGCGTCCGCGATCCCGGCCACCCGCACCGCGAGCACGCCCCACACCGGCGGCTTGGCGCGTCCGAGGCGCAGGTTCGCCGTCGGAAACCCGAGCTTGCGGCCGAGCGCCTCGCCGCGCGCGACGCGCCCGAGGATCCGGTACGGCCGGCCGAGCAAGCGCGCCGCCCCCGCGAAGTCGCCGCGTTCGAGCCGCTCGCGCACCGCGGTGCTGCTCACGCGCACCGCATCGACCCGGTAGGGCGCGATCTGCTCGACCGTGAAGCCGTGCGACCGCCCCGCCTCGATCAAGGTCTCGATCGTGCCGGCGGCGCGGCTCCCGTAGCGGAAGTCGTCGCCGACGACCATGTGCCGCGCGCCGAACGCGTCCACGATCAACTCGTCGACGAACGCCTGCGGCGACATCGAGCGAATCCGCTCGTCGAATCGCAGGGTCACGAGCCGGTCGACCCCGCAGTCGGCGAGCGCGACCCACTTCTCGCGCCAGCGCGTCAAGCGCGGCGGCGCCCCCTGTGGGTCGATGAACTCCTTGGAGCTCGGTTCGAACACCAGCACCGTCGCCGGCAGCCCGATCGCCCGCGCCCGCTCGCGCAGCACGCGCAGCATCTGCTGGTGGCCGAGGTGCACCCCGTCGTAATTGCCGACGGTCAGCACGCAACCGCGCCGCCGTGCCGACAGGTTTTTGAGGCCGCGAACGAGTTCCATGGCAAAGGGAGCGATTATAAGGGACTTTCGCCCACGATTTGGCGCCGGTTCATTCGCGCAGGTCCGCGGGGCGCAGACCGAACGCGAGCAGCGCGGCGAAATACGCGGTCGCGCCGGCGAGGACGCAGACCGCGAGATGGCCGACCCGCGTCCAGGCGGGCATCACGACCCAGCGCGCCGGGTCGCCGGCGAGCCATGCGAGCAGCCCGCCCATCACCGCGCCGGCGCCGACGACGCGCACGATGAGCCGCGGCCAGCCCGGCCCGGGACGCAGCACCCCGTTGCGGCGCAAGCCGCGATACAGCAGCCAGGCGTTGGTCGTGCCGGTGAGGCTGGTCGACACCGCGAGGAACGCGTGCGGCGCGGGCAGCAGCCGCAGGTACGCGAGCGGCGCGACGACGAGCAGGTTCACCCCGATGTTCACGCCGAGCGAGATCAGGCTCACCCGCACCGGGGTGCGGGTGTCCTGCCGCGCGAAGTACCCCGGCGCGAGCACCTTCACGAAGCTGAAGCCGAGCAAGCCGAACGAGAACGCCATCAGCGCGTAGGAACTCATCTGCACGTCGTGCGCGTGGAAGCGGCCATGCTCGAAGATCGTCGCGATCAACGGGCCCGACAGCACGAACAGCGCGACCGCCGCCGGCAGCACCATGACCAGCACGAGCTTCAGCGCCCACTCGAGCGTCGCGGACAGCCGCTCGGGCGCGGCCGCGGCGTGGTGCGCGGACAGGCTCGGCAGGATCACGGTGCCGAGCGCGATGCTGAACACCCCTTGCGGGAACTCCATCAGCCGCGACGCGAAGTACAGCCAGGACACGCTGCCGGTCACGAGGAAGGACGCGATCTGGGTATCGAGCAGCAGGCTCATCTGGGCGACCGAGGAGCCGAGGATTCCGGGCCCCATCAGCCGCGCAATGCGGCGCACCCCCGCGTGATCCCAGCGCCAGCGCGGCCAGCCGAGCATCCTCACCCGCATCACGAACGGGATCTGGTAGAGCACTTGCAGCACGCCGCCGACGAACACCGCGCCCGCGAGCACGAGGCCGGGGTTCGCGAAGTGCGGTGCGATCCACACCGCGGCGACGATCATCACGACGTTCGACAGCACCTGGGTGAACGCCGGTGGCCCGAAACGCCCGTAGCTGTTCAACACGCCGCTCGCGAGCGCGGTCAGCGACACGAACAGGATGTACGGAAACGTGAACCGCAGCATCTGCACCGCGATCGCGTACCGATTGCCGGTGTGCGCGAAACCGGGTGCGAACGCCCAGATGATCAGCGGCGCCGCGATCACCGCGACCACCGACAGCGCGAACAGCGCGAGCCCGAGCGTGCCGGCCGCGCCGCTCACGAGCTCGCGCACCTCCGCCTCGCTGCGGTTCTGCTTGTATTCGGCGATCACCGGCACGAAGGACTGCGAGAACGCGCCCTCGGCGAACAATCGGCGCAGGAAGTTCGGGATCTTGTACGCGACCAGGAACGCGTCCGCGACCGGTCCGCCGCCGAACAGGTGCGCCTGCGCGACGTCGCGGACGAGTCCGGTGATGCGCGACAGCAGGGTGATCAAGCCCACCGTCGTCGTCGATTTGAAGATCGCGCGGCTCATCCCGGGGCGTCACTATAACAAGCGCGCCCGCCGTGGCGGTTCGGCCGATTGACAAGGCTTCGGTGCGTCCGCAGAATACGCGGCTCTTTGTAAGGAGTACCGCGCTTGGCCAACACGAAATCCGCGGAAAAAGCAGCTCGCCAGTCGGAGAAGCACCGCACGCGCAACACCGCGGCGACCTCGCGGCTGCGTACCGCGATCCGCAAGGCCGTGCTCGCGATCAAGGCCGGCAAGCAGGACGAGGCCCTCGCTGCGCTCGCCGCCGCGACCCCGGTGATCGACAGCATGGTCAACAAGGGGCTGATCCACCGCAACAAGGCCGCCCGGCACAAGAGCCGGTTGACGCGGCAGGTTCGCGCGCTCACGAAGTGATCCCGGGCGGCCCAGGGCCGCCTCACGACGCCTCTTCCCCGGAGTCCGCCGTTCGCGCGGACGGCCGCGGGTGTTCCTCCAGGTAGCGCATCACCTCCTGCACCAACTGATCCGTGCCCGCGCCGGTCGCGCCGGACACGCGGAACACCGGCCCCTTGAAACGCAGTCGCCGCACGATCTCGCGCGCACGGCGATCGACCTCGACCGGATCGAGCAGGTCGATCTTGTTGAGCACGAGCCAGCGATCCTTCGCCGCGAGTTCGGGCGAGAACTTCTTCAGCTCCGCGACGATCATGCGGGCGTCGCGAACCGGATCGGCGTCGGGCGCCGGCGGCGCGATGTCGATCAGGTGCAGCAACACGCGCGTGCGCTGCAGATGCCGCAGGAACCGGATGCCGAGGCCCGCGCCCTCCGCGGCCCCTTCGATCAAACCGGGGATGTCCGCCATCACGAAGCTGCGCCCGGGACCCGCGGTGACGACGCCGAGGTTCGGCGTGAGCGTCGTGAACGGGTAGTCCGCGACCTTCGGCCGCGCGGCCGAGACCGCGCGGATCAAGGTCGACTTGCCCGCGTTCGGCAAGCCGAGGAGGCCCACGTCGGCGATCAGTTTCAACTCGAGGAGCAGTTCGCGGCGCTCGCCGGGTAAGCCGGGTCCGAACTGGCGCGGGGCTCGATTGGTGCTCGACTTGAAGCGCGCGTTCCCCCACCCCCCCTTGCCGCCCTTCGCGACCTGCACCACTTGATCCGGGGTGATCAGATCGCCGAGCACCTCGCCGGTCTCGGCCTCGGTGACGACGGTGCCCACCGGCACCGCGACGTACAGGTCCTCGCCGCCGCGGCCGGTGCAGTCGTTGCCGCTGCCCGGCGCGCCGTTCTGGGCCTTGTAGAGGCGCGCGATGCGGAAGTCGGCGAGCGTGTTCAGGCCCTCGAGCGCGCGCAGGTAGACGCTCCCGCCGTGGCCCCCGTCGCCGCCGTCGGGCCCGCCGAAGGGCACGAACTTCTCGCGGCGAAAGCTCACGCAGCCGCGCCCGCCATTGCCCGCCTGGACCTTGAGCGTCGCTTCGTCGATGAACTTCATGGCAAACCGCCCTTGAGAGCGCTAGAAATCAAAAAGGGGACAGGCCCGCGCCTGTCCCCTTCGTTTTGCGTGTGCGACCACGCCCGGATGACGGGCGGATCCGCCCGCGCGTCGGCGCCTACTTCGCGACGACGTTCACGTAGGTGCGTTGCTCGGGACCCTTCACGCGAAACTCGACGACACCGTTCGCGGTCGCGAACAGCGTGTGATCGGTCCCCATCCCGACGTTCACGCCCGGCCGATACGCGGTGCCGCGCTGGCGGATGATGATGTTGCCCGGGATCACCGCTTCACCGCCGAACTTCTTCACGCCGAGACGCTTGGAATGCGATTCGCGGCCGTTGCGCGTGCTGCCGCCCGCCTTCTTGTGTGCCATGTTGAGTCGAGCCTCCTAGAAACTCTTCAAGCGACGATCTGGGTGATCTTGACGTCGGTGTACGGCTGACGGTGCGTGCCTTCGCGCTTGTAGTGCTTGCGGCGGCGGAATTTCACGATCCGCACCTTGTCACCCTTGCCGTGCGCCTCGATGGTGCCGACGACCTTCACCGCGTCGAGATACGGGGTGCCGACCTTCACGTCGGCACCGGCGCCGACGAGGAGCACCTGGCTGAACTCGACGCTCGAACCGGCTTGCGCGTCGAGCTTCTCGACGCGGACGACAGCGCCTTCCTGAACGCGGTATTGTTTACCGCCGGTGGCGATCACGGCATACATCGTTTGCGACTCCAAGAACGTGAACGGCCGCTCACGCGACCGACCTATAAAGAGCCGCGAAGTATACGATTAGGGTCTTGACTGGTCAATTGCACTCGAGCTCGAGCCCCTGGGCATCGGGCCGGTGGCGGACGCCTGGAGGTCCTCGACGATGAAACTCAGCGAATACGCCGGCCATGACGGCGTCGGCCTCGCCGCGCTCGTGCGCGCGGGCGAAGTCCCGGCGATCGAGATCACCGAGGCCGCGATCGGTGCGATCGAGGCGCTCGATCCGTCGCTGAACGCGCTCGTGCTCGCGGACTTCGAGGGTGCCCGCGCCCAGGCGCGGCGGGTTCGCCGCGATGCGCCACTCGCGGGCGTGCCGTTCCTCGTGAAGGACGTCGGCGTCTACGTCGAGGGCTGGCCGACGACGCATTCCTCGCGCTTCTTCGCGGGGACCGCGCCGCGCGCCGACAGCGAGATCGTCGCGCGCTGGCGGCGCGCCGGCGTCGTGTTCCTCGGCAAGACGAACACGCCGGAATTCGCCGACGAGTTCGTCACCGAACCGACCTTGCGTGGCGTGACCCGCAATCCCTGGAACCTCGAGCGGAGCGTCGGCGGCTCGAGCGGCGGTGCAGCATCGGCGGTCGCCGCGGGGATGGTCCCCGTCGCCGCCGGATCGGACGTCGGCGGGTCGATCCGGGTACCGGCCGCCTGCTGCGGCCTGTTCGGCTTGAAGCCGTCGCGCGGCTTGAACCCGATCGGACCGTACCACGCCGAGGGCGGCGCGGGCCTCAACTGCGAGCACGTGCTGTCGCGCACGGTGCGCGACAGCGCCGCGTTCCTCGATGCGACCGCCGGCCCCGAACCGGGCGCGCCGTACCGGGTGAACCGGGCGGTGCCTTCCTATCTGGAGGCGCTCGCGCTGCCGGTGGGTCGCCTGCGCATCGCGTGCGTGACCGAAAGCCCCGGCCATGCGGCGCTCGACGCGTCGATCGAACGGGCGGTGCTCGAAACCGCGCGCGCACTCGAGACGGCGGGACACGTCGTCGAACGCACGACGCTCCCGGAAGCGGTGCACGCCGCGACGAGCGGCGAGGGATGGAGCCTGCTATGGATCATGGACACGGCGATGACGGTCGCGGACCGGCGCCGCGAGCTCGGACGCGCACCGACCCCGGACGAGGTCGAGCGCCTCACGCTGCACCTCGTGGCGCGCGCCGAGCAGGCGAGCGCGCTCGATTATCTCGCGGTCAAACGGCTCGCCCACGGCGTGAGCCTCGCGATGGCGCGGCACTTCGAGGCTTACGATCTCATCCTCACGCCCTCGACCGCGACGCTGCCACCCTTGGTCGGATCGATTCCCGCGGACGGCCCGGATTTCGACTACGCGCGCTGGGTCGCACGCTCCTACGCGTTCGCGCCCTACTCCGAGCTCTTCAACGTGACCGGCCAGCCCGCGGCGAGCCTGCCGGTCGCGCTGTCCACGGACGGGCTGCCGATCGGCGTGCAACTCGTCGGTCGTCAGGACCGGGATCACGTGCTGCTCGCGGTCGCCGCCGACCTCGAGCGCCGCAGCAGGTGGACGCGGCGACGTCCGCCGCACTGGGCCGGGGCGCACGGCGCCGACTTTCGGTAAGATGGCGCCGAGATTTGAATTTTCATGACACTCGAAAAAATACGCGAACTGGTCCGATCGGACCTAGCCGCCGTCGACCGAACCGTCGCGGAACGACTCCATAGCCCGGTGGCCTTGGTCAACCAAGTCGCCGCCTACATCATTCATTCGGGCGGCAAGCGCCTGCGACCGCTGCTCGTCGTGCTCACGGCGCGCGCCTGCGGGCACGAGGGCAACCGGCACGTCGAGGCGGCCGCGATCATCGAATTCATCCACACCGCGACGCTCCTGCACGACGACGTCGTCGACGGCTCGTCGATGCGGCGCGGGCTCGAGACCGCGAACGAGGTATTCGGAAACGCGACCAGCGTGCTCGTCGGCGACTTCCTGTACTCGCGCGCGTTCCAGATGATGGTGAAGCTCGACCGCATGACGATCATGAACATCCTCGCGGACGCGACCAACGCGATCGCCGAAGGCGAGGTGTTGCAATTGATGACCGCGCACGATGCGTCGACGTCCGAGAGCCGATACTTCGACGTCATCTACCGCAAGACCGCCCGGCTGTTCGAGGCCGGCGCACAGATCGGTGCGGTGTTGAGCGACGCCCCGGTCGAGGTCGAGCAAGCGCTCGCGAGGTACGGCAAGCACATCGGCACCGCGTTCCAGCTGGTCGACGACACGCTGGACTACGAAGCGGACGAGGAGCGGCTCGGCAAGCACCTCGGCGACGATCTCGCCGAAGGCAAGCCCACCCTGCCGCTGATTCACGCGCTGCAGCACGGCAACGACGCACAACGGACCATGATCCGGGACGCGATCGAGCACGGCGGGCTCGACCGGCTCGAGGAGATCACACGCACCGTTGCAAGCCTGGGAGGCCTTGCGTACACTGCGCGCCGAGCCCAAAGCGAGGTGGATCAGGCGCTTGCCGCGCTGGCCCCCGTACCCGAGAGCCCGTTCAAACAGGGTTTGAGCGAACTCGCCCGGTTTGCGGTCGCACGCAAGAGTTGAGGGTTCGCACCGATTTCGGGGTGTAGCTCAGCCTGGTAGAGCACTACGTTCGGGACGTAGGAGTCGCAGGTTCAAATCCTGTCACCCCGACCATTTGAATCAACTAGATACGCGTTGGCTGAACGTCCGATTCCTTTTCCCGGTGCCTCGCCGGTGACTCCAACATCGCTCCCGAGCGCATGACAAGTGTGATTCATCACTCTGCGTCCGCACCGCGCACGGCAGAGCCGCCGCGCTCCGCGTTCTCCAATACACAACACAGGGCATCGAGTTCCTCACGGAGTCCGGCGCCGCGCACGTTCCGGATGGAATAGCTGAGGCCACCGATCCAGTGCGACAGCCATTGCGCACCGATGTGAACCTCGTACCAACCCTTGCGGGGTCTACAGGCGCGCAGCTTTGCGGCTTCCGCCTCAAAAGGATAGGCATAGCGCAGCAAGAGCTCGACCTCGCTTTGAGTGAGCTGGACCAACCGTTCATCTGGCTTCATCTGACCTTTTCCGACGGCTTGCGTCCGGCTCGTGCGGGCTTGCCGGTCGCCGTCTTGGTTTTGCGAGGCGACGACGGCATTTCCCGCCTAACCGATGGCTTGACGGGAACCTTCGAGCGAGGCTTCGCGGGAGACTTCAGGTCGACTGCGGGCAAATCGATGCCGAACACGTCGGCGAGCTTCGACGAATCCAGAATTCGCGCTGCGCGTGGCGTCATCTGTGGCAGCGCTTCGCCCTCGCCCGCCTGCGCGATGAGTTCCTTGGCGTCCACCTTGCGCAATCCGAACAGGAGGTGCGGCTCTGCATCGAGTCGCGCACCGATACCATAAAGCGTCGCGGCGATATGCTTGCACATCGTGGCGGAATCCGGGCAACTGCAGCTGAAGCGGATTTCCTTCGGCGAAGGGAAGAGGCCGCTGCCCGGCCGTGTGATGCGCTCCATCACGGACGCCGACAATTGACCTTGGAGCAGTTCCACGAGTGTATCGATGGACCGGGCACAGTCGCGGGCAATACCTTGCCAGTGAATGCTCGCCACGGCCGCGATCTCGACCTTGATCCGGTAAAGGCTCGAGCCCATGACCTGAGCGGTCGCCTCGCCGGCTCCGATCTTGAGGTCAAGCACCGAGCCATTGCGCAGATACGTCCTTCCGCGCGGCAGGCGATTGGCATAGTCGCTGTAGCGCTCGAGATTCTCGCACCAGGCCTTGCCCCAGAAAGATTTCGCGATTGCACCGCGGCTCGCGGTGACTGGTGACAGCGCATGCCCCTTCTTGGCGAGCTTCGCCGCGGTCTTCGCGGCCTTCTCCCGACGCGCCGCTACCGGTACATACGGTTTCCATCGAAAGAACATCAGCATCGCCCCGACGATTTGGCCACGTCAAACCTCCGCGCGAGCCGAGTGGATATCGAGCGCCACCAGCTTCAACAATTCGCGGTCCCCGAGCTCCGTCAACTGGAGTTCCGCACCGCCCTCCAGCACGTCCTTGACGAGCGCTTGCTTCGACTCGATCAGACGGTCGATCTTGTCCTCGACGGTGCCGCGGCATACGAATTTGTGTACCAGCACATTGCGTGATTGACCAATGCGAAACGCCCGGTCGGTTGCCTGATTCTCCACCGCCGGATTCCACCACCGATCGAAGTGGATCACGTGCGAGGCCGACGTCAGATTGAGCCCGGCACCTCCCGCCTTGAGCGAGAGTACGAAGAAGGGCGTCAGCTCATCGTCCTGAAACCGACGGACCAGTTCCTTTCGCTTAGCGACCGGGGTTCCGCCGTGCAGCACGAGCCCTTCGCGACCAAAGACACCGCCGAGGAATGCCGCGATCGGCTGGGTCGCTTCGCGGAACTGCGTAAATATCAGCACCTTCTCCTGTTTCGCAGCGATGACCTCGGCGAGTTCCCGTAACCGCGCAAACTTGCCACTGTCCGATTCCGCCCATGACCCGTTGCCCAGCCACTGCGATGGATGATTACAGATCTGTTTGAAGCGCATGAGAAATGCCAGGACGACGCCCTTGCGCTTGATGCCGTCCGCCGTGTCGAGCGCCTCGGCGAGTTCCTCGACCGCTTGGCTGTACAGCGCCGCCTGAGTCGGACTCAGATGGCAGAATGCCTTCAGCTCCGTCTTGTCCGGCAAATCGGCAATCACCGACTTGTCGGTTTTCAGACGACGCAGGATGTAGGGACGGACGAGTTCACGCAGCGGCCCGTAGTTCCCGGCCTCGGCGAGGCGCTGCGCGTACTTCGCAAATGCCTGACCCGAACCCAGCAATCCCGGGTGGGTGAAATCGAAGATCGACCAGAGGTCCGAGAGACGGTTCTCGACCGGCGTTCCGGTAAGTGCCACGCGGGTCTGGGCGATGAGTTTCTTGACCGCACGGGTTTGCTTGGCGCCCGGATTCTTGATGGCCTGCGCCTCATCGATGACCGCCACCTGCCAGCGCGTACTCGTCAGCCAGTCATAGCGCAGCAGCGCGCCGTAACTCGTGATCACGAGGTCCACGTTCGCCAGGCCCTCGGGCGCCATCGACTTGAGACCGGCCGCGGACATGGACGAAGGATGCGCGATGAGCACATTGAGCGTGGGAGCAAAACGCTCGACTTCCGCAGCCCAATTCGCGAGCAGCGACGCGGGTGCGACCAGAATGCTGCTCGATGCGGTCCCTGCCGGGCGTCGCTCGCGGGTGAATTCCTGCTGCAACACAAGAAGTAATGACAGGACCTGGATCGTCTTACCCATTCCCATGTCATCGGCGAGGCAAGCGCCAAGCCCCAGCCGGTGCAGCAGATACAACCAGCGCACACCAGCCTGTTGGTAGGGCCGCAAGGTCGCGCACAGCGCGGATCCGGGATCGACACGGGCCAGACCCCCGGGACTGCGCAGGCCTCGCAGCGTCTCGGCGAGCCACGGGCCTGCCGCAATCTCCGACCAGTCGGGATCCGGCGCCGCGCCAACCCCCGCCTCGTCATCCACCGAGAAACCGGCGACCAGCCGCATCGCCGCTGCGAAGGGAAGACCGCCGGCCGAAGCGGCCGCCTCGACGGCGCGGAATCGATCGAGCAATTGCGAAAGTTTCGTGCGGTCCACTTCGACCCATCGGCCCCGCAGGAACTGCAAGCCATCTGAACCTTTGAGTAACGCCCGAATCTCCGCGGCCGTGAGTCGCTCCTCGCCGAGCGTCAATTCCACGTGAAAGTCGAGCAGCGCATCCTTGCCGAGGACCGAGGGCACCCGAGCGCCGACGCTCGCGCTGATCTTAGGTCGCGCGGGCCGGCCCGTTTTCCACGCACTCGGGGCACGCACAACGATCCCCGCTGCCTCTAGCTTCGGCGTGTCCGTCAGGAACTGAAATGCCTCCGCGGGCGTCCAGCGTAGAGGATGATAGATTTCCCCGGACTCGACCATCTCACGCAGCCACGGACACTGCGCCGAGCCCTCCTGCACGGGCTTCAGGAGCGCGAGGAGCCGCGACTTGTTGCGCGCCCCCGCATACTCGCGCAGCGCCTCACCGAGCGGCAGATGCTGCGCGCGACCCTGCGCCGACAATTGCGTCGTGTAGGTCGCGATGAACGCGAATGGCGCCTCTTCGTCGGAACGGTTCTCGGCAAGGTTGAAGTGTACGCGGCCGACGAGGTGCCAGGCGGGATTGCCGGTCCGCAGAAATTCCTGCAGCGTCGCATTCGCGTGCGCGCGTTCCTGACGGAATGCCACATCGATCTTGGACCAAAGATCGGCGAGCACCTCGGCGGTCAGATACTCGCCACCCGGCATCGGCGGTGCCGAATTGACGAGCGGCGCCAACGCATCTGCCGGCGGCGGCACCTCGCCCACGTCCGTAGCGCCATCCGCGGGCAGTCCGTGTACCGACGTGCACAGCACCGTGACGTACCGCGCAGCGAAATCGCGCCAGTAGGCAAATTCAGAAGGCAGAGCGGTGCCGACCTCGCGCAGCCCAAGTTCGAGCAGTCCGTGTCCAACGCCGCGTGCAAACGCGGGCTCGAGGCGAGCTAAAAGACCGGGCGGCAACGTCACCGCGTCCGCCGTCGGCGCGAGAAAGAGGTGCCCGCTGGGCGTCAGTGCCAACGTTCGGGCAAGGGTCATCGCGTCTGCGCTAGGCCGCCCAGTTTTCAATCTTCAGATCCGGTACTCGACCAAACTCTCCGGTGTTGTTGGTCACGAGAGTCAGTCGGAGCGAACGGGCGTGGGCCGCGATGAACAGATCATTCGCGCCGATCATCGTGCCGCTCGCCTTGAGGGCAGCGCGAATTTGTGCGTAGTGCAAGGCAGCTTCATCCGGAAAATCCAGGACCTCAACGTGACGCAGATATTCGCTGAGCGCCACCGAGTCCTGTTGCCGCCGGGGGGAGACCTCTACTCCGTAAAGGAGTTCTGACTTGGTGATGACGGAAATGGCGACGGCACCGATCGGGACCGTCTGCAGCCGTCTTAGAACGGCCTCATGGGAACGCTTCATGATGTAGGACGATATATCGGTGTCCAGCAGGTACTCCGCCATTAGGGTTCGCGCTCTTGGACCCGAAGATCGTCAACCGCTTCCATGAATTCCTTGGAGGCAACCGGTCCCGAGGTCAGATAAGCGGTCCAGTCTTCGGGGCGGGGAGACAGAATCACCTCATCCCCATGCCGACGGATAAACACTTCAGTGGCGTTGAACTGAAACTCTTTTGGCAAACGGACCGCCTGACTCCGGTTGTTCATGAAAAGCTTCGCTTTGCGCTGCATGGTTGCTCTCCATTACCATGGCATATACAAAAGTATATGCCATCGAAGGCGCTCCTGCCAAGTCATGAGCCCAGAAGCCATCCCTCCGTCGATCATGGGGGCGTGGGCGAGGCGCCGTCCGCCCCGGAACCCGGCGGCTGCGAAACTGGCGCCATGCCTGCAGGATGGCGACCACGCGCGGTCCGCCATGCATTGAATCGGTCGCGGGCGTCCCGCCGTTTGGCCTCTCGGCCGAGCAAGGCGTCTCGCAGCAGCGTTTCCTCATCGGCGCTCAGATACCGGACGCGACCACTCTTGTCGTGCCGCAGCGGCTTCAGACCGGAGAGCGGGTCCCTTTCCGGCCGAACATTTGGATCACTCAAGGACAAATTGCGATTTCGCCGGTCGATTCGAATACGTGGTCTGCGGCATTTTCCCCGCAACTCGATGTCTGGGACGTGGATGTCTTCGGTGGGTCGGTCGCGCGACCCGGCGTATGGTCCGTGACCAGTAACGCAGTGGCGAGAACCTGCAGCTCGCCGGGGGATTACTCTACGACTCTATTGGGGAAGTGTTGAATCCCGCGACCAATACCCTCGTTGGGCAGTACCCGTTGCCCTCCGATGTGCCGGTTGGCACCCAACCGCCGGTTCGATGGGGTCCCCAGGGACTTGCGTGGCTCGCACCGGGAGCTACTGCCGGACAGCAGGCGGGTCCATTCCGCTCGGCGCCGGGCGCACCCCCTCATTCAGAGCGAGGCGTGATCGCTTTCCGGGCCGCCTTACGCGCCTTGGCGTGCCGTTCCGGGTAGATGATCGTGTACCGCGGACCGAGCAGCGCCTGCAGCGACTTCGGATGGATCCAGGCCCACAGGCCGACGATGATCCATAGACCCGACGCCCAGTACAGGATCAGGCCCAGACCCTCGTCGGCAGCGAACCCCTCGTCGACGTCCGTCGGAGTCACGCGGTTGGCCACGCCCTTGGCATCGCCAACCGTCCCCCGCTGGGACCTCGTGTGTTCGTCCGTCATGGCGTTTACATAGCGGCGACGCCGCCCAATATCAAGGTCGGCACCCCGCCCGCTTCTCCCGCCTGCCGCCGGCGATCGGGTCCGCGGACGGCTTGCCGCGCGAACCGGTTGGCGCTCAGGTCGCGGTGCCCGGCCGCGCGGGCTCTCCGGGATCGCGCGCGCCATTGGGGTTCAGCACCTCACGGCCCGCCAGCGCGAGGGCGAGCGTGTTCCCGTAGGGATTCATGCTGTCGACCATCGAGCTCGGCATGAGGATCGTCGCGCCCCGCTCCTTGGTCGTCTCATAGATGATGTTCATCGCCCGCAACTGCAGCGCTTCGGGATGCCCGGCGTAAATATTGGCCGCCGCGACGAACTGACCGGCAATCGCCGCCTCGGCGGATCCGAGGATCACGCGCGCCTGCTTCTCCCGTTCCGCCTGCGCTTGGCGCGACATCGCGTCCTGCAGGGCCACCGGGATCGCAACGTCGCGAATTTCCACCGAACTCACCGAGATCCCCCAGGGCGCGGTCTTCCGCGCAATCTCATTCTTGAGTTGCTCGTCGGCGTCCTTGCGATCCGACAACAGTGACGCCAGCATCGAGGAGCCGATCATTTCGCGCAGCGAGGTCTGCGCCACCCGGTCGATCGCTTCGCGGTAGTTCGTGATCGCCAGTGCGGCCTTCTCGGCGTCGTGCACGTGCCAGAAGATGATGGCGTCGACGTTCACCGGGACCGTGTCCTTGGTGAGCGCCTGCTCGGCATTGAAACCCGTCGTCTGGATGCGTCCGTCGATGACCGCGACCACCGCATCGAGCACGGGAATGATCGCGAACAGGCCCGCGCCCCTCACGCTTTGCAGCTTGCCCATCCTCAAGATCACGAACTTCTGCCAGACGTTCGCCATCTTCAGCGACATGCCGATCGCCACCGCGATCACGAAGCAGGCGACTCCGAGATACAGGTTGACGAAGTAGCCCGCGCCCGCGGCGGCGACCAGGACGACGAATACCAAGAAGGCCGTGATCGGATTCATGGAAATCATGGGACCTCGCGCGATCGACGCGAGCGATGGATCGAATCTGCGCGCAGCGCGCGGCGGCCGTCGGTACGCTTCAGCACAGACGGATCACTCGCTGTCCGTCACCCTGCCCCATCGAGCACCCGTCCGCCGGAGGATCCTCGAGGCCGCCTCGGCGGGCACCGATCCTATGGAGCGGAGTCGTTGGGGTTGCTGCTGAAATGTCCTTTCAAGGAACCGTGCATGCGCAAGACGCCACGAGGCTTACCCATCTCGAATCCCCTGCAGGAATCGATCCTTGTCGAGCACCCGAGCAGTGGCACGCAAGATGACGACGACGACCGCGACGATGAACATGCCGGTGAGAATGAGGCGCTGCAACGTGAGACCGATGAGAACACCGAGGCGCCCGAGGAGTTCGAGATCGACGATGAAGAGGAGTCGAGGCATCCTGCCGACGGGGGCGCCGACGAACACGAAAGCTGAGGTGGGAACGGGAGATCTCGATCGTTGGCACCCGCCGGCTGACGCGCCTCCCTGAGCCGCTGCGGCGCCGAGTGGCACCGGCGCCTCGAGATCTTCGATGACGTCGAGTCTCGGCCATTCCGCGAACCGCTGCGGTTCGCGCCGGCGGGGTCGGGGCCGCCCTACCCCACACGGGCCGCACCCCGGCGCGAATCATTCTCCGACGCACCGGCCGGCGTTTCGGTGGACACTATCGCCAGGAACACCCATGACCCTGCCGACGCCAACGAGCCATGTCGCGGAAGAGGAGCGCCGACCGACGCGCATCGTCGGACTGGGCGCTTCGGCGGGCGGACTGGAACCGCTGGAGCAGTTCCTCGCTCAAGTGCCGGTGCCGAGCGGCCTCGCCTACATCGTCGTCCAGCATCTGGACCCGACGCAGAAGACGATGTTGACCGAATTGCTGCAACGGGCGACGTCCATGCCGGTACGCGAGGTGACGGCCTCCATGCCGGTGAAGCCCGACACCGTCTACGTGATACCGCCCAATGCCGAACTCACGGTGAAGGACGGGCTCCTGCGTCTCGCCGAGCCGAACGAGCCGCGCGGCATGCGACTGCCGATCGACGTGTTGTTCTGCTCCCTCGCCCGGGATCAAGGAGCGCATGCCGTCGGCGTCGTGTTGTCGGGTATGGGGTCGGATGGCACGCTCGGTCTGCAGGCGATCCAAAGCCAAGGCGGCTTGACCCTTGCGCAAGATCCGCGTTCGGCGCAGTTCGATTCCATGCCGAAGAGCGCCATCGCCGTCGGTGCGGCGGATATCGTCGGGCTCCCGGGCGATTTGCCGAACCGCATTCTGCTCGTCACCGGCACCCGACCCAACGCCACCGGTCCCGCGCACGGCGTCGGTGACGCGGCGGCCGACGAGTTGGGTCCCATCCTCGAATTGCTGCGCACGCACGGCGAGCACGATCTGACGCTGTACAAGCCGAGTACGCTGCGGCGGCGCATCGAGCGGCGCATGGCGATACACGGCTTTCACGGGACCGCGGAATACGCGGACTTCTTGCTCGCGAACCCATCGGAACGCGATCTGCTCTTCAAGGAGCTGCTGATCGGCGTGACGAGCTTCTTCCGGGATCCACAAGCCTGGGATGAACTCGGTTCCATCGTGCTCCCGGAGTTGCTCGCTCGCCGCGAGCCCGACAAGCCGTTCCGCGCCTGGGTGGCGGGGTGCTCCACCGGCGAAGAGGCCTTCTCGCTCGCGATGCTGTTCACGGAAATCCGTGATCGAACGGCCGGTGCGGCCGCCGCCACGTTGCAGATCTTCGCCACGGACCTCAATGCGGATGCGATCGCCTTCGCCCGTCGAGGACGCTACCCAGCCTCGGCGACCGCGGCCCTCTCGGCGGAGCGTCTGGCCCGCTTCTTCCGCGCGCAGGCCGACGGCCAGGTCATCGAGCCGCGGATCCGCGACCTGGTGCTGTTCGCCCAGCACGACGTGATCATGGATCCGCCGTTCACCCGACTCGATCTGCTGCTCTGTCGCAATCTCTTGATTTACTTCAACGTCACGCTCCAAAAGCGCCTGCTGCCGCTGTTTCATTACAGTCTGCGACCGGGCGGCGTGCTGATGCTCGGCGAATCCGAAACCGTGGGGTCGGCGCAGAATTTGTTCGCGTCCCTATCGTCGAAGTCGAGGCTGTACCGGCGCGGCCCCGCTGCGGCGGCGTTCGGTGCGGTGACTTTCCCGGTCCATCGACGCAGTGCCGCGCGCACACCCGCGCAGGAGTTACCCATGTCACCGCAGACACCCCCGGGCGCGAACCTACAGACGTTGGCAGATCAACTGCTGCTGCAGAAGTACTCTCCAGCAGCCATCGTCGTGAACGGAACCGGAGACGTCCTCTACATCAGCGGACACACGGGTCGTTACTTGGAGCCCGCCGCGGGCAAGGCGAATTGGAATATTCACGTGATGGCGCGGCCCGCCATTCGCACACAGCTCACCGTCGCCCTGCGGCGGGCCGTCAAAGAGCGTGCGGCGGTCGACGTCCACGGCCTTCACCTGGACGGTGATGCAACACGCCAACTCGACATCACCGTCGAGCCCATCGACGAACCGAAGGCGCTCGAGGGATTGGTGATGGTCGTGTTTCGCGAGATCAATGTACCGCCAACGGCGAAGTCGGGCCGCCACAAGCGCGGCGGCACGATCGATCCTGCGATCTCCACGGAGCTCATGCGTTCTCAGGAGGAACTGAAGGCGCTGCGCGAGGCCATGCGCGCCGCGGAAGAGGAGCGGCAGGCGGCCATCGAAGAACTGCAATCGACGAACGAGGAATTGCAATCGGCGAACGAGGAACTCACGACCTCCAAGGAAGAGTCCCAGTCGATGAACGAGGAGTTGCAGACGATCAACGTCGAACTGCGATCCAAGCTCGACGATCTCGCGCTCGCTCAAGGCGACATGCAGAACCTGCTCAACAGCACGGACATCGCCACGCTGTTCCTGGACGAGGATTTGAACGTGCGCCGCTTCACCGAGCAGGTCAAACGCATCATCAATCTGCGGGAGGCGGACATCGGGCGTCCGCTCAGCGACCTCGCCACGACCTTGAACTATCCCGAACTGTACGTCGACGCGAAAGAGACCTTGCGCACGCTCTCGTTCAGCGAGAAGGAGATCTCGACGAGCGATCAGCATTGGTTCAAGGTGCGCATCATGCCGTACCGCACGGTCGCCAACGTGATTCAGGGCGCCGTGATCACCTTCGTCGACATCACCGCCGCGAAACAACTGGAGTCCCGCCTCCGCAAGACTTAAGCGCGTAGACTGGAGCGCACCGCAAGGGCGCCGGATCACACGATCAACGAGGTGACGAAATGACGACCATGACCTGCGACCCGAGCCATCGGGAGGATCTTCGTTCCCGCGCCGTCCAGCACCTGCTGGGCAACGACGCGCGGGAACTGGTGCGGGTGGACGCATCGGCGGCCCTGCGCGTGCTGTACGGGCTCGCTTCCTCGCCGTCGACCGCCTCCGACGCGCTCGCCTTGCTGCATGAACTGCAAGTCCACCAAGTGGAAGTGGACCTCCAGGACGAGGAATTGCGCCGTTCGCGCGTCGAACTCGAGACGTCGCTCGGTCGGCAGATTCAACTCTACGACTACGCCCCGGTGGCCCAATTGACGGTGGATCGCCATGCGGTACTGCGCGAACTGAATCGGACGGGGGCGGCGCTGCTCGGATTCGACCGGGATTACCTGCGCGGCCAATCGCTGGAGACCTTCCTGACCACGGACAGCACGACGAAGCTGCGCGCGATGCTCGAGCGCGTCCGCGGAGGCAACACCACCGAATTCGCCGACCTGCAGCTGCGGGCCGCGCCGGACGCGGCAATTCGCCGCGTCCACGCCGCGGTTTGTCCGGATCCGGACGACGAAGGGTTCCTGATCGGGATGCTGGGAAGCACGGCGACGAAAGCGACGCCGCGGGTCCGCTGACCGGGGCGGTCTGCCGCACCGCACCTGCAGCGCGCGCCGACGGGGCGCGTCGTCGGCGCGCGCCATCGGCGGCCACGCGATCGAATGCCCTGCCCGCGTTCAGCTGCTGGGAATCCCCACCTCCACGCCGTCACTGTGGATCGATGCGGGCACCGGCGCCGTGGCGCCCGGCGGGAGCAGTCGGGACACGATCGTGTGGATCACGCGACCGTGGTCACCCAGGACCAACATCAGGTCGATCTCCGCACCGGTCGACGCGCCCGGTGGCGCCGGAAAGTGGATCACGGCCCGCCCGGTGCAATCCGGATGGATTTCGTAGGAACCCTGTTCGTGGTCGTGGAATCCCGTGGTGGGATCGGTTGGCCCCGCGAGCGGCACGCCGTTCGCCATCACGAAGTCGATCTGGGTCAGACCTCCCGCGCCGTCGAAGTGCATCATCGCGACGCCCTGGCGCTCGACCGGCGGTGCGCCCGGCGGCAGCAGTTGCCCGTCGATTCGAAACGCGTAGTCTCCCGACAGCGTCGCATTGGTGCAGACCTCCGTGTCCCCCGACCAGGCGCGCGCGCCGACGGGAATCGCGCAAACGGCCAGTAACAGGACGAATAGCTGTGCTCTCATGATGCCTCCCGCTTCGTTTTCGAGTGGAAGATTCGCCTCGAATGGCGGGAGCATCATTCGTCGCTTGCGTCCGATGGACAATGGAGAGAGGCTGTAGATTCTCTGTAGAGGCGCTCATGGATCGCTCGTCACCCTCCGCGCGCATCCGGTTCGGACCGTTCGAGCTCGACGTCGACGGGTACCGTCTCACGCGCTCCGGACAGCCGGTGCGCCTCGAGCGCATTCCGATGGATTTGCTGATCCTGGTGGCGCAAGCACGCGGACAACTCGTCTCGCGAGCGGAGATCATCGACCGTCTGTGGGGCCAGGCGACGGACGTCGATACCGAGAACGGGATCAATACGGCCGTGCGCAAGATCCGCCGCGCGCTGAGCGAGGATGCGCACAGCCCCGAGTACCTCGAAACCATCGTCGGCAAAGGCTACCGCTTCCGCGGCGTAACGCCCGTGCTCGAGCCGCCGCGCCTCCGGCTCGCGGTGCTGCCGTTCGAGAACCTGAGCGGGGATCCCGCGCAAGAGTACTTCAGCGACGGCTTGACCGAGGAGACGATCGCGCGGCTCGGACAGATGGCGCCGCAAGCGCTCGGCGTGATCGCCCGCACCTCCGCGATGGCCTACAAGCGGACTCGCAAGACGGTCGCGCAGATCGGTGCCGAGCTGCGCGTCCACTACCTGCTGGAGGGCAGCGTGCGGCGAGACGGCGACCGGGTTCGCGTGACCGCGCAGCTGATCCGGGTGCAGGACCAAACGCCGCTATGGACCGACCGGTTCGATCGCAAACTCGACGACATCCTCGGCATCCACGCCGAGATCGCGGCGGCGATCGCGGCCGAGGTCGAGCTGCGGCTGAGTCCGAAACAGCAGCGCCAGCTCGAGCACCCCGGGACGCACCGAGTCGACGCGCACGATGATTACCTACGCGGCCTCTTTCACATGGCGCGGGTGACGTTCCCGGAGTTGCAGAAGGCGATCGGTCACTTCCAGCGGGCCACCGAGCGCGACCCAAGTTATACGCTGGCATATCTCGGCCTGGCCGATGCGCTGACGCGTTTGCCGATCACCAGCGACGTTCCCGTGGCGCAGGTGCGGGACCGGGCCGGCTCGGCGATCGCCCGGGCGCTCGAGTTGGCGCCGGAGTCCGCGGAGGCGAGCGGTTCCGACGCCGGCTTCAAGTTCTGGCTCAATTGGGACTATGCCGGCGCCGTCGCCGCCGCGCAGCGAGCCATTGCACTCAACGCCAATCACGCCGTCGCGCACTTCTATCTCGCGCACACGCTGTCGAACGTCGGCGAGCACGCACCGGCGCTCGCCGAGATCCGGCGCGCACTCGAGCTCGACCCCTGCTCCTTGCTGACGAACGCGATGTACGGGCAGTTTCTGTACCACGCGGGGCGAGACGCGGAATCGGCGGCGCAATTGCGCCAGACCCTGGAGCTCGAGCCGCGGTTCTGGGTCGCACAAATCTGCCTGGCGAAGACTTACGAACGTCTGGGCCTCCATGCGGAGGCGCTCGACTGTTGCCGGCACGCGTGGGCGCTGTCCGCGAACACCGAGGCGCTGTCGCTGGCGGGCTACGTGCAGGCCAAGACGGGAGACCGGGCGGCCGCCGACGCGACCCTCCGCGAACTCTTGGCGCGCCGCGAGGAGCGCTACGTGCCGCCTTACAACGTCGCGCTCCTCTACGCGGGCCTGGGCGACCTCGAGTCGGCGCTCCACTGGCTGACACTCGGGTTCGCCGATCGCGATGTGCACCTGAATTTCCTGCGCGATCACAAGTGGAACGGGTTGCGATCGCGGCACGAGTTCCGGTCGTTGATGGAGCGGGTCGGACTGCCCGAATGAGCCGCGCGGCGCTAACGGATCCAGAGCACCGGGATCCACAGCGCGACGGCGATCGCGAGGAGTCCGGCACCGACCCGGATCCCGTACCGGACGCCGCCGGCGGTGAACGCGGCGACCAGCTTGCTGCAGGTATTGCTCGAGAAGGCCACGAGCACGGGGACCCGCACGTCCGCGGGCGGCAGCGCGCCACTGGCCGCGAGGGACAAGGAGGAAGTCGCGCTGGCGTGCGCGTCGAAGAGGCCGGCGATGGCGGCGGCGACGCCGGTGCCGACGTCGCCGTACCGGGCGTTCACCCACTCCATCGCGGCCGTGACCGCGACGAGCGCCGCCGCAAACCCGAGTGCGTGCAGGAGATTGAAGGGTCGGCCCGATATCGCCTGGGACTCGGTCGCGACCGACGGCTGCCACACCGTGACGGCGGCGGCCGCGACGGCGGCCACCAACGCGAGACCGAGAGACGAACCGATCAACCAGAACGCCGGCGGATAGATCGCAGCGACGACGACCGCGAGCAGTACGACCGTCGCGACGCAGGAGAACAGCGCCCCCGAGACGCACGCGCCGAGCCATCGCGGATCGTGCCGCGCGCGCGTACCGAGCGCGGCGATGGTGCCGGTGCTCGACACGAATCCGGAGGCGAGCCCGGAGAGGGCGAGCCCGAGCCGGGGCCCGGCAATGCGCAACGCGATGTAGCCCACCGCCTGCAACCCCATGAAGGTCACCACCAGCGCAAAAATGTGCCGCGGGCTGGCCCCGAGCCAGCTGATCGATGCGTCCGGCAACAGCGGCAGGACGATCAACGCGAGCGCGGCGAACAGCAATCCGTCGCGCAGTTCCGACTCGGTGAGGAGGTCCACGGAGAATCGGTGCAAGGTGCGGCGCGACGCGAGCAGGCCCGCGATCAGCACGGCACCGCCGGCGGCGAGCCCCGGGCGCCGCACCGCCAGGAGCCCGATGAGGTACGTGGTGAACAGCGCCAGCTCGGTGGTGATCCCGGGATCCCGCGTGCGTTCGCGCCAACGCCCGATGGCCGCGAGCACGACGACCAGTGCGCCACCGGCGAACTCGAGGAGCGGTGACCCCAGCAGGCCCGCGGCGGCTCCCGTCAGCGAGGCCAAGGTGAAGGTCCGCACCCCCGCCAGTGATCGGTGCCGCCCGAAGCCTTTGCGGCGTTCGCGCTCGATGCCGATCAACAGGCCGCCGCCCAATGCCGCGGCCAGTCCGTACAGCAGCTGTTCGTCGACGTTCACGGGCCGAGTTCGCGGGGCAATGGGACGATCGCGTGCACCTGCGGATTCAGCCATGAAACCGGCTGCCGAGACAATGCGTACATCCGCGCAAGGTTCGCCCGCGGCGCGATCCGCACGCGGATCGGCGACCGCATTCGGGCACGGCCCGGGCCGACGCCGCGCTGCGCCAACCGGCGCGTCAGCCGCCCACGGCCCAGCCCGTATGCTACCGTGCGGCGATGAATGGCCTGCCCGCACTGTCGAGCAATCTCGTCTTCCTCGGCTTGATCTTTGCGTTGATCGTGATTCCGCGGGCGCTACAGCGGTTCCGGCTGCCGGCGCCCTTGTCGAGCTTCGGCCTCGGCATGCTGGCCGCGCGACTGCAGGGCGGCGCCATTCACGATCCGACGCTGGCGCTGCTCTCGACGCTCGGCATCTCCTCGCTGTTCTTGTTCGCCGGCCTCGACGTCGAAGTGCACGAGCTATGGCGCGGCCGTCGGCCGCTCGTGAGCCATCTGCTGCTGCAGTCGCTGTTGGTCGCGGGGGCCGTGTGGTTCGCGATGGGTTCGCTCGGGCAGCCATGGACCGTCGGCCTGCTGACCGCGCTCGCCTTGCTCACGCCCTCGACCGGATTCATCCTCGAGGCGCTCCCCGCATTGGGTCTCGATGCGGACGAGCGTTTCTGGGTGTCGATCAAGGCGGTCGGCGGCGAGATTCTGGCGCTGGGCATCGTGTTCGTGGTCCTGCAGTCCGGCTCGACGACCCTGTTGACGGTGTCCACGCTGGCGATCGTGTTCATGGTATTGGGCATCCCGTGGGTGTTGCACCTGCTGGTGCGTCTCGTCGTGCCGTATGCGCCGGGCGCCGAGTTCTCGCTGCTCGTGATGGTGGGCCTGGTCGCCGCCTATCTGACGGAGCGGCTCGGGGTCAACTACTTGTTCGGCGCCTTTCTCGCCGGCTTCATCGCACGGCAGCTGCGCAGCCGGTTGCCGAAGCTCGCATCCGATGAAAATCTGCGCGCGGTGCAATTGTTCGCCTCCTTCTTCATTCCTTTCTATTTCTTCGCGGCGGGCATGGACGTCCCCACGGCGGCGCTGACGTGGCAGTCGTTGGAATTCGGCCTGTTGTTCACCGGGACGCTGCTGCCGATCCGCATCGCGCTGGTATGGTTGCAGCGACGCTTCATCAAGGGGGAGACCGCGATCGGCAGCCTGAAGGTCGCGACGGCGTTGTCGCCGACCTTGATCTTCACGCTGGTGCTGGCGACGATCCTGCACGACCGGTTCCACCTCGCCGACTCGCTGTACGGCGGCTTGTTGGTCTATGCGGGGACCTCGACGCTGCTGCCCTCGCTCGCGCTCACCCAACGCGCGGAATCGACCACCGGGCCGACGCCATCGGTCGATGCGGTCGAAGCACCCCTCGAAGTCGAGCGCAACCCGCCGTGAGGCTCGCGCGCGAGCGATAGTAGAACCAGCCGATCGCGTTCACGAGCGCGGTCGTGCCAGAGATCGAAGCGCGCCGTCGGGAGCGGAACTCGCAATACGTCGCCCACGTCGATCACCGCCGAGCGGCCGTTCATACCGCCTTGCGAGAGCAGTTCGAGCGACACATCCAGGTGGGGCCGGTACCAACTGACGGAATCGGCGGGCTGGCGCCGATACATCGTCTCCCAATGATTTTTTCGATCAGCGCCCGGATGGTCCATACGGCATACCCCAGCGGTGTCGTCGTCGAGCAGCGCCTCGGTGACCTGCGCCCGCTCCCGCGCCTGCTCCCGTTGCGTCGCGGCCGGCGTTGCCGGAAGGCTCGCGCTCGGCGGTGGCGTCCCCTGACATCCGACCAGAATGGCGACCAGGAGCACCGGCAACAGGCGGCAGCCGCCACGGGGAAGCTGGCGGTTCATGATCCTACGCCCTGGCATGGATCAATCGCGTATGAGCGCGACCGACCGGCGAGCGTTTCGCTTCCGTTTACGTCCCGACCGTCGGGCAGGCGAACTTCGGCGGGCCCTTTTGGGCTTTCGGTACCTGCCGGGTCCAACCGGTGGGAACCTCGAACTCCCCGCTCGGGATCGGACCGGATCGAATCTCCGTCGTCTCGGTCGTGACCGAGAACAAGGTGGCCATCGGGACGGCTCCCGCGGTCGGCGCGGTCGGCGCGGCCTCCGGCTTGCTGGACGCGGCCGACTTCTTCGCGAAAAACCCGCCGAGCAGCGAGTGACCGAACGCGCCGGCGGCGGAGCCGGCGATCGAACCGAGCAGCGAACCGCCGGTCGAGCGGCCGGCGGCTTCTTGAGCGGCGGTGCCCGCCGTGGCGGCAGTCGAGTTCGCGGCCGCCGATTCCGCGGCACCTCCCGCATTCTGGGTGACGCCGCCGCCGGAACTCGCCTGCTGCTTCGCCGCGCCACACCGCGTGCCGCCGAACGAGATGCTGATCGTGGTCTTCAGCGGGATCCCCTGCAGGTCCTTCGCCTTGGAGCCAATCTGCTGCAACGCCTGCGCGTACGGGGCGGTGAACTGTCGCAACTGCGGCGCGAATGAGGTCATCGTGGCTTTGTCCAGCCCCATCCTGCGGGCCACGCGCTCGTCGAAGGCCCGCTCTTCATCGTAGCCCGGGATCCGGTCGTCGGTCATCCACGCGTCGATCCGGACCACGTACTCGCACTGGTCCCCGGTGTCTTTCTTGGTACAGGTTTGTTTCATCGTGACGATCGAATGCCGGGCCACGTGGCCGGCGATCGTCGCCGTCTCGCCGGTGTTCTGGACGTCGAACTGCGGCGGCGACATGTCGCACTGGTTCGTGCTGCCCGTGCTGGGTGCGCCCTGCGCGGTCGGTCGCGGGCAACTCTCGAGCTTCTTGAGCCACTCGGCCCGTTGCTTCTGAAACTCGGCGATTTGCGCGGGTGTTGGAAACGCCGTTTCGGTATAGCGCTCGTGCTTCGGGTCGAGGCGCCAGCGCACGTTCTTGTCGAGCCGGACGATCTCGCCGCCGCGCAGATGCCCACAGACCATCGACAGGAGGAACCCGTCGCAATGCGTGGACGAGTCGGTGCGCTGCTTGTCGGCGGCGACGAGCTCGGTGGACGCCGTATGGATCGTTCCGAAACCGACCACCATGGTCATCGTTTTCGATTCGGTCACGTCCGCCCGTGCGCCGGTCGTGATCGATGCGAGCACGGCCGCCGCCAGCCCCGCGCGTCGAAGCGCAGTCGTTCTTTGCGTGTTCATGCCGACCCCTTATCGTTCGAGTTCTAATAATTCGAGTTCTTGTCATCGCGATCGCTGAAGTTCAGCGAAGCGACTGGGGTTCACGTCGAGCGCTAGCTAATGCTGGTTCCAGCGTCGCGTCAACGTCATTCGATTTGTCTTGGATGGGTCATCGGAACCTGCTGGCGAGGTATAATTCAGAGTTCCATTCGCACGATACCCGACGATCGCTCGAGCACCTCCCGGTTGGACCGAAAATGCTCGAACCATCGATCCTCCAGGATTCGATGAGCTGGCGCGCGCACGCCGACGTACGGCCGGGAGTCCTCCAAGGGGACCAGAGCGTCAGCGTGATCGGCGGAACGAGCCTCGCGACGCCGAACCCGCGGAGCAACGTGACCGGCGTGCTGCAGGACTCATCTGGTACCCAGAACCTCACGTCCTGGGATCCGGCGACCGGCGTCGGCACGCCGAACGGCTGGAACTTCGTGCAGGCATTCGGTCAGTCGCGCGAGGGCGACGATTGAGCCGGCGAGGCGAGTGACACGCCGCTCGCGCGCGAGCGATAGTAGGACCAGCCGATCGCGTTCACGAGCGCGGTCGTGCCGAGCACTTTCGCCGCGAAGATGCCGGGCCGCACCTCGCCGACGAACGGATAGGCGTTCAGCGCGAAAATGAACAGGATCGTGAGCACGCCCACGCCGCAGATCCACGCGACCCCGCGCGGCAGCGAGCGCCGCAAGGCGCGGTCCCCGGCAATTGGAATCAAGAACATCGCCAGGTACGCGAGCGCATAGAACTCGGAGCTCGCGTCGTTCAGCAGACCGAACGCGACCGCCGCGTGCACGCCGGCGGTGCCGAGCAGCAACATCGCGACGATCACCGCGCTCGTCAGCAGGATCGAGTTCACCGGCGTCTGGTAGCGCGGGTGCAGCCTGACGAACCACGCGGGAATCAAGTGATCCCAGCCGGCGGTCATCGGCAATCGGGTCGCGCCGGTGTACAGGAAGCTCGCGGCACCGAGGATCCGGATCTGCAGCAAGAGGATCGCGACCTTGCCGATCAGCGCGGCGGGCCCGCGCTGCCCGAACGCGAGCGTCAAGGTCTGCGGGATCGGCGCGATGTAGTTGATCGCGGTGCGCGGGTGCAGGCCGTGCAGGCTCACGACCGACGCGGTCCCCAACACGAACATCAACAAGATGATCGGCGAGGCGATCACCACCGAGCGGCCGATCGCGCGCTCGGCGCCGCGCGTCTCGCCGGCCATGATCGCGATGTACTCGAGCCCCGCGGCCGCGAACAGCACCTGCCCGACGAGCGACAGCGAGCGCGGATCGGTCGGCGGCCGGCGCAGCACGAACGGCGCGTACGCCAGGTGGGCGCCGTGCCAACGGCTCCACAGCGGCGCGACGATCAACAGGGCGAACACCACCAGCACCGCCGCCCCGCTCGCGTTGTGGATCCACTTGCCGAGCGCGAGCCCGCGGATCGCGGTACCGGTGAGCAGCGCCAGCACGAGCGCGAGCACCGCGTCCACCAGGAGGGGGTCGTTCGGCAGCATCGCGGCGCGCGGCCCGAGCAGGTACGAGAGCTCGCTCGGGATCTGATACAGGATCGTCGCGATCGAGCTCAGCGCGTACGCCCAGATGTTCCATGCGGTCATGAACCCGACCGCATCGCCGAACGAGCGCCGCGCCCAGACGTAGAGCCCGCCCTCGAGCGGCATCGCGGTATTGAGGTAATACACGGCGACCGCCATCGGCGCATAGAAGCACGCGAACGCGAGCAACCAGACGCCGAACTGCGCCCGGCCGACGCCGGCCGCGATGCCGACCCAGGAACTGCCGACGACGGTGAGGATCTGCGCGAGCACCAGGTCGCGCAAACCCATCGGCCGCTTCAGCTCGTGATCGGTGTCCTGCGGGATCTGGCTCGTAGGTCGAACGCGCGTGAGGCCCTGGCGGCCGGAGTTCCGATCCTACCGCAGCGCGATCAACGCGTCGCGCCCCCGCACCGGCGGTCGCGCCGAGCGCCGCTCACGCGCGACGCCAGTCGTCCAGCAGCACGCGCCGGCACCGTCGGAATTTGCGCTGCAACACCCGGGCGCGGCGCTCACGCCGCCGTTGCAGCGCCTGCACGTCGAGCTCATCCCGCAGCGCATCGATGTCCCTCAGTTCCCCGAGCACGTCCTGCAACTCGTGCAGGCGCTCGATCTCCCGCACGGGCGGTCCCGATGCGGCGGTCCGACACTCCTCCGCCAGGTAGCGCAACGCCTTGATCTCGAGCCGCAAGCGATGCGCCGCGCGCGGATGGCGTCGCGGATCGCGCAACGCACGCAGCGCGCGACGGGTACGCCGGCGGCGGCGCTCGAGAATGCCGCGGCCGAGCTCGCCGACGGGCGCCCGCGACGGCAGGACCAGTGCCGGGTTCGCGGCCGCCGCGCGCATCGCTGCGGCGCGGCGGCGCCAGGCCTCGGTCCGCAGGGCCACGCGCAGCGCCCGTCGGGCGCGCGTGCGGCGCCGGATCGACCACGCATGGGCGGACGTCGACCCGCGCGCCTCGCGGTCGGCGAGCGCCTCGATCTGCTGGACCGCGACGTCGGCGTCGCGCAGGTCCTCGAGCGCGTCGGCGATCTCGGCGACCGCGTCGTGGTAGGGTCGGGCGATCGCGGGCTCGAGCACCCGTGCGAAACCGTGCAACACGACCCGCAGCCGCCGTGCCGCGATCCGCGACTCGTGCACCGTGCGTACGTCGATACCCTGCGCCAGCCGCGCGAGGCGCCGGTCGAGCGCACGCTGCAGCGCCCGCACCCGTCGCCGCAGCGCCCCGGACGCGGGCTCGTCCGCGACGAGGCCCAGTCGAGTTGGCATCGACATGGATCCGAGCGTACTCGAAACCCAGCGCCTGGGCATCGGGGCTATCCCTAAAGGAAAGGGGCGGCGCGGCCGATCCGCGCAGACGATCGCCGCGCCGTGGCCGCGTTCGCCGCGCTGGCACTTCCCGACCGAAACAGCGTAGGATTGGAGCAGAATCGTCATTTGCAATATCATTAAAGGGTCGCGTCGATGGACATGTGCACCGAGCACGGGACTGATCCCACGCGGCAACTCGAAGAGGCGCTGCGCGCGACCCGTCATGCCCTGATCCAGACGATTCACGCGATCAGCGCGGTCGCGGGACAGCGCGACCACTACACGGCGCGCCATCAACGCTTGACCGCGACGCTCTCCGTCGCGATCGGACGCCAACTCGGCCTCGATGCCAATCAGCTGGAAGGCCTGTACCTCGGGGCGCTGGTGCACGACGTCGGCAAGATCGCGATTCCCAGCGAATTGCTCGCCAAGCCGGCGCGGCTGACCGCCGAGGAGTACGCACTGGTGAAGACCCACGTGCAATCGGGCTGCGCGATCCTCGATCACGTGTCGCTGCCGTGGCCGGTGCACTCGATCATTCGCCAGCACCACGAACGTCTCGACGGGTCGGGGTATCCCGAGGGCCTGTCGGGCGGCTCGATCATCCTCGAGGCCCGCATCGTCGCGGTCGCGGACGTCTTCGAGGCGATCACCGATCATCGGCCCTACCGCCCCGCGCGGGGCGCTGCGTACGCGCTCGAGGAGATCATGCAGGGGAGCGACCGGCTGTTCGACCGCGCGGTCGTCGACGCCCTGGGTAAGATCGTGCAGACCGCCGGCCACGACGCCGCCACGCTGTGGCGATCGATCGAGTCCGAGGTCGATCTCACCTCGACCGCCATCCTGCCCGCCTACAAGCCCCCGCCGAACGGACGCCGCTGACCGCGCGTCGACGCTTCGGCGACCGGCGCGCTCGCGGTTCGCCGCGCGACGCTACGGATCATTCCGGATGCGACGCCGGTTCCGCGAGTGCCATCGTTCACCCGGCACTTCGGCCGTACCACCGAAGGGGGGGCGACATGGAACACCGGTGGGGATCGCGCAAGGAGATCTCGCTGCCCGTCGAATTGCAGCGACCGGGCTTCGCGCCAGTGCGGGCGCGGATCGAGGACCTCAGTCTGAGCGGCGCGAAATTGCGGCTCTCCGCGCCGCTGCCGGCGCTCGCTCGATGGGACGTCCGGATCGGCGAGCACGTCGTACCGGCCTGGATCGTGCGGCGCACCGCGAACGGCATCGGGGTCGAGTGGTGCGAATTCTCGCCGACCGTGGTCGCCACGATCTTGCGAGCCTCGACCGGGATGCGGCGGCGGCCCCTCTCGGGCCCGATCGAACGCTCGACCGAACGAGCAGGCTGCTCAAATTCTGACCACGCCGCCCGAGGGTCTGCGGGAATGTGAACTGACGCACGGCACGTCGCGCGCCCCCGTCTATGCTGCTG
>JAJYFF010000067.1 GCA_021785405.1 Pseudomonadota bacterium | reverse complement strand
TGCTGTCGATGTCGCTACGCTTCGGCACGCGCGTCAGGTCCCTGCGATCTGCGACTTGGAAGGAGATTTAACTTTAGAATTACCTTGTAACCGATTGATCATAAGATGAATAAAGTGCTCGAATAGTGGCCGCATGTCATGCGGACCCGGACTGGCCTCGGGATGCCCTTGAAAGCTGAACGCGGGACGCTCGACGTGGGCCATGCCCTGCAACGACCCGTCGAACAGCGACCGATGGGTCGCGCGCAGTTCGCCGGGCAAGCCGTTGTCATCGACCGCGAAGCCGTGATTCTGGCTGGAAATGAACACCCGACCCGACTCGAGCTCCTGGACCGGATGGTTCGCGCCGTGATGACCGAACTTCATCTTCAGGGTCCGCGCGCCGCACGCGAGCCCGAGCAGTTGATGCCCGAGACAGATCCCGAAGATCGGCACGTCGGTCTGCAGGAACCCGCGGATCGCGCGAATCGCGTAATCGCAGGGCTCGGGATCGCCCGGGCCGTTGGATAAGAAAATACCATCAGGATTCATCTCAAGCGCTTGATCTGCCGATGTTTGTGCCGGGACGACCGTGACCCGGCAACCGTGCTCCGCGAGCAACCGCAGGATGTTGCGTTTGATTCCGAAATCGTAGGCGACCACGTGCAAGCGATTCTGCGGACGCGGTGTGCGCGGCTCCGCCCGCCAGACCACGCCGTCGTTCCACTGGTAGCTGCGACGGGTCGTCACGACCTTCGCGAGATCCATGCCCTTCAGCCCGGGGAACTTGCGAGCCGCCCGCACCGCATCGGCCTCGTCGATGTTCTCCCCGGTCATGATGCAGCCGGCTTGGGCGCCGCGCTCGCGCAGCCGCCGCGTGAGCTTGCGCGTGTCGATCTCGGCGATGGCGACGACCTTGGAACGGGTCAGGAACTCGGCCAGCGACTCGGTCGCGCGCCAGTTCGAGTGCAGCACCGGGAGATCGCGGATCACGAGACCGGCGGCGTAGATCGCCGAGGACTCGAGATCTTCCGGGGTCGCGCCGGTGTTGCCGACGTGTGGATAGGTGAGGGTGACGATCTGGCGACAGTAGGACGGGTCGGTGAGGATTTCCTGATAGCCCGTCATCGCCGTGTTGAAAACCACCTCGCCGGTGGTATTCCCCCTTGCGCCGACGGAAATGCCACGGAAAACGGTGCCATCTTCGAGTGCTAGCACGGCAGGCGTCATCACTCCGGTGTCCTCGCTTCGCGCATCGAGCGCGCGCAGATGTGCAAAGCGGGAGGTGCTCACTTGGAACCGCCTCCCGCTTCGATCGTTTTCCAGCCCACGGATACCGGGCGCGAATATTAGCGGCGCCGGCCTCGCCTGTCCATGCCCGTCTGTCAGAGTCCGAGCACGTCCTGCATGCGATAGAGCCCCGGGGCGCGGCCGACGAGCCACGCCGCGGCCCGCAGCGCACCGCGCGCGAAGATCATCCGATCGGTCGCACGGTGCGTGAGTTCGATCCGCTCGCCGTCGCCCGCGAACAGCACCGTGTGCTCGCCGACGATGTCGCCACCGCGCAGCACCGCGAACCCGATCCCGCCATCCGGCCGCGGCCCCACGTCGCCGTGTCGCTCGTACAACGCCTGTTCGGCGAGCCGCTCGCCTTTGGCCGCCGCGATCGCTTCGCCGAGCCGTACCGCGGTGCCCGACGGCGCGTCGCGCTTCGCCCGATGGTGGGCTTCGAGGATCTCGACGTCGAACGCCGGGCCGAGGCCGCGCGCCGCGATCACCGCGAGTCGCTCGAGCAGGTTCACGCCGATGCTGGTGTTCGGCGCCAGCAGCAGCGCGATTCGCGCCGCCGCTGCGTGCAGCCCCTCCACGGTGCGCGGATCGAGACCGGTGGTGCCGACGACGAGCGGCACGCCCGCCGCCGCACAGGCGAGCGCATGCGCCGCGACCGCCGTGGGGGCGCTGAAGTCGAGCGCGACCGCCGCGCCGCCGAGCGCCGCCGCCGCATCCGCGCTCACGCGGACTCCGCAGGGCGGACCCTCGAGCACGGCGTCACGCCCAAGCGCCGCGCTGCCCGCGGACGCGACCGCGCCCGCGACCGCGAAGTCGCCGCATTCGCGCACCGCCCGCAGCACCGCCTGGCCCATCCGCCCGGTCGCGCCGAACACGGTCAGACGATGCATCGCGCGGGCCTAGTTGAGCGCGCCGGTGAAGAACTTCTTCACGCCGTCGAAGAACGACTTCTCGCGAGGCTTCTGGCTCCCGTGCTGCAAGGTAGCCTCGAAGCGCCGCAACAAGTCCTTCTGCTCCTGGTTCAGATCGACCGGCGTCTCGACGACCACGCGGCAATACAGGTCCCCGGTCGCCCCGCCGCGCACCGGCGTCACGCCCTTGGAGCGCAGCCGGAACACGCGCCCGGATTGCGTTTCCGCGGGAATCTTCAGCACGACGTCCGCATCGAGCGTCGGGACGCTGACCGATCCGCCGAGCGCCGCCGTCGTGAAGCTGACCGGCACCTCGCAGGACAGGTTGTTGCCGTCGCGCTGGAAGATCGGATGTTCGCGGACGTGGATCTCGACGTACAGGTCGCCGGAGGGACCGCCGTTGCGGCCCGCCTCGCCCTCGCCGCTCAAGCGGATCCGATCGCCCGAGTCGACCCCCGCCGGGATCTTGACCGCCAGCGACTTCTCCTCGCGGATCCGGCCTTGGCCGAGGCAACTGTCGCAGGGATTGGTCACGATCTTGCCGCGGCCTTTGCAGCGCGGGCACGGCTGCTGGATCGTGAACACCGACTGCTGCACGCGGACCTGGCCGTGGCCGCCGCAGGTATCGCAGGTCTTCGGCTGCGAACCCTTCGCCGCGCCGCTGCCGCCGCAACTGTGACACTCGACGAGCGCCGGGATCCGGATCGTCGTCTCCGTGCCGAACACCGCCTGTTCCAGGTCCAGTTCGAGCTCGTAGCGCAGGTCCGCGCCGCGGAACACCTGCGACCGCCCGCGCTGGCCGCCGGAGAAGATGTCGCCGAACATCTCGCCGAAGATGTCGCCGAACACGTCGCCGACGCCGCCGAAACCGCCCGAGCCGCCGTGCCCGGACTGCAAGCCCGCGTGGCCGAACTGGTCGTACGTCGCCCGCTTCTGCGGATCGGCGAGGATCTCGTAGGCTTCCTTCGCCTCCTTGAATCGATGCTCGGCTTGCGGATCGTTCGGATTGCGATCCGGGTGATACTTCATCGCGAGGCGCCGATAGGCCTTCTTGATCTCGGCCTCGGTCGCGGACCGCGATACTTCGAGGATCTGGTAATAGTCCTGTTTCGCCATCACTCACCCACGAAAACGGCGCCGCCGGCGCAACAGCGCCGGCGGCTCACCCGAGCATCCGCGTCGCGCGGAATCCTCAGGCCTTCTTACGGTCGTTGTCCTTGACTTCCTCGAACTCCGCGTCGAGCACGTCGTCCTTCTTCGCGTCGGACCCGCCGGCGGTCCCGCCGCCCGCGGCTTGCTCTTGGCTCTTCTGCAGGATCGTGACCGACGCCTGCTCGAGCGCCTGGGTCTTGCGCTCGATCTCCTCCCGGTCGTCGCCGGCGATCGCGGTCTTCACGGCCGCGATCGCGTCGTTCGCCGGCCGCTTGTCGTCCTCGCTGAGCTTGTCCCCCGCATCGCGGATCGCCTTCTCGACCGCGTGCACGGTCGCATCCGCCTTGTTGCGCGCGGTGACCAGTTCGCGGAACTTCTTGTCCTCTTCCGCGTGCGCCTCCGCATCGGAGACCATCCGCTTGATCTCGGCCTCGGACAAGCCGCTCGACGCCTTGATCACGATACGCTGTTCCTTGCCGGTCTTCACGTCCTTCGCCGACACGTTCAGGATGCCGTTCGCGTCGATGTCGAACGTGACTTCGATCTGCGGCATGCCGCGCGGTTGCGGCGGGATGTCGGTGAGGTCGAAGCGCCCGAGCGACTTGTTGTCGACCGAGCGCTCGCGCTCGCCCTGGAGCACGTGGATCGTGACGCCGGTCTGATTGTCGTCGGCCGTCGAGAACGTCTGCGTCGCCTTCGTCGGGATCGTCGTGTTCTTCTCGATGACCTTGGTCATCACGCCGCCGAGCGTCTCGATGCCCAGGGACAACGGCGTCACGTCGAGCAACAGCACGTCCTTGACGTCGCCGGCGAGCACGCCGCCCTGGATCGCCGCGCCGACCGCGACCGCCTCGTCCGGGTTCACGTCCTTGCGCGGCTCCTTGCCGAACAGGTCCTTCACCGCCTTCTGCACCATCGGCATGCGGGTCTGGCCGCCGACCAGGATCACTTCGCTGATCTCGCCGATCGACAGGCCGGCATCCTTCAGCGCGGTCCGACACGGACCGATCGTCTTCTGCACGAGGTCCTCGACCAGCGACTCGAGCTTCGCACGGGTCAGCTTCAGGTTGAGGTGCTTCGGCCCCGACTGGTCCGCGGTGATGTACGGCAGGTTGATCTCGGTCTGCTGGCTGGAGGACAGCTCGATCTTCGCCTTCTCGGCGGCTTCCTTCAGCCGCTGCATCGCGAGCGGATCGCGGCGCACGTCGATGCCGCTCTCCTTCTTGAATTCGTCGGCGATGTAATTGAGCACGCGCAGGTCGAAGTCCTCGCCGCCGAGGAACGTATCGCCGTTCGTCGACAGCACCTCGAACTGCCGCTCGCCGTCGACCTCGGCGATCTCGATCACCGAGATGTCGAAGGTGCCGCCGCCGAGGTCGTACACCGCGATCTTGCGGTCACCGCCCGACTTGTCGAGCCCATAGGCGAGCGCCGCCGCGGTCGGCTCGTTGATGATCCGCTTGACGTTGAGCCCGGCGATCCGGCCGGCGTCCTTCGTCGCCTGGCGCTGCGAATCGTTGAAGTAGGCCGGCACCGTGATCACGGCGTCGGTGACGGTCTCGCCCAGGTAGTCCTCGGCGGTCTTCTTCATCTTCATCAGGACCCGCGCGGACACCTCCGGCGGCGCCATCTTCTTGCCCTGCACCTCGACCCAGGCGTCACCGTTGTCCGCCTTGACGATGTTGTAGGACACCATGCTCATGTCCTTCTTCACGACGTCGTCGGTGAACTTGCGACCGATCAGGCGCTTCACCGCGGCCAGCGTGTTCTGGGGATTCGTGACCGCCTGGCGCTTGGCCGACTGCCCGACCAGCACCTCGCCGTCCTTCGTGAAGGCGACGATCGACGGCGTCGTCCGGTCGCCTTCGCTGTTCTCGATGACCTTCGGCTTGCCTGCCTCCATGATCGCGACGCAGGAATTGGTCGTACCGAGATCGATGCCAATCAATTTCGCCATGTTGTAATCCTCTGAAAGAATGCGGATGCCTGCGGCTCTAACTGGGGATTTCGCCGCTCATTTCAATCCTCGATCCCTGCCCGTCAATTCGGCCGCTGCCCGGCGGCGCCCGCCTCGGCGCTGCGGCTGACGACGACCCGCGCGGGACGCAGCAGCCGTCCGTTCAGCGAGTACCCCTTTTGGACCACCTCGAGCACGGTGTTCGGCGGCGCCGCATCGCTGTCGAGCGCGACCATCGCTTCGTGCCAGGCGGGATCGAACGACTGCCCGGCCGGGTCGATCACCTGGATCCCGGCCTTCTCGAACGCGCGATACAGTTGCCGCAAGGTCGCCTGGATTCCCTCGAGATGGGCGGCCGCGCCGCCGCCGGCGGCCGCGCTGGTCGCGGCTTCCAGCGCATCGGCGACCGTCACGAGATCCTGCGCGAACCGTTCCACCGCGAACTTGCGCGCATTCTCGAGTTCGCGCTCGGAACGCTTGCGGAAATTCTCCATTTCCGCGACCGCGCGCAGATAGTGGTTCCAGTTCTCCTCGGCCTTTGCCTGGGCGGCGACGAGCGCTGCGTCGGTCGCGCCGGCAGCCGGCGCCTCGGGCGGCGAATCGGCCGGAGCCTGCGCCTCGGATTGCTTGGGGTCGTTCACGATCACCGGTTCCTCGCAGATGGGTCCTGGGACGAGCGTGCCCTCGGGACACGCCCCTACGCGGCCGATTTGGGGCCTATTTGCGGGAATTCAAGGCGGAGCCGAGCAGCTTCGCGGTCACGTCGACGATCGGGATCACGCGCTCGTACGCCATCCGGGTCGGGCCGATGATCCCGAGCACGCCGATGACTCGATTGTCGACGCGATAGGGCGCGGCGACGACGCTGATGTCGTCGAGGATCCGGTAGCCGGACTCCTGGCCGATGAAGATCTGGATCCCCTCGCCGTGCAGGCAGCCGTCCAGCAGGCGCAGGATCGCGTGTTTCTCGTTGAACGCGTCGAACACGCGACGCAGGCGTTCGACGTTCGACAATTCGGCGAAATCCAGCAGGTTCGTCTCGCCGGCGAACACGCACTCGACGTTCGGCGACTCCTGCGGCTCGAACACCTTCTGGGCCATCTGGATCGCATCGAGCATCAGCCGATTCATGTGCTGCTGCGTATCCTCGAGCTGCGCGACCAGCAGCGAGCGCACCTCGGTGAGCGTCCGACCGGCGAACGCCTCGTTCAGATGGGTCGCCGCCCGGCGCAGTTCCTCGGCCGAGTACTGACGGTCGAGGTGCACGATCCGGTTCTGCACTTCCCGATCGTTCATCACCATGATCGCGAGCGCCCGCTGGTCGGACAACGCGATGAACTCGATCTGCGTCAGCGCGACGTAGCTCGGGTTGGGCACCGTGACCACGCCGGCCATGTGGGTGACGTTCGAGAGCATCTGCGACGCCGTCTGCACCAGCGACCGCCCCGACTCGGCGTCCTTGACCAGGCGCCGTTCGATCTGCTCCACCGCATTGCTTTCCGGGGGCTGCAGCTTCAGGAGGGTGTCGACGAAGAATCGGTAGCCTTTCGGGGTCGGTATCCGTCCGGCGGAGGTGTGCGGCGACGCGACGAACCCGAGCGCCTCCAGATCCGCCATCACGTTGCGGATCGTCGCCGACGACAGGTTCAGGCCCGAGTCGCGCGACAAGGTCCGCGAGCCGACCGGCTGGCCGTCGCGGATGTAGTTCTCGATCAGCGCCTTCAGCAGCACCTGGGCGCGATCGCTCAGCGGTTCCTCGCCTTCTTCCGGGTGGTTGCGGCTCGTCGTCATCGTACTCGAACCTAACGACCCCGCCCGTCCGAAGTCAAGCCCGACGATTGGCGGGCGATCGGCGCGCGTTTGCCGCGTGACCCGCACCGCGTCGCCGTGCTACAACGAGGTCCGCTTATGCCGTACCCGTTCCAGTCCGTCGCGCTGGTTGGCAACGCCCGCGACGCGCGCGTCGCCGACTGCATGGTGAGCCTCGCCGAACACCTCGGCCGGCGCGGCGTCAGGCTGCTCGTCGCACCCGACGTCGGCATCGAACTACCGGCGAACCGCGTGGTGCGCTGCGCGCCGGACGGGTTCGCCGCGGAGGCCGACCTGATCATCGCGATCGGCGGCGACGGCACGCTGCTCTACGCCGCGAGTCTGGTCGCGTCGCGGCCGGTGCCGCTGCTCGGCGTGAACCGCGGGCGCCTCGGATTCCTCACGGACGTGAGCGCGGCGTCGATGCTCGAGGACGTCGACTCGGTCCTCGAGGGCCGCTACGTCGAGGATCGCCGGTCGCTCGCCGCGGCCCGTCTCGAGCGCAGCGATGGCACGACCGTGACCGCGCTCGCGTTGAACGACGTCGTCGTGAACAAGCGCGCGACCGGTCACCTGCTGGACTTCGAGACCTCGATCGACGGGCGGTTCGTGAACTCCCACGGCGGCGACGGCATCGTGATCGCGACCGCGACCGGATCGACCGCCTACGCGCTGTCCTGCGGCGGCCCGATCGTCGAACCCGATCTCGACGTCTGGGTGCTCGCGCCGATCAGCCCGCACACCCTGAGTGATCGACCGATCGTGGTGCGAGCCGGCAGCCGGATCTCGATTCAGCTCACCGAGCGCGCCTCCGCGGCCGCCCAGGTCACCTGCGACGGCGGCGCGCTCGGCGACCTGCGGCCCGGGGATCGGCTCACCGTCGAAGGCTCCGCCAGCGCGATCACCCTGCTGCATCCGCCGGGCTACGATTATTACCGCCTGTTGCGCTCGAAGCTGCACTGGGGGCGCGGCGGCTTCGACGAAGACCCTCGCGACTGAAGGGGCGCGCCGTGCTCACGGACCTGCACCTGCGCGACTTCGTGATCGTCGAGGAGGCGCAACTCGCGATCGACGCCGGCATGACCGCGCTCACCGGCGAGACCGGGGCCGGCAAGTCGATCGTCGTCGACGCGCTGTCCATGATCGCCGGCGGCCGCGCTTCCGGCGACGTCGTGCGCGAGGGTGCCGAGCGCGCCGAGGTCGCGGCGACCTTCGCCGCGCTGCCCCCGGCGGCGCTCGCGTGGCTCGAGGAACAGTCGATCGCGCACGACGGCGAGGTGCTCGCCCGGCGCGTGGTCGGCGCCGACGGGCGCTCGCGCGCCTACTTGAACGGGCAGGCGGTGCCGCTGCAGTCGATGCGCCAGTTCGCCGATCTGTTGATCGACGTGCACGGACAGCAGGAATTCCAGCAGCTCGTCGCGCGCGACGCCCAGCGTTCGCTGCTCGACGAGCACGCCGCCGCGACCGCGATCGCGGCGCGCGCCGCGGCGCTCCACTCGAGCGTGCGCGACGGCGAGCGCGAGCTCGATGCGCGCCGCACCGCGGCCGCGAACGCCGACGCCCGCCGCGAATTGCTGCGCTTCGAGATCGCCGAACTGCGCGACGCGCTGAACGGCGTCACGGACATCGCCGCGCTGTTCGTCGACCGCAAGCGGATCGCCGACCGGGGCCGGCTCGCGGAAGCCGCCCGCGCGGCGCTCGCGTCGTGCTACGACGGCGAAGACGGCAGCGCGCACGATCAGGTCGCGCGCGCCCAGGCGGCGCTGCGCTCCGCGACCGCGACCGATCCCGACCTGCAGGCCGTCGCCCGGCTGCTCGAGAGCGTCGCGATCGAATTGCGCGAATCGGCCGACACCTTGCGCCGCTACCTCGAAGCGCTCGACGTCGATCCCGCGCGGATCGAGGAGATCGAGCGCCGTGCGGCCGCGCTCGAGGGGCTCGCCCGCAAGCACCGCGTGCGGCCCGAGGAGCTGCCCGCCCGCGCGGCCGCGCTCGCGCACGAACTCGACGGGGTCGAGAGCGCCGTCAGCGATCTCGCCCAGCTCGAGGAGCGCTGCGCGGCGCTCTTGACGCAGTACCGCGCGACCGCGGCCGAACTGAGCGCCGCGCGCCGCGCGGGCGCCGCCGATCTCGCGAAGCGCATCACCGCGCTGATGCAGTCGCTCGGGATGCCGGGTGGCCGCTTCGAGATCGCGGTCGTCACGGACCCGCAATCCTGCGCGGCCCACGGTCAGGACACGGTGGACTTCCTGGTCGCCGCGAATCCCGGGCAGAGCGCGCGACCGATCGCACGGGTCGCCTCCGGTGGCGAGCTGTCGCGGATCGGGCTTGCGATCCAGGTGGCGGCGGCCGCCCGCACCCGCACCGCGTGCCTGGTGTTCGACGAGGTCGACACCGGCGTCGGCGGCGCGACGGCCGAGATCGTCGGACGGCAGTTGCGCGCGCTCGCGCAATCCGGTCAGGTGCTGTGCGTGACCCATCTGCCGCAAGTCGCCTCGCAGGCGCACGCGCAATGGCGGGTCGCGAAGGAGACGAACGGCGGCTCGACCCGCGCCCGGATCGAGCGCTTGGACGAGGCCGGTCGCGTGGAGGAAATCGCGCGCATGCTGGGCGGCGTCGACGTCAGCGCGCAAGCCCGGGCCCATGCCCGGGAAATGCTCGGCCGCGGCGCCGACGCGGCGCCGACGCGGCCGTCGAAACGCTCGCGCCCCGCCCGCTGAAGCCTCAGCGGTGCTTCTGGTGCGGGCAGTTGGGCTTGCGGCAGTGCCCGTAGAGCGTCAACGAGTGGTCGCGGATCTCGAAGCCCATCCGCTTCGCGACCGCCTGTTGCCGCTCCTCGATGCCGCCGTCGACGAACTCCTCGACGCGCCCGCAGTCGATACAGAGGATGTGATCGTGGTGAGCGCCCTGGTTGAGCTCGAAGACCGCGGTACCGCCCTCGAAGTGATGGCGAGTGACGAGACCGGCCGCTTCGAACTGGGTGAGCACCCGATAGACGGTCGCGAGCCCGATGTCCTGGTTCGCCTCGAGCAGCTTCTTGTAGATGTCCTCCGCACTCATGTGGCGGGGAGAACCCTCCGCAAGGATGTCGAGGATCTTCAGCCGCGGGACGGTGACCTTCAGGCCCGCATTGCGTAGCCCGGAGGTCTCGGTCGAGGGATTCGATTTCTGCCGCTGCGCCATATCGCCTCATCCGGTATGATCGACGCCCGATTATCAACCATTTGCGGACCGCATACTACCTTGAAGAGACATCTCGTTCGCGCCGCCATCGCCGTTTGCCTGCTGTCGCTGACGACGGCCTGCGTCTATCGGATCAACATCCAGCAGGGCAACTACCTCGACCAAGCGGCCGTGAATCAGATCAAACCCGGCATGACGCGCAGCCAGGTTCGCTACCTGCTCGGCACGCCGCTCGCGACGAACCTGTTCGATCGCTCGCGCTGGGACTACGTCTATTACTTCAAGGTCGGGCACAGCGAACACGTCGACGAGCGGCGGGTCACGGTGTTCTTCGACGGCGACAAGGTCACCAAGATCGTCAAGCCCTCGGACGCGGTCGCCGCCGCGCAGGAGCGGCGGCTCGCGAAGATCAAGAACGGGCGGATCTACTAGCGGCGGCGGCGCGCCGCCGGCGCGCGCTCTTCGGATCCTCGCGCAGCGGACGGTAGATCTCGACGCGATCGCCGTCGCGCAGCGGCGCATCGGCGCGCACGATCCTGCCGAACACGCCCACCGCGGCGGTGAAGTCCACGCCGGCGAACGCGGGATCGGCCATCGCGCGTGCGAGCGCGTCGCCGACCGTCGCGGGGGCGCCGATCGCGTAGGATTGCACCATCGCGTGGCCCGCCTCGGCGACCACGACCTCGATCAACATCGATCCGCGAGGGCTGGCCGCACCGAATACACGTCGCGCGCGCGCGCGACGAACGCTTCGACGATCGTCGCGCACAGCGCCTCGAACACGGGGTTCAGCGCCGCCGACATCAGCAAACTCCGGAACTCGAATTCCACGCGAAAGCTCACGCGCGAGCCGCCGGCGGCGAGCGGGTCGAAGCGCCAGTGCCCGGTCAGGCGGCGGAAGGGACCGCGGACGAGCCGCATCACGATCTCCTCGCCCGGCTTCAAGGCGTTGCGGGTCGTGAACTCCGTCCGCAGCACGCCCCGCGCGATGCTGATCGACGCCAGCACCTCGCCCGGTGCGGCCGGTTCGACGTGCGCCGCCGTGCACCACGGGAGGAATTGCGGATAACGATCGACGTCGCTGACCAGGTCGTACATCTGCCGCGCCGTGTACGGCACGGTCGAACTGCGTTCGACAACCTTCAATCGTTCCTCCGCTGCGCTCGATCGTCGCGACGCGTTATTCTCCGGCAAAAGCCCGGGCGCGACAACGCGGCAGCCGGTAGACTTGGCAAGCGCATGAAAACTGAGGAGAAACTCCCGCCGATCGCCGTGAACCGCAAGGCCCGCTTCGATTATTTCATCGAAGAGCGCTACGAGGCGGGCATCGCGTTGCTCGGCTGGGAGGTCAAGAGCCTGCGGGCCGGCAAGGCGCAGATCGCCGAAGCCTACGTGTACCTCAAGGACGGCGAAGCCTTCCTGTTCGGCGCGCACCTGTCGCCGCTCACCTCGGCGTCGACCCACGTCCTGGCGGATCCGACCCGCACGCGCAAGCTCCTGCTGAGCCGCCGCGAGCTCGATCACCTCGTCGGCGCGGTGGAGCGTCGCGGTTACACGCTGGTGCCGCTCGAGCTCTACTGGAAGAACGGTCGTGCGAAGCTCGCGATCGGCCTCGCGAAGGGCAAGAAACAGCACGACAAGCGGGCGACCGAGAAGGATCGCGACTGGCAGCGCGACAAGGGCCGGATCATGAAGGCGATGCGCCGGTAGACCGCGACGCCGGTGCGGCGGGCCGTGGCGGCCCGCCGGCGGCCTCTGCCCCCCCCGGCGCCCCATTGAATGGCGCGGTGCGCGACCCGATAGTCGCAATGTGCGCCGTTAACCGTTAAGCTGACGGCGTTGTTCGGGGCCGACCGGTTTCGACAGGGGTGCTGAAACTCCAGGTGCGTACCGAGGTGCAGGTTACCTCGTTAAACTGACTTGCAAACTCATAGTTGCCAACGAAGACA